>NZ_JBEXET010000004.1:0-74835 GCF_040606415.1 Streptomyces sp. NPDC005423 | reverse complement strand
GTGCGCGGCCCGGCCGCCCTTTCTGTTTGTTCTTTACGGCGACGTCCCCGCCCCCCACCTCTGCTCGGCCGGTGTCAGGCCGGGACGCGCACCCGTTTGCGCTCCGCCTCGGCGAGCCGGGCCGAGCGGGTGCGGGGGCCGAGGACGGCCAGGACGATCGCACCGACCACCCACACACCGGCGATGAAGAAGAAGACGCTGCGGTACCCGTGGCCGTTGTAGAGGGCCGCGACGATCAGCGGACCGGCGGCGTTCGACAGCCGGCCGAGGCCGTAGGAGACGCCGGTTCCCAGCGAGCGGCTCCGGTTGTCGAAGAGTTCGGGGGAGTAGGCGTAGGCGAGGGCGGTGTAGCCGCGTTCGAAGAGGTTGACCAGGAAGCCGAACACCACGATGAGGAGCGGGTCGAAGGTGAGCCCGTACAGCAGGCCGCAGAGCGCGATCACCGCGCCGAAGGCGACCAGGCACCACTTGCGTTCGAACCGGTCGGTGATGAGGGACGCGAGATAGCAGCCGAGCGGTGCGCCGATCGTCGTCAGGGCCACGTAGAAGACGGACTTCTCGACGCTGAAGCCCTCCTTGGCCAGCAGGGTGGGCGCCCAGCTGGAGTAGCCGAAGAAGCCGATGGTCTGCGTGGTCCACACCACGGTGAGCAGCAGCGTCGGGAACAGGTACTTCTTGCGCAGGAGCAGCCGCAGCGGCGCCTTCGACGACGGTGCCTCCTCGACGGGCGGCGCGGGCTCGGGCAGGGGGCCCTGCTCCTCGGTGACGCTCGCCTCGATCCGCGTCAGGATCGCGTCCGCCTCGGTGTGCCGGCCCTGGCTCTCCAGCCAGCGCGGTGACTCCGTGAGGCGGCGGGTGAACAGGACGAGCAGGATGCCCAGGGAGCCCCAGAGGTAGACCAGCCGCCACGACCAGTCGTTGAGCGGCACGACCGCGCTCGCGATGAGGTTGGTGACGGGTGTGCCGCAGATGCCGAGGGCGATGGCGTACGCCTGGTACTTGCCGCGGGTCGCCGACGGGTACAGCTCGTTGACGTACACGACCCCCACCACGGTCATCGCCGACAGGCCCGCCGAGGTCAGCACGCGGAACACGCCGAGGGAGGCCAGGTTCCAGGAGAAGACGGCCGCGAACGAGGAGACGCCGAAGAACAACGTCGTCCACAGCAGCGCCCGTTTACGGCCCCACCGGTCGGCGATCGACCCCGCGACGATCGCGCCGAGGAACATGCCGACGAACGACAGCGAGGTGACGTAGGCGATCTGATTGACCGTCAGGCCCCAGAGCTTGACCAGTTTCGGGGCGGTGGTGGCGAAGCTGTTGATGTCCGCGAACTCGAAGAAGTACGCGAAGGCGACGGCGAGCAGGGTGACTCGGTGGAACCGGGAGATCGGGAGCCGGTCAAGTCGGTTCAGCGCGTTGGAGTGTCGCATGGGCGGCCCTTGTCGAAGTGGGGTGGCTTGTGCGGGAGTTGGGTGATCAGACCTGCTCGTCGGGCCAGTACAGGCGCATCGGGTTGGCGACGAGGAGCCGGTGCCGCTGCTCCTCGGTGACCGCTACCCGGGGCACGTGGTCCACGAGGAGGCCGTCGTCCGGCATGTGGTCGGTGAGGTTGGGGTGCGGCCAGTCGGTGCCCCACAGCACGCGGTCCGGGAACTCCCGCAGGACGCGGCGGCCGAAGGGCACGACGTCGTCGTAGGCGCGCCGTTCGCCGTTCAGCGCGGCGGGCCCGGTCACGCTCAGGCGCTCGGGGCAGGTCACCTTCACCCACGCGTCGTTGGCCTCCACGAAGCGCAGGAAGCGGGTGAACTCCGGGCCGTCCACCGGCCGGGTGACGTCCGGGCGTCCCATGTGGTCCACCACCAGAGGGGTGGGCAACGACCCGAAGAAACCCTCCAGTTCGGGCAGGTCGACGCTCTCGAAATAGAGGACGACGTGCCAGCCGAGCGGGGCGATCCTCTTGGCGATCGTCCGCAGCTCGTCCTCGGGCGAGGTGTCGACGAGACGCCGTACGAAGTTGAAGCGCACGCCGCGCACGCCGGCCGCGTCGAGTGCCAGCAGCTCCCGCTCGTCGATGTCCGGACGAACGGTCGCGATGCCGCGGGCCCGGCCGCCCGCCGCGCGGACGGCGTCGAGCATGGCGCCGTTGTCCGCGCCGTGGCAGGTGGCCTGTACGACGACGTTGCGGGCCACGCCCAAGTGGTCGCGGAGCGCGAACAGTTCGTCCTTGCCGCCGTCGCACGGGGTGTATTTGCGCTCCGGCGCGAACGGGAACTCCGCCTGCGGGCCGAAGACATGGCAGTGGGTGTCCACGGTTCCCGGCGGCAGCCGGAACGCGGGCTCGGAGGGATTCTGGTACCAGTCCAGCCAGCCGGGCGTTTTCGGGGCGAGAGGCGTCCGCGCGGAAGGAGTGCTCATGTGCCTCACCGGCCCTGACTCTTGAGCAGCGCGTCCAGACGCGGGTACACGGAACGGGCGTTGTGCTCATGGACCGCCGCCAGGTCCTCCGCGGACAGCTGGGCGGCCTCCGCGTAGCGACGGGTGTCGTCGAAGTGGTGGCCGGTACACGGGTCGATGTCCCGTACGGCGCCGATCATCTCCGAGGCGAAGAGGATGTTGCGGGCCGGTATGACGTCGTAGAGGAGGTCGGAGCCCGGCTGGTGGTAGACGCAGGTGTCGAAGTAGACGTTGCGCAGGACGTGTTGTTCCAGCGGTGGCTTGCCGAGCGCCATCGCCAGTCCCCGGAAGCGGCCCCAGTGGTAGGGGACGGCGCCGCCGCCGTGCGGGATGACGAACCGCAGGGTCGGGAAGTCGGCGAACAGGTCACCCTGGACCAGCTGCATGAACGCCGTGGTGTCGGCGTTGAGGTAGTGCGCGCCGGTGGTGTGGAAGGCCGGGTTGACACTCGTACTGACATGGATCATCGCCGGGATGTCGTACTCGACCAGCTTCTCGTACACGGGGTACCAGGAGCGGTCGGTGAGCGGCGGGGCGGTCCAGTGACCGCCCGAGGGGTCCGGGTTGAGATTCACCGCGACGGCACCCAACTCCTTGACACAGCGCGTGAGTTCGGGGACGCAGGTGGCCGGGTCGACGCCGGGGGACTGCGGCAGCATCGCGGCGGCGGCGAAGCGCTCCGGATACAACCGGGCCACCCGGTGGCAGAGTTCGTTGCAGATCGCCGCCCAGGCGGCGGAGGTGGCGAACGTTCCGATGTGGTGGGCCATGAACGAGGCGCGCGGCGAGAAGACCGTGAGATCGATACCGCGCTCGTCCATCAGCCGCAGCTGGTTCGGCTCGATGGACTCGCGCAGCTCGTCGTCGCTGATGCGCAGATCCGCGCGGGCGGGCGCCACCGACGGATCGGTGAGGGAGGCGGTCTGCCGGGCGCGCCACGCCTCCAGGGCCGGCGGGGCGGTCGTGTAGTGACCGTGACAGTCGATGATCATTACGGCGTCCTTCTCGGGCTGCTGGGTGCCGTGCAGCCTGGCTCCACGGCGAACTCGCAGGCGAGAGACCCGCACACAGAACTAACCTGCCCTTAACACAGCGGCGGGTCCCCGGTCGGTGTGGTCTACATTCGGTTGCGAAGACCGAAGTGGCTGAAACGAGGTGGGCCCGGTGCAGGTACTGCTGGCCGAGGACGACGACGGCGTCGCCGCGGCGCTCGTCGAGGTCCTCTACGACCACGGCCACATCACCAGACGGGTCCGGTACGGCCGGGACGTGCTGACCTACCACCGCAGCTCCGACCTGCTCCTTCTCGACCTGGGCCTGCCCGACACCGACGGCCTGGACGTGCTGCGGGCGCTCCGGGCGGTGAGCGACCTGCCCGCGGTCATCCTCACGGCCCGCGGCGACGAACGCTCGGTCGTCCGGGGACTGCGGCTGGGCGCCGACGACTACCTCGTCAAGCCGGTCCGGCTCGCCGAGCTGCTCGCCCGGATCGACGCCGTCACCCGGCGGCACGCGGCGCGCGGCGGCCCGCCGGTACGGACGGTCCGCGCCGGTGACATCGAGGTGGACGTCGACGCGCGCCGGGTCCGGGTCGCCGGCACGGAGGTCGAGCTGACCACCAAGGAGTTCGACATCCTCGCCGTTCTGGCCGGACGGGCGGGCCGGGCGGTCAGCCGCGAGCAGCTCCTGGACGAGGTGTGGGGCGACACCCACCACGCGGTCTCCCGCTCCCTGGACGTCCACCTCACCCAGCTGCGCGCCAAGCTGCGCCGCCCCGCACTCCTCACCACGATCCGGGGCTTCGGCTACCGCTTCGGTGACGACGCCACCCCCGGGGACTGAGGGCCGGACCATGCGCACCAGGGTCCAGGCCGTACTGCTGCTGTTCGTCGTGATCGCGGTCGCCGCGTTCGCCGTGCCGCTGCTGCTGTTCACCGCCTCCGACCGCACCCAGCAGCTGGTCCTCGCCCGCAGCACCGACCTCGACCGTTTCGCGTCCCTCATGGACCAGGCCGCCTCCACCGGCGACACCGCGGCCCTGACCGCCGAGGCGCGACGCTACACACAGCTGTACGGAGAGCCACTCGTCGTCACCGACACCCGCCGCGACCCCGTCGTGCAGACCGGCGGGATGCGCGCCGCCGATCCCGCCGTGGCCCGGCTCCTCGACGCGGCGCTGAGCAACCGGACGGCACATCCCACGGCCGCCCTGCGCCCTTGGTCGCGCGGGCACCGGATGTTCGCCGAGCCCGCCGGGACCGGCACCCGGGTCTCCGGGGCCGTCGTGCTGCGGGCCTCCGTCGCGACCGCGGCGCGGGACGTCACCCGCCGCTGGGCCGCCGTACTCGCGGGCACCGCCCTGGTCGCCGTCGCCTGCACGGTCCTCGCCCGGGCCGCCACCGGGTGGGTGGTCAGCCCGCTGCGCCGCCTCGACCGCGCCGTCGGCCGGCTCGCCGCGGGACTCCCACCCGACCGGACCCTCCCCGACTCCCGGCTTCGCCCGAGCCGGGAGACCCCCGTCGGCGGGCCGCCCGAGCTGCGCCAGCTCGCGATCGGCTTCAACCGCATGGCACGCACCGTCACCGCCGCCCTGGAACAGCAACGCCGGCTCGTCGCCGACACCTCGCACCAGATGCGCAACCCCATGGCGGCGCTCCGGCTGCGCGTCGACGCCCTGCACACCCACCTCCCCGCCTCCGCCGACCGCATGTACACCGGCGTCACCACGGAGCTGGACCGCCTGGAGACCCTCCTCGACGACATGCTCGCCCTCGCCACCGCCGAACACCGCGCCGGGGAGCTCGCGATGGCCGACGACTCGGACGCCCACTGCGACGCCACCGCCGTGACGGCCGCGCGGTACCGCCTGTGGGAGCCGCTCGCCCGGCGCGCCGGCGCACGCCTCACGCTCGGGGCCGGCCCGACCCCGGTCATGGCCGGCTGCACCGACCGCGAACTCGCCCAGATCACCGACGTCCTCCTCGACAACGCCATCAAGTACGCGGGGCCCGGAGCCGAGATCTCCCTGCGCTGCGCGGCCGAGGAGCGGTGCGCGGTCCTCACGGTCACGGACGACGGCCCCGGCCTCGCACCGGACGAACTCGCGCTCGCCACCACGAGGTTCTGGCGCTCGGGCCGCCGGCAGCAAAACGGGACGGCCGGCACGGGGCTGGGGCTGGCCATCGTCGAACAGCTGCTGGCCGGACGCGGCGGGCGACTGGAGCTGACGGCGGTACGGCCGCACGGGCTTCGGGCCAGGGTCTCCGTACCGCGAGCCGTGACCGGCGCGGCGCGATGACCGGCCACCCCGCCCCCGTCGGCCGCCGCGCCCTCCTGCACGCCGCCCTCGGCTCCGCCGCCGTGGCCGCCCTCGGCTCCGCGCTCACCGGCGACGTCTCCCGGCAACGCCCCGGACCGACCGGCGTACTGCGCATCGCGACCGGCGAGCCCACCGCGTTCTACGAGGCCTTCGGCCACCTCCTCGCCACCGGACTCCGGGCCGCGTACCCCCGTCTGAGCTGCCGCGTCATCACCACCGCGGGCAGTGTCACCAACATCGAACTGCTCCGCGACCACCGCGCCGACCTCGCCCTCGTCCTCACCGACACCGCGCGGGCGGCCCTGGGCACCGACCTCTTCCCCCGGCCGGTGCCGCTGCGCGCGATCGGCAGGGTGTACGAGACCTACCTCCAGTTCGTCGTCCGCGCCGACTCCCCCGTCCGCGCCGTGTCCGACCTGGCCGGACACACCGTCTCGCTCGGCGCGGCCGGATCGGGCGCGGCCGTCCTCGGCGAACAGATCCTGCACGCCGCCGGTCTCGCCCCGGGCACCGACGTCCCCGTGCGCCATCTCCCGCTCGCCGCCGCGGCGGACGCGATGCGGACGGGCTCGGTGGACGCCCTGCTGGTCGCGGGCGGTGTGCCGCTGCCCACCCTCTCCGACCTGGACGAGCAGCCCGGTCTACGGTTCCTGCCGCTGGCCGGGCTGCTGCCCAGGCTCGGCGGCCGGGCCGGGCGGGCCGGGTCGGGTCTGGAGGAGGTGCCCCTGCCGCAGAGCGCGTACCGGAGGGCCGGCGGGGTTGCCACCATCGGCGTGTCCAACCTGCTGGTGTGCCGTTCCGACCTCCCTCGGGACGTCGCCGGCGCGCTCACCCGCCTGCTCGTCCTGCGCGCCGGCGCGCTCGTCCCCGGCAACGCCGTCGGCACGCAGTTCCTGGACGTCGGCAGCCTCATCGGCACCGGGAGGATCGCCCTGCACCCCGGGGCGGCGGCGGCCTACCGTGCGCTGCACGGCTGACCTCCGGCCGACGGGGTTCCCCGCGCCCCGCACGCCAGCGGATGCGGTCCGTGCGACAGGCCGCGATGCTGAGATGGACAGCTTTCGGCGGAAGGAGTCCCGATGGGCATGATGGACAAGCTCAAGCACATGATGAAGGGCCACGAGGACCAGGCCGGACAGGGTGTGGACAAGGCGGGTGACTACGTCGACAAAAAGACCCAGAACAAGCACAGCCGCCAGGTCGACTCCGCCCAGGAGCAGCTCAGGCGGCAGATGGGCGACGACCCCGGGCACGAGAACCGGCCGTAGCGGTACACCAGAACCGGCCGTAGCGGCAGCGGCGGGAGTGGGGCGGTCCATGTGCCCGCCCCACTCCAAGTGCCGCCGCCCCAACGGCAGTTGAGCCGCTGCGCCGGGGCCGGGTGAGGCGGCGGTCCGGGTCGCGCGCCGGCCCGCCGGACACGTGGCCGCCGGGCCGTCGGTCGGCTCAGGCGGCGTCCACACGCCGACGTGCCACCGGCTTCGTCCGGCCGACCGTCGTGGTGGCACGGGCGGCGGCTCGGGCCGCGCCGTCGGGGAGCGTGAAGGCGAAGAGCGCGGTGGCCGCGGCGAGGGCGGCGAGGACGAGGTAGGCGTGCTGGTAGGCGGTGACGGGCGGGTTCGCCGCGGCGGCGGCAGGGGTGCCGAGGACCAGGGCGGTGGTCACCGCCGCCGGAGCGAGGGCGCCTCCGGTCTGCCGTACGACGGTGTTGAGGGTGGAGGCCTGGGCCAGGTCGCGCCGGGCCACGGTGGCCAGCGAGGCCACCGTGGTCGGCATGAAGACCCCGCCCATTCCGATGCCGAGCAGCAGCATGTAGGCCCGGAAGGTCCACAGACCGGTGTGCGCGTCGCAGGTGGCGAAGAGCAGCAGGACCGCCGCCACCCAGGCCAGGCCGCAGCCGACGATGATCCGGGGGCCGACGCGGGAGTAGAGGACGCCGGCGATCTGGACGGTCAGCAGGACACCGAAGGCCTCGGGGAAGGTGCTGGTGCCGGACTCCAGCGCGGTACGGCCCTGACCCTGCTGGATGAAGAGCGGGCCGAGGTACATCGCGCCCATGATCGGAACCAGACCCACCAGGTTGATCAGGTTGGTGTCCCGGAAGAGCCGGTCGGTGAAGAGGCGGAGCTTCAACAGCGGCTGTGCGGTACGCAGTTCGAAGACGATGGCGGCGGCGAGCAGGACCGTGCCGGCGACGAGGGCGGTGACGACGGCGACCGAGGACCAGCCGCGGTTGGGGCCCTCGCAGATGCCGAACATCACGGCGCCCAGCGCGGCAGCGCTCAGCAGCAGCCCGGTGAGGTCGAAGCGGCCGGGCCGGTGGCCGCGGTGCTCGGCCAGGAACAGCGCTCCGAAGAGGACGGCGGGCAGCCCCACCGGCAGGTTGACGTAGAACACCCAGCGCCAGGACAGGTGGTCCACCAGCAGCCCGCCGAGGATCGGGGCGGCGGCCGGGGCGATCTGCTGCGGGATGATCATGTACCGCGAAATCCGCACCTGCTCCCACGAGTCGAAGGTGCTGAAGAGCAACGCGGAGGAGGCGGGGAAGAGCACCCCGGCGGACAGCCCCTGGACCGCGCGGAAGGCGACGAGCCGGCCGAGGTCGGGGGCGGCGCCGCACAGCAGGGACGAGCCGAGGAAGGCCAACAGGGCGGTGAGCAGGACCCGTTTGGCGCCGAACCGTTCGACCAGCCACGCGGAGGCGGGGATGGCCATGGCCAGGCAGACCGGGTAGACCACCACCACCCCGTCCAGGGCGGCCGTGGTCAGCCCGAACTGACGAGCGATCGAGGGCAGCGCCACGGTGGTGATCGCGCCGTCGACGATCGCTATGAAGGTCACACACACGCACATGACGGGCACGACCAGGCGTTGGCCGGGGCGGGAGCGCGGGACGGAGAGAGCGGGCGGGACGGGAGGGCGTCGGAACGGCAGCACATGCTGAGCATACTCACTATGTGTGTACTCACAGAAGTTCGGTACCTCGTAGACTCGGACGTCACCACGGAACGGGGAACGCCATGGCAGTGCACGGCAGCAGCGACGTCCTGGTCGACGAGCTCTTCGAGACGACGCACCGGCTGCGCCAGTTCGTGGAGATCCGGCTGCGCGCCGACGGGGCGTCGGTCGCCCGACTGCGCACCCTGCGGATGCTCGCCCGAGCCCAACAGCCGCTGCGCATGCGGGACTTGAGTGAGATGACGGGAGTCGCGGCACGGACCACGACCAGCATCGTCGACAGCCTGGAACGCGACGGTCTGGTGGAACGCGTCCGCCACCCGCACGACCGCCGCGCGTTCCTGCTCCGCCTCACCGACAGGGGCCGGGAGTGCCACCGGGCGGGGGAGCGGGTGGACCGCCGCGCCCTCGCGGAGGCGACGGCCGGACTGGACCCGGAGGACCGTGCCCGGTTGCGGACCCTGCTGGCGCGCATCCGCGAGGCGACGGCCTGAAACGCCCCTCCGCTGCCGTCAGCCCACGGCGGCGGTGAGCGCCTCCAGGGCGGAGGCCTGGGTGCGCCAGTCGGTCTGGTTGGGGCTCGATCCGGCCCAGCGCGCGCCGAGGGTGTTGAGGGAGGTGCGGTCCCGCGCCCACAGCGTCTCCGCCTGCCGCTGCACGTAACCGCCGTAGACGCCCGAGCCGGTGGCCCGCGCGAGGTCGGCGAAGTTCCGCAGGAAGATGCCCTTGAACTGCTTCTGGTTGTCGTCGCAGGAGGCCGACCCGGCATCGCAGGACTCGGTGAGCACCCCGTCCACGGTCAGCCGCGTACTGGTCGTCGCGGCGTCGGCCAGGATCCGCGCGGTGCTCAGGAGGGAGCTGTCGCCGGTCGCCCGCCACAGTTCGGTGAAGCCGCCGATGGCCAGTCCCTGGTTGTAACTCCACACGGTGCCACCGTTGTTGGCGCAGGACGCGGTCAGTCCGTCGTTCACCAGACCCGAGGAGCCGATCAACCCGCTGGACCGGTACCAGTCGGCGGCCGTCCTCGCCCGCTGGAGCCACACGGTGTCACCCGCGACGCGCTGGTGCAGCGCCGCGGTCAGCCACAGGTACTGCCCGTTGGTCACGGCGTTCTTGTAGGTGCGTTCGCGGTCCCACCACACACCGCCGCCACAGGTGCCCGGGTCCCAGTACTGCTGGACGTAACTCGCGATCGTGACGGCCTCGTCGAGGTACCGGACGTCACCGGTGTAGTCGTAGGCGTCCACCCACGCGATGGCCCACCAGCCCGAGTCGTCGATCGAGCGGCTGACGAAGTCGCCCTCGATCGGGTCCGTGCCGCGCACGCCGGCGGCGAACCGGCCCCTGTTCCGGTCGAAGGTGCGCGCGATGACCCAGTCGTAGTCGTGCGTACCGGTGGTCCTCGCGAAGTCGACGAGGGCGGTGAGGGTGGCGGCGGAGTTCCACCAACTGCCGGGCCACCAGCCGTCGTAGGGGTCGTACGACGTCATGAGCGCGTCGGCCGCCGCGCGCGCCCTGGTCGGTACGGGCCTGGCCCACGCCGTGCAGGTGCCCTCGTTGTGGCCGGCCTCCCGGCCGCAGGCGCGGACCGCGCCGCCGTAGAGGAGGCCGCGCGGGTCACGGGTGGCGAACATCGCGGTACGGGTGCCGGTGGCACCGGACGGCGTGCTGGTGCGGCCGAGCGAGGAACCGTCCGGCCAGGTCGAGCCGCCGTCCCAGGAGCGGTCGAGCCAGATCTCGTCACCCGCGCCGCCGGTGTCGATGCTCGCCCAGGCCGTGGAGTCGCGCTGGTCGACGTGGAGTCGGACGGTGCGGCCGTAGAGGGTGGTCGACGGCACCGGCTGGTCGTCGCCGGCCGCCCGGCCCGGGTCGGTGCCGTCGCAGAGGGTGTCGCAGACGGTGGGGTAGACCCAGTTCGTGCAGCCGACGCCTGTGGCGTCGCCGCAGGCCCGCACCAGCCCGCGTCGGTGGCCGCGCGGGTCGGTGATGGCGTACATCAGTGTCCTGGTGCCGGTCCAGGTGCCGGGAACGCTCGCCTTGCCGAGCAGTCCTTCCCAGGTGGCGCCGCCGTCCCAGGAACGGTCCAGCCAGACCGAGTCACCGGTAGCGCCGTTGTCGATGCTGGCCCACGCCATGTCGTCGGCGTCGGACACGTGCAGTTCCAGGCGGCGGCCGTTGAGGTCCTGGTCGGGCACCGGGAAGGTCTCCTGGCGGGCCTGTGACGGGTCCAGCGTGTCACAGGCCAGCACGCACACCTGAGGGGCCGCCGCGGCGGGAGCGGCGGTGGGGACCAGCGCCGCGCACGCGAGCGCGACGGTCAGCAGGAAGCCCGCGAGCCGGGATCTGACAACGTTGTCGGCCTGTGGTGAAGGCACTTCAACCACCCTTGTTGGGAGTCGAGCCCTGGTCCATACCCGTCCTGGGCAGTGAACTGACTTGGCGGGTCCCTGTCAATGGTGGGGGAGGCTCCGCCTTCCAGGTGCGAGGGAAGCCGCGGGGCCAGCTGGCACCGTCAGCCGGTCAGCCGGTCAGCCGGTCAGCCGGTCGCCGCGTCCGGCGCGGGAGGGGCCAGGTGGCAGTGGCCGGGCGGGTGTCGCGCGCAGACGGCCGCGACACCTCGGCGTACCGCCCCGACGGATTCAGAGGTCGAGGACGACTTCGGTGGCCGGTTCGCCGCAGCAGACGAGGACCGTGCCGGACTCGGGACGTTCGAGTGGTTCCGGTGCGTAGGTGACGTCGCCCGACACGAGAGGGGTGACGCAGGTGTGGCAGACGCCGGTGCGGCAGGACCAGCGGGTGGGGACGTCACAGGCCTCGGCGAGATCGAGGAGGGAGGCGTGAGCGGGTGACCAGGGCGTCGTGATCCCGCTGCGCGCGAAGGTGACGAGCGGGCCGGGGCCCGCCGGACCGGACGGTTGGTGCGGAGGCACCACGGCGGTCGGCGTGACACCGGGGTTGACGGCCGCCAGGGCACCGAACAGTTCCGTGTGGATCCGCTCGGGCCGCACGCCATGAGCGCGCAGACGGGCCTCCGCGTCGGCCATGAAGCCGGGCGGACCGCAGACATACACGTCGGCGTCGGCGGGAACCCCGATGGCCGCGAGCGCCCCGGCGGTCGGACGCCCGTAAGTGACGTGCGGCGCGGGGGAGTTGATGCCCTGCGCCGTGTAGTAGACGTGCTCGTGCGCGTGGGGAAGCCGGGCCAGGAGGGCGCGGGTCTCTTCCGCGAAGGCATGGTGAGCGGGGTCGCGGGCGGTGTGGATCCACCAGACCGGGCGGGAGTCCCGTACGGCGGCCAGCCGGTCGAGCATGGCCAGTACCGGCGTGGCACCGATCCCGGCGGAGACGAGGACGATCGGACGGCTGCCCTCTTCGAGCACGAACGTTCCGCGCGGGGCGGCGACCTCCACCAGGTCCCCGGAGCGGAGAGCCGTGTGAATGTAGTCGCTGGCTCTGCCGTGCGGCTCGTGTTTGACACTGATGCGGTAGGTGTCGGCGGTGGGTACGGAGGAGAGGGAGTAGCTGCGCACCACGGGGGCGGTGGCACCGCCGACGGCGAGGCGCAGAGAGAGGTACTGGCCGGGACGGGCCTCGGGCAGCGGGGTGCCGTCGACGGTGCCCAGATAGACCGACGAGACGGTCGGGGTCTCGGGGACGATCCGGGCGACGCGCAGGCGCCTGAAGCCCGGCCACCCCGGTCCCGGGCGTTCCGGTCCCGGTCGTCCCGACTCCGCTTCCGGCTGCGGCGCATCGGCGAGTTCGCGGAACGACTGCCGCCAACCGGGGCTCAATGCGGGGATGTTGAGCGCTCTGCGCAGCTTCGTGGTGTCGCGGTGGGGGAGGTAGAGCAGCGCGTCGATGTCGGCGACGCTGAGCTTCTCAGGGCCCTTGCGGGTCAGGATGATCTCGTCGCCCGCCTCGACGTGCCCCTCGGTGAGCACCCGGAGGTAGAAGCCCGGGCGGTGGTGGGCGACCAGGAGGGAGGGCAGCGTGGGTTCGCCGAGGCGCATGCCGAGGCGGTAGCAGGTGACACGGGGCTGGGTGACCTCGAACTCCGCCTCGCCGATGCGGTAGCGGTCGCCGACACACACCTCCTCGTCGGCCAGTCCGTCGACGGTGAAGTTCTCCCCGAAACTTCCGAAGTCCAGGTCGTCGCGGCCGAGTTGTTTCCGCCAGTACTGGTAGGACCCCAGCTGGTAGACGAGTACGGCACGGATCTCGCCGCCGTGTCCGGCCAGGTCCCCCTGTCCGTCGCCGACGACGTTCAACCGCCGCACCAGCCGCGGCCCCGGCACGGGAGACTTCCACACTCCGGTGCGTACCGTCCGCCCCTGCCAGGCGACGTCCTCGGGCATCCCCACGTTGACGGACAGCAGCGTCGCCATCACGCACCTCCTGTGGGCCGATGCTAAAGCGTGGGGAGACGGTGCCGCATCAGGGCCGCTCGGACCCGTCGGCCGTTCGGTCGGGGCCGCTCCGCCCGACCGCCGGCCGTCACGACCCCGTACGGCCACGCGATGGGGACCGACCGGCCCAAGCGGGGAGCGGCGGACCTGGACAAGCTGGTTGCAGGGGTACGTCTTCCGCGGCCCGGAGACCTTCCGCATCGGGGAGGCGGAGCGCCAGGCAGTCGCCGGCCGGGCGACCCGACGAGAGAGGTGACGGCCATGAACGAACAGGTCCCGTCGAACGTGGCGGAAGGCCACGCCGTGGGTGATCTCGGGAACCGTATCGCCACCCGGCGGGCGGAACTCGGTCTCTCCCGGCAGGAGACGGCCGTCCGCGCGGGCATGGCACCGAGCTACCTCCAATACCTGGAGGAGCACTCCGTCGCCGCACCGGGCACGGGCGTGCTGCGTCAACTGGCGGACGTCCTGCACACCACCGCGACACAGCTCACCGGAGGCGCCACCGAGCTGCCGCCCGGCCGTGGGCGGGCCGCCCGAGCACCCGAGTTCACCGAACTGACGCCACAGGAGTGCCGCGCCCTGCTGGCCACGCACGGGGTGGGCAGGATCGCGGTGCCGACCGCGTCCGGACCCCTCATCGTGCCCGTCAACTACAGCGTGGTGGACGGCGCGATCGTGTTCAGGACCGCTCCGGGCTCGACGCCGTCCCAGGCGTCCGGCTGCCGGGTCTCCTTCGAGGTGGACCGGGTCGACGACGCGTTCAGCGAGGGCTGGAGCGTGCTGGTGACCGGCCGTGCGCGGACTGTGACGGATGCCGACGCCGTACGGCTGCTGGCGCGGCGGGCGTTCAGCACCCCGTGGGCCGGTGGCGACCGTGAGGAGTGGGTGCGCGTCGATCCTCTCGGCATCACCGGCCGCCGGATCACCACGCGGTGAGGGACTCCGCCCGCCGCGAGGCGACCGATGGCCCCTCACCCTCCGGATCGACGCCGTGAAGGGCGGACCGACTCCGTACACCACGACCGCTGAACCGGGCGAGAGACGGACTGGCTGATGTATCCCCACGACGGATTCCGCGAACTGGAACGGCCGGAGTGCCTGCGCCTGCTGGCGCGGGTGCCCGTCGGCCGGATCGTCCACACGCGTCAGGCCCTGCCCGCCGTACTGCCGGTCAACTTCTCCCTGCACGAGGACGGCGCGGTACTGCTGCGCACCTCGGCGGCCTCGGAGCTGGTGCGGGCGATCGACGGAGCGGTCGTCGCCTTCGAGGCCGACGAGGTCGACGCCGCCGCGCACTCCGGCTGGAGCGTCGTCGTCACCGGCACGGCCACCGTGGTGACCGACCCGGCCGAACACGAGCGCCTCGCCCGCACCGGCCCGCGTTCCTGGGTGCCCGACCCGGCCGACGTCTTCGTCCGGGTCGAGGCCGAACTGGTGACGGGACGCGAACTCGTCGGCGGACGCCCGCTGTACGGGCTGAACGGGCTGCCCCTCCGTCCCTGACCGCCGGCACCACCGCGACCTGCTCCCATGTCCTCGTCCGGCTCCGGCCGATAGCGTGGGACCTGACCGAAGGGGATCCCCTTGGTGTGGCCAGGCGATCTTTGGAGAAGCACCGGTGGCAAGCGCTGAAGAGTCCCGGGAGGCCCGCGTACGACTGCCGCAGCTGAGGCTGGACGAGCTGCTGGAGGAGCTTCAGGCGCGGCTGGACGCGGCCCGGGGCATGCGTGACCGGGTGCACAGCCTGCTGGAGGCGGTGCTCTCGGTGGGCCGGGAGCTGGAGCTGGAGCAGGCCCTGCACAGCATCGTCGAGGCGGCGGCGGTACTGGTCGACGCCGAGTACGCCGCGCTCGGCGTGATCGCCCCGGACGGCAAGGCCCTGTCGGCCTTCCACACGATCGGTGTGACCGAGGAGCAGGTCGCCGAGATCGGCTCCTACCCGGAGGGCCACGGCATCCTCGGCGAGCTGATCCGCCACCCCGTACCGCTGCGGCTGGCGAAGATCTCCCAGCACCCCGCGTCGTACGGTTTCCCCGCTCATCACCCGCCGATGAACAGCTTCCTCGGCGTCCCCATCCGGGTGCGCGACCAGGTCTACGGCAACCTGTACCTGACGGAGAAGCGCGGCGGCGTGCAGTTCGACGAGGAGGACGAGTCGGTGCTGTCGACGCTGGCCGTGGCGGCCGGCGTCGCGATCGACAACGCCCGCCTGTACGAGGAGTCCCGGCTGCGGGAACGCTGGCTGCGGGCGAACGCGGAGATCACCCACCAGCTGATGTCCGGCGACCCCCACACCAAGGTCCTCGCCCTGATCGCCGAGCGGGCCGGCGAGATCACGGGGTCCGCGCTGGCGGCGGTCGCGCTGCCGATGGAAGGCACCGGATCGCTCGTCGTGGAGGTCGCCGTCGGGCTGGACGCGGAGGTGCACCAGGGGCTGGTCCTGTCCATGGACCGCAGTCTGATGGGGCTGGCCTTCTCCGCCGCGGCCCCCGTCGCCAGCGGGGACGTCGGCCACGACGACCGTATCTCGCTGGAGCCGCCGCGTTTCGGAGGGCTCGGGCCGGCCGTTGCCGTGCCCATCGGGACGGGTGAGGCCGGTACGCGAGGGGTGGTACTGCTGGCCCGGGAAGCCGGTCGGCAGCCCTTCTCGGCGACGGAGACCGAGACCCTCCAGGCCTTCGCCGCCCAGGCGGCCGTCGCGATGGAGCTGGCGGAACGACGTCGGGACGCGGAGGAGATCGCGGTCCTCCAGGACCGCGACCGGATCGCCCGTGACCTGCACGACCTGGCCATCCAACGGCTCTTCGCCACCGGCATGACGTTGCAGAGCGCGGGCCGCTTCATCGAGCACGAGGAGGCCGCCGAGCGCGTCGAGCGCGCGGTGGACGACCTGGACGAGACCATCAAGATCATCAGGTCGACGATCTTCGGCCTGCGGGCGCGTGACGCCGGTGCCGGGACAGGGCTGCGGGCGCGGGTCGTGCGTGCGGTCGGCGAGGTGGCCGCCGTGCTCGGCTTCGCTCCCAGCCTCCGCATGGAGGGCCTGGTCGACACCGACGTGCCGCGGGAGATCGCCGACCATGTGATCGCCGTCCTGTCCGAGGCCCTGAGCAACGTCGCCCGGCACGCCCGGGCCGACCGCGCCGACGTCGTCCTGGAGACCGACGGCCGTGAGGTGCGTCTGACGGTGACCGACAACGGGGTGGGCATCGCGCCCGAGGGCCGCCGCAGCGGTCTGGCCAACATGGCTGAACGGGCTGAGCAGTTGGGCGGTGAGATGGAGTGGAACACGGCGACAGGCGGGGGCACGAGGTTGGTGTGGCGGGTCCCGGTGGCCGAACGGT
Source organism: Streptomyces sp. NPDC005423 (assembly GCF_040606415.1). Taxonomy (NCBI): domain Bacteria; kingdom Bacillati; phylum Actinomycetota; class Actinomycetes; order Kitasatosporales; family Streptomycetaceae; genus Streptomyces; species Streptomyces sp. NPDC005423. The sequence goes on along the minus strand of NZ_JBEXET010000004.1, from coordinate 58,348 downwards.
AGGCGCCGGCCACGGGGTTGAGCGCCCCGCTCGGTCAGCCGTACGACCATGGGGCCGGCGCGCTCGGCGCGTGCGCGGTCCGGCCGCGTTCAACTGTCGTGACGCTCGCCGGACTTGGGCTGCTCCAGGTGGGAGGCGAGTACGGCCGCCTGCACGCGGCGCTGGACGCCCAGCTTGGCCAGCAACCGGGAGATGTGGTTCTTGACGGTCTTCTCCGACAGATACAGCTTCTTGCCGATCTCGCGGTTGGTGAGGCCGTCCCCGATCAGCGCGAGGATCTCGCGTTCACGCGGGGACAGGCTCGCCAGCTCGGGAGCGGGCGCCGGGGTCTGGGCGGGCTCGGCCCGCAGCGAGCGCATCAGGCGGGCCGTCGTGGCGGGGTCGAGCATCGACTGGCCGGAGGCGACGGTACGCACCGCCGACACCAGGTCGCTGCCCCGGATCTGCTTCAGCACGTAACCGGACGCCCCGGCCATGATCGCGTCGAGCAGGGCGTCCTCGTCGTCGAACGAGGTGAGCATCAGGACGGCCAACTCGGGCATCCGGTCGCGGAGTTCGCGGCAGACGGTGATGCCGTCGCCGTCCGGGAGGCGTACGTCGAGCACGGCGACGTGCGGGCGCACCGCGGGAGCGCGTACCAGCGCGTGCGCGACGTTCTCGGCGTCGCCGACCACGGAGATGTCGGGCTCGGCGTCCAGCAGGTCGGAGAGGCCGCGCCGGACGACCTCGTGGTCGTCCAGAAGGAAGACACGGATCGGATCCTGTGCGGTGAAGGTGCGTGCCTCGGTCATCTCGACCCCTCGTTCCCGGAGTGCGGACGGGCTGCGGGCCGTCCACTGAGGACGATCATCACTCGCCCGGCCCGTGCGCACCAGGGCCGACCGGCCCAACCGGACCAACGGGCTCTGGTGGCGCGGTGGGGCGAGGGACGCGCCCTCCACGTCCACGACGCACGGTCACTCCTCTCCTCGTCGTCCACCTGGGGCGCTCACCGCAGGCCGCCGCTGCCGTACGGCGCGTACAGGTCGAGCAGCCGGGTGCGGGCCGAGCGGAGCCGGCGGGCCACGATGTCGCCCACCCACCGGGAGATGTGCGCGCCGAACGCGGGATCGTCCTCGCACAGCGCGCGTACGGCCGTGGCGTCGAACTCCCAGGCGCGCACCGGGGTCGTCGCCTCCGCGCCCAGGTGCCAGGTGTGCGGGGCGAACAGCCAGGACCAGCCGACGAGTTCGTTGTGTCCCAGCGAGTCGATGACGGCGCTCCGGCGTCCCGGCACGCGCATGTCGAGGTCGATCGTGCCGGTGCGGATGATCCAGAACCGGTCGGCTCGGCCGCCCTCCTCGAACAGCCGGGCGCCCTGCGGGACCGACACCGCGTGGGCGAGCCGCATCAGCCGTGCGCGGTGCTCGGGGGGCAGGGCGCGCGGTGTGCTCGTGGTGACGGGAGCGTTCATGGCGTGCCTCCAGGAGGGCGTACGTGGCTACCGCGTCCAGCGTCCGCGCCCGTCACCGCGCCGCACCAGGGGCCATCTGGCCCATGGACCGGGCCGACCGGCCGGCGCCGTGCCGGGTGTACCCGCCCCCGTCCGGGCTTTTCGAACTCCTTCCGCCGGGTACTCCGCCCTGCCCGACCGCCGGGGTGACACCCGCGAGGCCCGCCCGGGCCGGGGCCCAACCGGCCCTGTGGAAAGGGCCGTTGAGCCCGGCGTCGGCGGACCAATGGCATCCGGCGGCGGACGGCCCGGCGCACCACAGTGAGCGGTGCGACGAACGATCCGACACCCCGGAAGGACCCCGATCATGGCCGTGCACGAGCACCCGCACCGCAGTCCCAGGTTCCGCCTGCCCTCGATACGCGGGGACCGGTCCGGTACCGACGGCGCCGTGCCGGCGACCGCCACGGCGACCACCGTGCCCGACCGTGCCTTCGCGTCCCTGCGTCTGCTGACCGGTTTCGTCTTCCTGTGGGCGTTCCTGGACAAGACGTTCGGGTTCGGTTATGCGACGCCCTCGGGTAAGGGGTGGATCGACGGTGGGTCGCCGACCAGGGGTTTCCTCAGTTCGGTGGCGGCCGGTCCGATGGCGTCGACGTTCCATGACTGGGCCGGTGCGGGCTGGGCGGACTGGCTGTTCATGCTGGGTCTGCTGGGGATCGGCGTCGCCCTCTGCGCGGGTGTCGCGCTGCGGCCGGCCGCCGTCGCCGGCACGCTGATGATGGCGTTGATGTGGTCGGCGGAGTGGCCGCCGGCGAGGTGGCTGTCGGACGGGTCGCCGAGCATGTCCTCGAACCCGTTCGCCGACTACCACCTGATCTACGCCCTCGTCATCATCGCCCTCGCCGCCGCGGGTGCCGGCGTCACCTGGGGTCTGGGCAGGCTCTGGGCCGAGCTGCCGGTCGTCCGCGACCACGGCTGGCTGCGCTGACCGCGGGGGACACGGCGGGCCCGCCCGAGGGCCCGCCGCGCGGCTGTCCGTTGGGCCGAACGGCCCCGCGGGGGGACATGCGGCCCCTGCAACGGGAATCCCCTCACCGCGACGCTGGAACCAGACACTCGTTCAGGAGGCAGAATCATGGTCCGCACTGTTGTCGCAGGTCTCGACGGTTCACCCGAAAGCCGTGCCGCCGCCGAATGGGCGGCCCGTGAGGCGAAGCTGCGCGGCCTGCCGCTGAAGGTGGTCCACGTCCGGGAGCCCACCCCCGATCCGCTGGCCCAGGCACCCCTGCTGGGCGCCGAGACGCAGCAGCACTGGAGCGAGCGGATCCCCCGCGAGGCGGGCGAGGGCCTGCGCCTGCGCCACCCCGGCGTGGACGTGACCGAGGAGCAGGTGACCGGGACGCCCGCGGACGTTCTGGTGGACGCGGCGAACGACGCCGAACTGCTGGTCCTCGGCTCCCGTGGGCTGAGCGGAGTCGGCGGTTTCCTCGTCGGCTCCGTCGGTCTCTCCGTCGTCGCCCGCGCCGAACAGCCCGTGGTCCTGGTCCGCGCCGGTGAACTGGCGGCCGAGGAGCACCAGTTGGATCCGGCCGGCATTCCGTCGGCCGCCGCCCCGTACCGGCCCGTGGTCCTCGGTCTCGACGCTGCCGCCCCCGCCGACGCGGTGATCGAGTTCGGGTTCGCCGAGGCCGCCCGGCGCGGCTCCGTCCTCCGGGTCGTCTACGGCTGGAACCTGCCGCCGTACTACGCCTACGGCCTGGCACTCGACGGGAGCCTGAACGAGGAACTCTCCCAGGAGGAGACCGCCGCCCTCACCGAAGCCCTGCGTCCCTGGCGCCAGAAGCACCCCGAGGTCGAGGTCGTCCTCGAACCCCGCGTCGGCAGCGCCGCCGGCCACCTGGTCGACGCCTCCCGCGAGGCATCCCTCGTCGTCATCGGCCGCCGGATCCGCCGTGGGGCCCTCGGCGCCCGCATCGGCCCGGTCGCGCACGGTGTCCTGCACCACGCCACCGCCCCCGTCGCCGTCGTCGCCCACGACTGATCCACCTCCGTCCACGAGGAGCAGCACCATGAAGGCAGCCGTTGTCGGGGCGTTCGCTGAACGCCCGGTCATCGAGGAGAGCCCCGACCCCGAGCCGGGTCCTGGTCGGGTCCGTGTCCGCGTAGAGGCCTCCGGCGACCGGCCCGGCAGGCCGAACCCGCCGTTCGGGCCCGGCCAGGAGGGCGTCGGCTCGGACGAGGGGCTCGGCGACGGCGTCACCCACGAGGTCCGCCCGCCGGCGTCCGCGCACGAGTCCGTCGCCGCCGGGCCGCCCGGCGCGGTCCGCGCCCGGATCGTCCTCGACCCCGGTGCGGGGCGGTGACCGCCATGACGCTCCCGGTCGTCGTCGGCGCCGACGGCTCCGAGCCGAGTCTGCGCGCGGTCGACTGGGCGGCCGACGAGGCAGTGCTGCGCGGACTCCCGCTGCGGGTGGTGTACGCCTCGCTCTGGGAGCGCTACGAGGGCACGTCGCCGGTGAAGGCGGACGAGCCCGACGAGCAGGTGATGGCCGAGGACATCGTGTACAGCGCCGCCCGCCGGGCGCGCCGTCGCCATCCGGACCTTCACGTGAGCGTCGACGTGCTGCCGGAGGAGCCCGAGTACGCGCTGGTGAACGAGGGACGGCACGCCGCCGCCCTGGTCCTCGCCACCCGGGGCCGCGGTGGCCTGACCGAAATGGTCCTGGGCTCCGTCAGCCTGGCCGTGGCCGCCCACGCCGACTGCCCCGTGATCGTGCTGCGCGGCAGCCACGACAACCGGGTCGCACCCGCGTCCCGCCGACGGGTCGTGGTGGGCGTCAGCGGCGACGGGAAGGAGTCCCCGGCCGTGCGTTTCGCCGCCGACGAGGCACGCCGCCGCGGTGTGCCCCTGGAGGCGGTACGGGCCTGGCGGTGCCCGGCGCACGAGTCCACCGCCCACCCGCTGTCGGCGGCCGAAGTCGCCAGGCCGCACGAAGAACACGCCGCGGAAGCCCTGGAACAGGCGGTACGGGACCTCCCGGCCGACGTGGAACTGCACCGGCACACCGTCGAGGGCCACGCCCGCCGCGTACTCCTCGACGCCGCCGCCGACGCCGACCTCCTCGTCGTGGGGGCCAAGCGTCGCGACTCCGCCTTCGGACTCCAGCTCGGCCGGGTCGCCCACGCGGTACTGCACCGCTCCAGTTGCCCCGTCGCCGTCGTGCCGCACCGCGTCTGAGCACCGTGACCGCCCCAGGGACCCGCCGCGCGCACATCTCACCCCGATGACTTACGGAGTCACCATGGCCAAGGCCGAAGACCAGCACAGCACCGTACTGACCGACGACGAACTGCGCACCCTGGACGCGCACTGGCGGGCCGCCAACTACCTGGCCGTGGGCCAGATCTACCTGCTGGCCAACCCCTTGCTCACCGAACCCCTGACGGCCGAGCACATCAAGCCGCGGCTGCTCGGCCACTGGGGCACCTCGCCCGGCCTCAACCTCGTCCACACCCACCTCAACCGGGTGATCAAGGCCCGCGACCTCGACGCGCTGTGCGTGTGGGGGCCGGGCCACGGAGGGCCCGCCGTGCTCGCCAACTCCTGGCTGGAGGGCAGCTACAGCGAGACCTATCCGGACGTCAGCCGGGACGGAACGGGGATGGAGAAGCTCTTCCGCCAGTTCTCCTTCCCCGGCGGCGTGCCCAGCCATGTGGCGCCGGAGACGCCCGGTTCGATCCACGAGGGCGGAGAACTCGGCTACTCGCTCGCCCACGCCTACGGTGCCGCCTTCGACAACCCGGACCTGCTGGTCGCCTGCGTGATCGGCGACGGCGAGGCGGAGACCGGGCCGCTCGCCGCGTCCTGGCACTCCGACAAGTTCCTCGACCCGGTGCACGACGGGGCGGTCCTGCCGATCCTGCATCTCAACGGCTACAAGATCGCCAACCCGACCGTCCTGTCCCGCCTCCCGGAGTCCGAACTCGACGAACTGCTGCGCGGCTACGGCCACGAGTCGATCCACGTCACCGGCAGCGACCCGGCCCAGGTCCACCGCGCCATGGCCGCGGCCCTCGACGACGCCCTGGACCGTATCGCCGCCGCGCAGTCCGCCGCCCGCGAGGACGGCGCGGCCGAGCGGGTGCACTGGCCCATGATCGTGCTGCGCACCCCGAAGGGCTGGACCGGCCCCGCCGAGGTCGACGGCGAACCCGTCGAAGGAACGTGGCGCGCGCACCAGGTCCCGCTCGCCGCCGTCCGCGAAAACCCCGACCACCTACGGCAGTTGGAGACATGGCTGCGCTCCTACCACCCCGAGGAACTGTTCGGCACCGACGGCCGGCCGGCCGATGACGTCCTCGCCTGCGTGCCCGACGGCACCAAGCGGCTCGGCGCCACCCCGCACGCCAACGGGGGCCTCCTCCTGCGCGATCTGCCGGTCCCGTCCCTGGACCGCTTCGCCGTCCCCGTCGAGAAGCCGGGCGTCACCCTGCACGAGCCCACCCGAGTCCTCGGCGACCTCCTCGAACAGATCATGAAGGACACGTCCCACCGCCGCGACTTCCGCCTGGTGGGCCCCGACGAGACCGCCTCCAACCGGCTTCAGGCGGTCTACGAGGCCAGCGGCAAGGCATGGCAGGCGCAGATCCTCCCGGTGGACGAAGACCTGGACCGGCACGGCCGCGTCATGGAGATCCTCTCCGAACACCTCTGCCAGGGCTGGCTGGAGGGCTATCTCCTCACCGGCCGGCACGGCATGTTCTCCTGCTACGAGGCCTTCGTCCACATCGTCGACTCGATGGTCAACCAGCACATCAAGTGGCTCAAGACGTCAAGGGAGTTGGCGTGGCGGGCCCCGATCGCCTCTCTCAACTACCTGCTCACCTCGCACGTCTGGCGCCAGGACCACAACGGCTTCTCGCACCAGGACCCCGGCTTCGTCGACCACGTCATGAACAAGAGCCCCGAGGTGGTCCGTGTCTACCTCCCGCCGGACGCCAACACCCTGCTGTCCGTGGCCGATCACGTCCTGCGCAGCCGCGACTACGTCAACGTGATCGTCGCGGGCAAGCAGCCCTGCTTCGACTGGCTCTCCATCGACGAGGCCCGCGTCCACTGCGCGCGCGGCGCCGGGATCTGGGAGTGGGCGGGGTCGGCCAACGGCGACCGCGAACCGGATGTGGTCCTCGCCTGCGCGGGCGACGTGCCCACCCAGGAGATCCTGGCCGCCTCCGACCTGCTCCGCCGCCACCTGCCCGAACTCGCCGTACGCGTCGTCAACGTCGTCGACATGACCCGGCTGCTGCCCCGCGAGGAACACCCGCACGGGATGGGCGACTTCGAGTACGACGGGCTGTTCACCACGGACAAGCCGGTGATCTTCGCCTACCACGGCTACCCGTGGCTGATCCACCGCCTCGCCTACCGCCGCGCGGGCCACGCCAACCTGCACGTGCGCGGTTACAAGGAGATGGGGACGACCACCACCCCCTTCGACATGGTCGTACGCAACGACTTGGACCGTTACCGCCTGGTCATGGACGTCATCGACCGTGTTCCCGGCCTCGGGGTCCGCGCCGCCGCCGTACGCCAGAGGATGGCCGACGTCCGCACCCGCCACCACGCCTGGATCCGGGAACACGGCACCGACCTGCCGGAGGTCGCCGAGTGGACCTGGACCGGCTGAGACCCCCGTCCCCCGTCGGCACCGCGCCGCGCCGCCCCCTGCGGGCGCGGGTGCGGTGACCGCTCGCGGCTCGGTTTGCCGTCCGCGCCGGCGGGAACCCGGCGGCCCATGAGTACAACATTCCCAGGTCGCGGGAGAGGGCACGGCCGGGTTCCTCGGCGGACCGACCGGACATCGGGCGACGCGGAGAGGGGAGCGGGCCATGGGCACGGCAGCTGATGTCACCTTCGGCCGACGCCTGCGCGGCCTCGCCCGGCGCACCCAGCGGCGATACTCCGCCGGGCACGACCGGCCGCTGGGCGGCTACACCGCGGCCATGGCCGGCTTCGGCCTGTACACGACGGCCTGGGTCACGGCGGTCCGGCTGCGCGGCTCCCCGCTGCCCGACCGGCTCCAGCCCTCGGACGTGGTCCTGACCGCCGTCGCCACCTTCCGGCTCAGCCGGCTGCTGAGCAAGGCGTCGGTCACCAGCCCGCTGCGCGCACCGTTCACCCGGTACGTCAGCCCGCAGGGCCCGGCCGAACTGCACGAGGAGGCGCGGTCCGAGAACGGCAAGGAGACCCTCGGCGAGCTGTTGACCTGCCCGTTCTGCATGAGCGTCTGGGTGGTCTCCACCCTCACCACCGGGCAGCTGCTGTACCCGCGCGCGACCCGCACCGCCATGGGCGCGCTCACCGCCCTCGCCGGCGCGGACGCGCTGCAACTGGGCTACGGCGTCCTGGTGGACAAGGCCACGGGCGACGACTGACGCCGTCCGACCCGGCCACGCCACCGCCCACCTCTCCTGAGCCCCCCCCGGGCGGCGGCGGGTGCGGGGCCTGGGGGTCCCGCACCCGCCGTCCGCACTGCTGAGCCGGTGGCGGAGTCCGTCGTCTGACGCGCCGGCGAGCGGGGCCGCCGGCTGGGCGGGGGCGGCGCTCGCACAGGCCTGCTGCCCGGCGGCGTCACCTGCCGGGCCGCCGCCGAACCGCGATCGCCCGTCCCGGCCGACGCCGGCGCGGTCGGCTTCGACGACCTGCCCTCGCGAACCGGCTCATCCCGCGTCCGAGCGCTCCGGTGACCCCGCTTGCGCAAGTCGTTGACATGTCCCTGCCTTGTGGCTAGCTTCACGGTGCGTTCTCGTCTGCACCCCCTGGCGTTCGTAGCCCCGGGGTCCCTGCAAGGCGCTCGCATCGCCGGGCGTCTCATCTCCGGAGTCCGACAACGTTATCAACCCCCGTCATCGCCAAGGCAGTTACCTGCCCGGCCGGGGACAACGTTGTCAGACCCCCGCTCCCGAGTAAAGGAGAAAACCCCCGTGCTGACACGACTGTCGAGACCTCCCGGAACCGGGGTGATCGGTCTGCTCGCGGCAGCGGCGCTGGCCGCGGCCGGGCTGTGCGCACCCGCGTGGGCGGACGGAAGGGCCTCGCTCGTTGCCTCGCCGGCCACCGTGGTCAACCCGTTCATCGGGACGTCGAACGAGGCCGACGACTTCCCGGGAGCCGATGTGCCGTTCGGGATGGTGCAGTGGAGCCCGGACACGCCGTCGCGTCCTTCCGGCGGTGGATACGAGTACAACGACTCCACGATCACGGGTTTCAGCCTGACCCACATCGCCGGGCCCGGCTGCGGCGCGGCCGGGGACGTACCGGTGCTGCCCACGGTGGGGACCGTGAACACCGGTGCCACGGACGCGTTCTCGCACGCCAACGAGTCTGCCTCCGCCGGGTCCTACAGGGTCGCGCTCAACAACCAGGTCACCACCGAGCTGACCACCACGACCCGCAGCGGCATGGCGCGCTTCACCTTCCCGTCGAGCAGCCAGGCCAACCTGATCTTCAAGCTGACCGGCAGTCAGAACGGCTCCACGGCAACCCAGTTCACCAAGGTGTCGAGCACCGAGGTGAGCGGACAAATCACCAGCGGCCACTTCTGCGGTGCCGGGAACACGTACAGCGTCTACTTCGACATGGTCTTCGACCAGCCGTTCACCTCGCAGGGCGCCTCGGCCGCGAAGGCGCCGGCCACCACCCCCGCGAAACCCCAGAACGCGTCCAAGAACGCCGCCGAGAAACCCAACAAGCCGGTGCTGCACGGCAAGACGCCCCGCGCCTCGAAAACCGCGAAGGCCGGCGTCTCCCCGGACGCCGCCGCCTCCAACGGCTACGTCACCTTCAACACCACGGCCAACCCGGTCGTACAGGCCAAGGTCGGCGTCTCCTACGTCTCCGTCGCCAACGCGGTCGCCAACAGGGCAGCGGAAAACACCGGTTGGGACTTCGACGCGACCCGCACCGCCGCGCAGAACGCCTGGAACAGCGCGCTCGGCAAGGTGCGGATCGCCGGCGGGACCGCCGCCCAGCAACAGACCTTCTACACCGCGCTCTTCCACTCGCTGCTGCACCCGAACGTCATCAGCGACACCAACGGCCAGTACTACGGCTTCGACGGCAGGACGCACACCGTCGACGCGGGCCACAGCGCGGAGTACGCCAACTACTCCGGCTGGGACATCTACCGCTCACAGGCCCAACTGGAGGCGCTGGTCGCCCCCCAGGCCGCCTCGGACACCGCGCAGTCGATGGTCGACGACTACACCCAGACCGGGATCTTCCCCAAGTGGTCGGAGAACAACGGCGAGTCGTACGTCATGGTGGGTGACCCGGCGGACGCCATCCTCGCCGACTACTACGCCTTCGGCGCCAGGGACTTCGACACCACGACCGCCCTCGCGGACATGGTCAGACAGGCGAGCACGGCCAACAACGACCGGCCGGGCCTCAACTACCTGAACACACCGGGCTACATGCCGCACGACGGCAGCTACGGCTGCTGCAACTTCTACGGCCCCGTGGCGACCACGCTGGAGTACGACACCGCCGACTTCGCGCTCTCCGCGATGGCCGGCGCGCTCGGCGACACCAGTGACCAGAAGACGTACGCCAACCGCGCGCAGGACTGGCGCAACGTGCTCGATCCGGCCTCCGGATTCGTCGAGCCGCGCAACGCCAACGGCGCGTGGAGCGGCGGGTTCGACCCCACCAGCGGTATCGACATGGTCGAAGCCGACTCGTGGATCTACACCGGGATGGTCCCGTTCGACATCGGCGGACTCGCGCACGCCAAGGGCGGCAACACGGCGATGAGCCACTACCTCGACACCGTGCTCCGCAGCTACACCGGCGACAAGGGCTACGCGTGGGTCGGCAACGAACCCAGCATCGAGTTGCCGTGGGAGTACGACTACATCGGGCAGCCGTACCGGACCCAGGGCACCGTGCGGGCGATCCAGGACCAGATCTGGGCGAACACCCCCGGCGGCCTCGCCGACGGAAACGACGATCTCGGCGCGATGAGCGCCTGGTACGTGTGGTCCGCGCTCGGCATGTTCCCCGAGACCCCGGGCACCTCCGATCTCGCCCTGGGCTCACCGCTGTTCACCCAGGCGGTCGTCACCCTCCTCTCGGGCAGGACACTGACCGTCAACGGCGACGGTGCCGCCGACAACGCCCCCTACGTACAGTCCGCGACGTGGAACGGCGGCGCCTGGAACAACGCCTACGCCCCCACCACGGCGATCACGGCCGGGGGCACGCTCACCTACACGCTCGGCACCAGCGCCAACACCTCCTGGGCGACGGCGGCCACCGCTGCCCCGCCCTCCTACGCCGGTGACACGACGGCGCCGGCCTCGCCCCGCATCGGTCCCCTCACCTCGGGGGCGGCGGCGAACCTCTGCGTGGACGACGCGTCCTCCGCCACCGCCGACGGGACCCACGTCCAGATCTGGGGCTGTGACAGCACCTACGCCCAGGACTGGATCGTCGCCGGCGACGGAACGGTCAGGACCCTCGGCAAGTGCCTGGACGCCGACCACAGCGGGACCACCAACGGCACCCTGGTGCAGCTGTGGACGTGCAACGGAAGCGGCGCCCAGCAGTGGACCGCCGGTGCCAACGGTTCGCTGGTCAACCCCCAGTCCAAACTGTGCCTCGACGACCCCAACTCCAGTACCACGAACGGCACTCAGCTCCAGCTCTACGGCTGCAACGGCACGGGCGCCCAGAACTGGAAACTGCCGAGCTGAGCCACCGGCACGGACCGCCCACCGCAGTACTCAGCCAACGCGGCGCAGCGCGCGCCCGTGCGTCCCGACCTCTCGGCCGGGACGCACGGGCGCGTCCGACCGGCTGTCAGCGTTCGTGGGCCCCGGTCAGCCGGCCGTGGTCGAGGACGGCGAGCAGGGCGGAGGCGGGTCCGCCGCGGTCCCGGACGACCTCAGTGCAGGGACGAGACGCCGGCTGTCCGCACCGCGCCGAGGGCACGCCGTACGACCGCGCTGAACTCCTCCGTACCGGCCGGGTCGCTCCAGCGCTCATGGGCGATCTTCAGGGCGAGCGCGCCCAACTCCGCCGCCACCCGCGCCGCCAGGTCGGGAACGCCGCGGTGCCTGAGCGCCTCGGTCATCGAGGCGGTGAGACCGAGCCCCTTCAGCGCCTCGCGTTCGCGCAGTTCGGGGTTGGCGGCGATCACCGCCTGCCTCCGGGCGGTGAAGTCGCGACGGGCCGCCGTGAAGACCTGGCTCCCGACCGTGTCCAGGGCGTGGGTCACCGCCTCGAACGGCGAGGCCGTGACCGGCGCCGCCGCGATGCCCTCGGTGAGGAGTCCGGCCAGCGTGTCCCCGCCGAAGAGCACTTCCCGCTTGTCCTGGAAGTGCCGGAAGAAGGTGCTCTTCGTCAGCCCGGCGCGCTGCGCGATGTCGATCACTTTCGTGTTCTCGTAACCCCGCTCCGCGAACAGGTCGAGGGCGGCGATCGCGAGTCGCTCGGATGCGTTGGGTTTCCAGCGGGCCATGGGGACAGCTTACGGCACTTGGTCCCGTCGCCTGTGTATAGTGATAAGACCAAGTCCCATCACGGGGCATCCGTTCTGGAGGTCTGTCATGAGCCGAGCCGTTGTCTTCGATACGTTCGGAGGTCCCGAGGTGCTGGAGGTGCGGGAGGTGCCGGAACCGCACGCCGGCCCGGGCGAGGTCCGTGTCCGGGTCGCGGCCGCCGGGCTGAACCCCATGGACTGGATCCTCGCCTCGCGGCCCGAGGCGGCGGAGCAGTTCGGCATCACCGTGCCTTCCGGCTTCGGCTACGACTTCGCGGGTACGGTGGACGAGGTCGGCGATGACACCACGGGGTTCGCCGTGGGCGATCGCGTCCACGGCGGCGCGCTGGGCCGGGCCGTCGCCGACTTCGTGGTGGTCAGCACCGCCGCGGTGCCCCCGGCCCTCTTCCGCACCCCGGACGGCATCAGTGACCAGGTGGCGAGCACGCTTCCGGTCGCCGGGCTGACCGCCGCCGCCGCTCTGTCGGTGATCGGCGTGGGCTCCGGTGACACCGTGCTGATCGGCGGCGCCGCCGGCGGGGTGGGCGTGCTGGCCGTGCAGCTCGCGAGGCTCGCGGGTGCCCGGGTGATCGGGACCGCCTCGGAGAGCACGTTCGCCTTCCTGCGGCAGCTGGGTGCCGAACCGGTGGCATACGGCGACGGGTTGGCCGGCCGGGTACGGGCCCTGGCGCCCGACGGCGTGACCGCGGCGACCGACCTGTTCGGCACCGAGACGGCCGAGACGGCGCTCGCGCTCGGCGTACCGCCCGAGCGGATCTCCACGATCGCCGCGGGGCCCAACCCTCCGGGCGGTGTCCGCGCCACCGGCGGCACCGACGCGGAGCCGGACGCCCTGAAGCGGATCAGCGACGCCATCCTCACCGGTGACATCACCGTGCCGATCGCCGCGACCTTCCCGATCGAGCGGACCCGCGAGGCCGTGGCACTGCAAGCCGGACGCCACGTCCACGGCAAGGTCGTGATCACGCTGTAGACCAGTCCTACGGCGCCGGGTCGGTGCCGCATGCGGCGTCCGCTCGCCGCCCGAACAAGTCCACCCTGTACGGCAGTTGGGCCGCGGTGCGGCCAGGGCGAGCCGATCCCCTCGCCGGTACCCCGACCGTCCGGCTCGGCCCGCCCCAACAGCCCTACGGGGTGGCTCAGTTCAGGGACTTGATGAGGTGGGTGATGCGGGTGGCGGCCTTCTCGGCGGTGCCCTTGACGTAGAAACCGTCCACTGCCTCGTAGGTGAAGTGGTCGAAGTTCCACCGGTCGGGCATGTTCTTGGCGCCGCCCTCGAACATCGACATCACGAAGGTACTGTCGAACGAGGACGCCTCGCGGATGGCGGTCGCCGTGGAGGTGGACAACTCCGGTTCCACACCGGCGAAGACGCCCTTGCCCACCTGGAACACCCAGAGCGGCACCTCGGCCGTGCCGTCCGGGGGGAAGGTGGCCGTCTTGACGGGGCCACTGGCCGGGGCGCCCTTGAACTGGGTGGTGGTGATCTCGTCGGTGATCAGCCGTACGGTGACCTGCTTGCCGCTCTCGTACCTGGTGATGGCCTGGGCCACCCGTACGATCTCGGTACCGAGCCGCTCCCCCTGCGCGGTCAGCAGCGCGAAACCGGCGTCGTGCAGGTCGACGCCGTAGGTCCACTTCTTGCTCTTGTCGATCGTGTAGCGCTTGGAGCGGTAGCCGGGGAACTGGTCGCCGCAGGCGCCGACGAGCCAGAAGCCGACCGCGCCGGGGTACTGGGACTCGACGTGTGCCACGGCGGCTCCGGCCAGGTCCGCGGTGATCGGGAGCGTGCCGTCGTTCATCACCGAGTCCTGCATGACGCACGACTGCACGTTGTAGTTGGCCAGGACGGCGATCGGGTTGCCGTCGAGGTCGTTGAAGCGGGCGACGTACACGCCCTTGTCCGACGGCGCCTGCTCGTTGACGCCCAGCCAGTAGCCGTCGGCGGTCGCCACATTGCGGTTCACGTTCACGTCGGCCCTGCCGCTGCCGTACCCGACCTGGGCGTCCTGGAGGTTCCCGACGGCGTCGGCGACCGCCGCCGAGGTGGCGGTGACGATGTTCCGCACGTACGCGGCGGCGTTCGCCGACGCCGTGGTCGCCGCGACGTGCGGCGCGGAGAAGCAGTGCGTCACGGTGATCATGATGTCGGTCGCGGCGATACCGGTGGCCGCCGCGACGGCCTGCCGCATCAGGGCGACGGCTTCGGCGCTGATCGACGTCAGGTCGAGCACGGCGAGGGCGATGCGGCGCGCGCCCGACTCCACCAGCAGGACGCGTACGTGCAGGTCGTCGTGGACCGCCGTGAAGTTGTCCAGCGGGAGGAGCGAGGCCGAGGGCGTGAAGGCGGCCTTGCCCACGCCCACCCTCAGTCCGCCGGTGGCCGCCGTCGCCGCCCGGGCCGCCGTGGCTCCGTACGTCACCGTCGTCACCGCGGTCGCCAGAGCCGTGACGGCGCCGGCGGCCACCACCGAACGGCGGCTCACACCCCCGGAGTTGACGGAACTCTCATTCTTGCCGTGCTGCCGTTCGGACATCGCGTCCTCGCCATTCGATCGGAGTGGATTCACTACAGGTCATTCGGTCCGGCCGTGCGGCCCGCTCGGCCAGGGGCGCCCAGCCCACGCAGGACGGCGACGATCCGGGCGGCGACGGTCTCCGCCGCGCCCCTGGCGTAGCGGGAGTTCATCGCCTCGTAGGTCATCCGGTCGTAACTGCCCGCATCCGCCATGTACTTGGCGGCCCCGTTGACCATGGTGACGACGCACGTGTCCGGCCAGGGCGACGCCGCCTTCACGGCCAACCCCGTCCGGGCGTTCAACTCGGCCTGGACACCGGCGAACACGGTGTCGCCGACGCGCAGCGCCACCACCGGCGCCTCGGTCGTGCCGTCGGGTTCGAAGACGTACCGCGTGGAGGGACGCAGCGCGTGCAGACCCGCCGGGGGCTTCTGGCCGGGTACCTCCACGAGGTCGTGGACCACGCGGAGCGGGGCGGTGAGGGGGGCGGTGCGGATGTTCCCGGCCGCCCGCAGGGCCGCGTCGCCGAGCCGCTCGCCGAGCAGCCCCACCAGTACATGGGCGTCGTCGTGCGCGTCGGTGTGCCGCACGCGGCCGTCCTCGTCGACCCGGGCGCGGACCGCGGTCAGGTACGGAGCCTGGTCCCCGGCCGCCCCGATCAGGAAGAGGGCCACCGTCCCCTCGGCGCAGCGCTCCTCGATCCGGCGGACGGCGGCGCCGGCGAGGTCCGCGCTCACCTGGCGTTCACCGGCCCGGGTCAGCGCTCCGTTCATCACCGAGGACTGCACGGCGTAGTTGACCAGCACGGCGATGGGGCGCCCGTCGGAGGCGTCGATCCGCAGCACTCCGACACCGTCGTCCGTGTCGCCCTCGTCGTCGGCACCGACCCACCAGCCGTGCGGGGTGCGTACGTCCCGCTGGACGTTCACCCGGCAGGTGCCCCGCCGGAACCCGACCAGGGCGGGCCGCATCGAGGCCGCCGCCCCGGCCGCCGCCCGCGCCACCGCGTCGTCGACAGCCGCGGCCAGCAGGGCGGCCCGTTCCTCCTCCGGCGGGGTGGCGGCGCGGCCGGGCGGGAACACGTGCGGTGCGGAGAACGTGTGGCTCGCCACGACCAGACAGTCCGTCGCGTCCACCGCGCAGGCCGCGCCGACGATCCGCCGTACGCGGTCGACCTGTTCGTCGAAGACCGACGTCTGGTCGACGACCACCAGCGCCGCCCGGGTCGCGCCGTCGTCCAGCACGAGCACCCGTACGGACAGGGGGTCGTGGACGGAGGCGAAGCCCTCGACGGGCAGCAGGGCGGACGGCAGCTCCACCTCGGCCCGGCCGGCGCCCGCCGTCAAACTCCCCTTGTACGTCGTCGCGTTGGGGTCCGGGTCGGTCATCGTGCCCCTCCGGCGCGGGTCCTAGCCGGCCGGCCCTCGATCATGCCGAGGATGCCGTCGACGATGGCGTCCTCGGCGTACCCGCGCCGCACGGGACAGCCGTTGACCGAGTGCACCGGCCGGTCGAAGCGGGCGTCGTCGGGGAGGTAGCCGATGCGGTCGTTGGCGAGGGAGACGAGCAGCGTGCGGGCCAGCGGCGACCGCGCCCTGAGCCGCTGGTAGACCTCGGTGACCACCTCGCCCGACACCCCCGCCAGCGCGACGTCCCCGAGCCGGATCAGGGACAGGCGCAACGGCACCGTGTCCACCGCGTCCTGCCGCATGGTGGCCATGACGTCCCGGCCGGCCTTCACCGGGCAGGCCACCGTGCGCTGCTCGGCCCGGATCCGCACGGCGGGCGTGAGGTCCCGGACACCGCGCGCCACCCGCAGTACCTCGGCGCCGACGAGCAGGCCCTGGGCCTCCATGGCCGTGTAGGCGCGGGCCCGCTGCCGTGCGTCCGGGGCCACCCCGAACGGGAGACCGAGGTCGACGCGGGGTGCCTGGTCGCCCAGCGGACCGGGGGTCCACACGACGACCGCCTCCTCGTCCCGGTCGTCGTGGTCCTCCGCCAGGGCGTCCTCGATGTGGCGGCAGGCGGCGCCCGCCAGGTCGCCGCTGATCTCGGAGGTGCCGAAGACGACGGTCGAGTGCACGGCGTAGTTGACGAGGAGCGCGATGGGCGCACCGGCGAGATCCTCGAACCGCAGGACCCAGACGGTCTTGTCGGACGGGCCGTGCGCGTTGTGGCCGAGGATCCACCGTCCGTCGGCGAACTCCTCACGGTTGACGTTGACGTCGGCGGTGCCGGTGCCCACGCCGAACCGGGCCGGGCGGGCGATGGCCCGGGCCCGGCGGAGCGCCGCCACGACACGGTCGTAGACGAACTCGGTGTACGCGAAGGACTCCGGCCCTCCGGCGTGGGCGAGCGCGCCGGGGGAGACGTCGGCGATGCGGGGCGCGTTGTGGGTGTGTGTCGCGGTGACCACGACGTGGTCGGCGGGGATGCCCAGTTCGCGCTCCAGGCGCTCGCGCAGCGGGGTGATGTCGCCCGCCTCGATCAGGTCCAGGGAGACGAGCGCCGTCTCCGTGTCGCCGTCGCAGAGGTACAGCGCACGGAGGAAGAGCGGATCGTGCACACCGGAGAACTCACCGGGCATGGGGTGCAGACCGGTCAGGTCGCCGGGGGTGATGTCCGCCTTGACCGCGCCCACGCGCAGGGACCGTTCCGTGGGCGCGTGCGCGTACGGACCGTCGGACGGGTCACTGACAGGACGCTCTGCGTACTCCGAGGACAAGGGTGCACTCCTGGTGGAACGGTGTGTGAGGGTCACGGTGCGGTCTCTGTAAGGGAGTTGGGGGAGGTGCCGGACACGGCGGGGCCGGGCCGCCGGGTGCGGACGGCGTCAGGGGCGGTGAGGTTCTCGCCGTCCCGCAGACCGTTCTTGGGCAGCCGGGGCAGCCACAGCAGACCGATAACGGTGGCCACCGCGCCGAGGCCGATGAGGATGCCCATGAACAGGGTCGGCTGCTGCTGTACGAGGGTCGGCGTGAAGAGTCCGAAGACCGCCATGACGTACCGGGCCGCGCCGAAGGTGAGGCCCTGTGCGGTGCTGCGGATCTCGGTCGGGAAGACCTCCTGGCTCCACACCTTGTACAGCCCCTCGCCCGCCCACGTACCGGCGACGGTGTTGGCGACGAACAGCACGACCAGCGAGGCGATCGAGTAACCGCCCAGGATCGCGGCGAGGGGGCCGGCGGCCAGGGCGGCCAGGCCGATGACGAGCAGCACCCGCCGGACGGGCGAGTCGGCCAGCCGCTGGAACAGCAGGGCGACCGCGAGGCCGACGACCATGGTGCCCCACCCGATCAGACTGAACACCTGGACGGTGGAGTGCCCCAGGTCGACGACGAGGAAGGCCCCGAACTGGCCCACGGTGTTGGGCATGATGCCGCTGATGACGAAGTACAGGCCGGTGGCGAGCAGACCGACGCCGTACGGCTTGCGGAAGACGGCCCTCATGTCACGGCGTCCGGCGGCGGAGGCGCGGGTGCGCTGCCAGTCGGCGGACTCGCTCACCCCGCGCCGCATGACCCAGACGACGACCGCCACCACCAGCAGATGGGCGAACATGATCCTGGCGCCCAGCAGGCCCATGCCCCCGACGAAGTACCCGAGGATCTGGGTGACGGCGACACCGGCGAGCCACAGGGTCTGCGCGAACGCCACGGTGCTGCTCTGCCGTCCCACGGCCGCCTCCTCGGCCATCAGCGCGAGGGAGGTGGGCACGTCGGCGCCCATGGCGAGACCCGTGATGATCACGCCGACGAACAGGACGGTCTGGTTGGGGGCGCACAGGACGACGCCGATGCCGATGGCGTAGACGACGAGGTCGACGGCGTACACCTTCCGG
This sequence comes from Streptomyces sp. NPDC005423, assembly GCF_040606415.1. NCBI lineage: Bacteria > Bacillati > Actinomycetota > Actinomycetes > Kitasatosporales > Streptomycetaceae > Streptomyces > Streptomyces sp. NPDC005423. The sequence continues at coordinate 39,988 of NZ_JBEXET010000004.1, read as the reverse complement.
CGGCCCAGGACGTCACCGAGCCGGCCGCCGACGACCGCGCCGGTCGCGAACATGAACATGAGCACGGAGTTGAGCGCGCCGACCGACCACGAGGTCATGCCGAACTGTTTCTGGAGGATGACGGAGGACATCCCGACGGTGACGATGGTCGCGCCGTCCAGATAGGAGGCCATGCCGCCGAGCGTGGCGGTGTACCAGGGACGGGGACGGGCTGCGGACTTGGACACGGCTGTGTGCCTCACTTCGCTTCTCTGCGGTCGAGCGGTCGGAGGGTGTGTTCGGGTGGCGGGACGGGCCGACCACGCCTTCGCGCGGACAGGGAGGGGCATCCGTCCGGCGGTCCTGGTCAGGTGAGGTGGGGGCTTGCGTGCACCGCGTCGCGGACGTCGTCCGGTCGGGGAGCGGTCGGTGCGGGGAACCGGCGGGTGGGTACGGGGAGCGGCGGTGGCGCGTCCGCTGCACACGGAAGCCGGTCGGGTGGTGCGGGTGGTGCGGGTGGCGGCCCGGTCGGGGTGGGCGGGCGCCGGAGTCAGGAAGGGGCGTCCTCGCGTGGTACGCGGTGGAAACCGGCCACGTCGGGGAACGGGGGTGCGGTGTCCGGCTCCAGGTCGACCTGGAAGGTGTTGAGGATCAGGGCGAGACTGGTGAAGGTGCCCAGGGCGATCACCAGGTCGACCAGGCACTCTTCGCCGAACTCGGCGAGCGCGGCCTCGTACGTGACGTCGTCGACGAAGTGCTCCGCCAGCGCCTGGTCGGCGAACCGGTGCAGGACTCTCTCGTCGTGCCGGGTGAACCCGGGCTCCCGGCCGTGGGCCAGCCGGTCCAGGGCCGCCGGGTCCAGCCCGGCCTCCCGGCCCTTGTCCACGTGGGCGAGCCAGGAGTGCTGCGCGTCCAGGCGCCGTGCGACGGTCAGCAGGGTGAGCTCCCGCAGCCGGGGAGGCAGCGCCGAGTCCCGCATGCAGGACGTACTGAGCTCCTCCAGCCGGCCGCCCGGCCCGGGGCTGCGCACCAGGACTTGGAAGGGCCCGTGGACGCCGCCCCGGCGTTGTACGAGCCGGTCCCGCAGCCGCGCCTGTGCCGGGTTCATGTCGCGAAGCGGTGACAGCCGCATGGTGCCTCCCTGTGTTTGTCGGGGCCGGGAACGAGGAAGTGGCCTCGGGGGAAACATGACCGAAACCTGACCCGGGTGTCTACGGTCGGAAGGCACCGCGGAGGGAACGCATACCTTGCCCGTTGTCGGGGTGCGCGCAGGGTCGAGGCGTCTCCACGTCGGACCGTCACGGTGTCAAGTCACGGCAGCGCAGGCACAGCTTTCGGACCGCGTGGGGGTGGAGGCCGGGCCGCCGGTGCGGTCGACGGTTGTCAGACGCCGAGGTGGTCGGCCATCCGCTCCTGGGGCACGGCATGGTGCCAGGCGGCTTCCCGCACCCGGGCGTAGCGCAGGACATCGGCGGGCGCGGTGATCAGCTCGATGCCGCTCGACTCGTCGGCCTCGTCGAAGTGCAGCAGGGCGACGGTGTGCGTGTCGAAGATCCAGAAGTCCTCGCCGGGCAGGCCCAGTTCGTCGGCCCGGCGCCGGGTGAGGAACCGGATGTCCTCGCCGGACGCGGCGTTGCGCGGGGTGTTCTGGAGCAGCAGGTACAACTGGCCTTCCGTGTACGGCTCGTCGATGACCCGCACGCGCTGGAACCGCTTGCCGAGGGCCGTCTGCGCACGTCGGTTACGGGACCAGAGGTCGTGGAGATCCCAGTGCACGTGCTCGCCGGTGGTGAAGGCGACGTACTCGGGCTGACGTTCGTGGCGGGCATAGCGGCGGCGGCCTTCGAGGCGCCAGGCGCTGTGCTCGAAGGCGGAGAACAAGCGCCCGAAGTCGTGGTGACCGACGGTGCGGGGCGTGTGCGTGCCGCTCGCGGTGGGCGCGGGAACGCTGCCGTCCGGGGTGCCGTCCGCGCTCGCGAAAAAGGCGGTGGTCGAGCCCACTGTGCCGACCGCGTCGGAGGCGCTGGGGACATGGCCGACGGTCGCCGGGGAGACTGCGCTGTGCTGGGGTGCGGAAGTCGCGGCGGTCGCCCCGTGCGCGGAGGTCCCGGTCGTAGCGTCGGCTTCGGCCGGGTAGAGCTCGGCGAGGGCGTGCAGCAACCGCGCGTACGCCTCACGCTCCGGCCGGCGCGGTTCCGTCCGGCCCGCCTCCCAACCGCTGACGGTGGCCCGGCGGACCTTCAGCGCACCGGCGATCTGCTCCTGCGACAGACCGTGCGCGACGCGCAGACGTCTGCGCTCAGGCGGCGGGGGCAGCGGCGACGCCGACGCGACCAACGCGTCGACGGCGGCGAAGAGCTCAGGCTCGGACACCAGGGACACACCTCCCGCTTCAGCCTAACGGGACCGCGTGGAGGGGCGTACGTAGGGCGTACATCGAGGCGTACGCCGACCGTGCATGGGTGTGTCAGGGCGGTGATGCCGGATCGAGGTGTGGTTCGCCGCTCGCGGGGCGATGACCGTAGGCACGTGTCACCACCTGTCACCACGTGTACCCGCCCGTGACCGCGAGCGCCCCCACTGGCTCCGAACGGCTTCCGTGCGGAGTCAGGTGCCGTGGATGCGGGCGGCCTCGTCCCGCAGCGCTGTCACCAGCAGCTGTGCCTGGAGTGAGGGATGCGGCCGGGTTACGGCGACGGTCGTGCGGCCGGGCCAGTCGCTGTCGGTGACCGGCACGGTTCGTACGCCCGTCGGGAGGGCCGGCACGGCGAGGGCGGGGATGACCGTGATACCCAGGCCGGCCGCGACCAGCCCGAGACGCGTGGACCAACTCCGGCTGGTGCGAACGATGTTGGGGTTGGCCAGCGTCGGCCAGGCGCCGAACTGCGGCTCACCCGGCGCGCCGTCCCCGGCGATCCAGTGCTCCTGGGCCAGGTCCGCCACGCTGACAGTGGCGAGGCCCGCCAACCGATGCGTGTCCGGGACCGCGACCACCAGCTCGCCTTGGGACACCGTCGTCCGGTTGAGTCCGCCCACGTCGTAGTCCGGCAGACCCTGGCCGGTCCCGATGACCACCACGTCCAGCCGACCGGCCCGTACGCGTCGGAGCAGGGCGGGTGTCGAGGCCTCCTCCAGGACCACGGCGAGACCCGGATGGCCGGACGTCACCTGGGCCATCGCGCGCGGGACCAACGCCATGGCGGCCGTGGGGTAGGCGCCGACCGTGAGACGGCCCGCGAGCCGGTCGCGCAGTCCGGCGAGCTCCAGCTCGGTCGCCGCCAGGTCGGCGAGGATCCCGGTCGCCCGCCGGAGCAGCACCTGCCCCGCCGGGGTGAGGGCCACCCCGCGCCCTCCGCGGTCGAAGAGCGGTGCCCCGGCAGCCGCCTCCATGGCGGCCACCTGACGGGAGACGGCCGACTGGGTGTACCCGAGCGTCTCGGCTGCCCCGGTGAACGAGCCGACGGCGGCTACCTGTTGAACGACCCGTAGGCCGGTGAGAGTGAACTCCGCCATGAGCGGAAATTAGCATGCGTGCACGTCATGGAAGTCATGCCGAACCATCGTTGGACCGCATGGCTCGGTACGGGGCACGCTGGTGCCATGACTGAACAACGCACTCGCGATGACCTGGTGGCGCGTCTGGTGCGCGCCGGTGAGCTGGAGGTGTCGGGGGAGAACCTGGCCGAGGCCGCGACGTATTTCGACACGGAGAAGTTCCGCTTCCACGGGCCGGACGGCTTCGAGTCCGACTTCGACGGGCTCAGCGCCTACTTCGCCGCACTCCGCGATGCCTTCGACGACCGGTCGATCCGACGCGGCGTCGTGGTGGCCGAAGGCGACCAACTGGCCTGCCAGACCTGGATAGAGGGGACCTTCGTCCGCGAGTTCACCCAGTCTCCGGCCGGCCCGCTGCCCCCGAACGGTGAGCGCGTCGTCCTCGACCTCATCAACATCTTCCGCTTCGACGACCGGGGCCGCCTCATCGAGGAGTGGGTACGCACCGACAACCGCAGTCTCCTGCGCCAGTTGGGTGCCGAGGGCAGCTGACGGGACGGTCGGCGGGGGAGGGGCCGCCGCACCATGGCTACCGGCTACCGGCTACCGGCTACCGGCTACCGGCTACCGGCTACCGGCTACCGGAGCGACCGGGCGCGAGCCAGGACACGGCGGGTGCCGTCAAGGATGCGCCGAGCGCGCTCCTCGGGTGAGACCCCGGCCTGCTTGAGGCTGCGGGACGGAACCTCGGCGCTGACGGTCACCTCCGGCGGCAGGAGCGACAGCACTTCCTCCAGCGGAAACTCCCCTTGCCCCGGGATGGCTCGCTCGTTGACGGCCTCGTCCAGGTAGGCCGCAAGGCCCTCGGACGCACGGGGACCGTCACTCAACTGACAGTAGCCAATGAGTCGTTGGTCCGTTTACCGCAGGTCGTCCGGTCCTTCGTCTGGGTCCATCTGTATCCATCTGTATCCATCTGTGTCCGTCTGCGTCCAGCGGGCCGGGGAGTCAGGCAGTGGCTCCCCGGCCCGGGGAGCCGAGAAGAGGGTACTTAAAAGATCCAGTGGGTCGGCTGTCATCCGCGTCTTCTCCGACCGCTGGTCGCCTTGGCGAGAGGCGGCGCACTCAGGCCCCCAGCATGTTCAACCCACCGTCGACGGCGATCAGTTGACCCGTCATGAAACGCGCCCCCGTGCTGGCCAGGAACACCATCACCGGCCCGAGATCCGTGTGCGGATCGCCCAGCTCACCCCGGAGCGGCATCGTCGTCCGCAACCGCTCCTTGACCATCGCGGCACCCTCCTGGCCCAGGTGTTCCCACAGGCGTTCGGCGCCCCTCGTGCTGACCGCCGGCGCCAGGGCGTTGACGGTCACCCCGAACCTTCCCCACGCCGCGGCCACGGAACGGGTCCACGCGTGGACGCCGGCCTTCGCCACCGCGTAATGCGGCGCCATGGGATTCCCGCGGACACCCTCCGCGGATCCAAGGTTGATGATCTGCCCGCCACCGTCACGCATGTGCGCGAACGCCACTTGGTTGGTGATGATCGTCGACCGGAGGTTGGCGTCGATGACCAGGTCCAGCTCGTCCTCGGAGAGCGACTCTGGCGTGCTCGGCCGCCAGGTACCCGCCGCATGCAGCAGCACGTCGACACCGCCGAGAACCGACGCGGCCCGGTCGAGCGCGGCGTCCACCGAGGCGCGGTCGCGGGCGTCGCACGGCACCCACTCGCACCGTTCCTTGAGGTCGTCCGGAGGTGGCGTGGTGTGGAAGAGGCCGACCACCTCGGCCCCTGCCGCGAGGAACGACGTCACGGCCGCCGCGCCGATGCCACTGGCCGCTCCCGACACCACCGCCCGCCGTCCGGCCAGCGGGAGGCCCGCCGACGCGGCTTCGTCGGGGCCGCTCACGACGCGGCCTCGAAACGCGGGCAGGCGTCGAGGGCCGGGACGGACTCACGGCCCACCCCCTCGACGCGCGCGCCCGTGGGCTCCGCACGGGGGACGAAGAGCGCCGACGCGCCGCATGGTCGCGGTGTTCGCGCTCCTGCCCCTCGGTGAGCCGACGGCCGGGCATCCACGGCTTCCATCACGTCCGCACTCCCTTGTCGCGTCGTGACCCCAGAAGCCGGAGCGGGCCCTGCCGACCCGCGCGCCCTCCCGAGACCGGACACACTCTATCCACGGCTCCGCGAATTGGGTACACCCAATTCCCGATTCAGGTCACGGTGTCCGTGCGGTGTGTCCGTGCGGTGTGTCCGTGCGGTGTGTCCGTGCGGTGTCCGCGCGGTGTCCGCGCGGTCTCTGTCCGAGGTGTGCGGTACAGGCGTCAGGAGAACCGGTACGCGCCAAGTCGTGGACGGCGGGGCTCACGGCCCCGTCTCCCTTCCGGACGCCTGTCGGCCGTAGAGCCATCGCGTACCGGTGCGCCCGTTTATGCGGACGCTTCGGCAGGCTTCCGGGTCGCTCAGCTCAGGATCGACGAACGGAAGCCTCGCGAGGACCCACGACGGGATCAGACGGTGAGGACGAGCTTGCCCTGGAGGTGACCGGCGTCGAGCAGCCGGTGCGCGTCGGCGACGCGGTCGAACGGGAACGTCTCCTGCACGTGGACCCGGAGCCTGCCCTGCTCGACGAGTTCGACGAGACCTCGCAGGGCGACCGGATCGGGGCCGACCGCGATGCCGCTGAAGCGCATGCCGGCCGCCTCGTACCGGGCGACGAGCTCCATATCCTCCTCGGCGACCGCCGTCACCAAGTGACCTCCGGGGCGCAGCACTTGGAGCGATCGCTCGACGGTGTCGCCGCCGACCGTGTCGAGCACGAGGTCGATGTCGCGGACCGCCTCGGTGAAGTCGACCGCCGTGTAGTCGATCACCTCGTCGGCGCCGAACCCCTCGACGAACTTCCGCTTGCTCGCGCCGGCGGTCGCGATCACGTGCGCGCCGAGCGCTTTCGCGATCTGGACCGCGACGTGGCCGACCCCGCCGCCGCTGCCGTGGACCAGGACGCGGTCGCCCTCGGTCACCCCGCCGAGGTCGACGAGGCCCTGCCACGCCGTCAGCCCGACGACCGGCAGGGCCGCCGCCTCGACGTGCGAGAGCGACGCCGGCTTGCGGACCAGGTGCAGCGCCGGGGCCGACACGACCTCGGCGTACGCGTTCGCCGCCCGTGGGAACAGAGGCATCCCGAACACCTCGTCGCCGGGCCTCAACGGCGACGTCTGCGTCTGCGTCTGCGTCTGCGGAGCCTCCTCGACCACGCCGCTGATGTCCCAGCCGAGGATGAACGGCGGCCGGCCGATCAGCGGGAACTCACCGGCGCGCAGGCGCGCTTCGAGCGGGTTCAGCCCGATCGCCTTGACGCGGACGAGGACGTCGGTCGGGAGGGGCCGGGGCTCGGGCGCGTCCACGATGGTGAGCACCTCGGGACCGCCGAGCGTCTGCTGGGTGATGACTCGCATGGCTCTCCTGGCTTCGAAGGGGGGAGAACCCAGGCTATGTTTTCGACAGGAACCAGCAGGTACCTTAGGCGCCATGAGCGGTTTCGGTCCCGGTGATCCCTTCCTCGCCGACTGTCCGGCGCGTCTGGCGGTCGAACTCATCGCCGACAAGTGGACGGTGGTCGTGCTCTACGGCCTCAGCAGGGGACCGGTCCGCCATGGCGAACTGATCGAGCTGATCGGCGGCATCTCCCGCAAGGTGCTCACCCAGACGCTCCGCCGACTCGAAGCGCACGGACTCATCCGCCGCCACGCCTACGCCGAGGTGCCGCCCCGCGTCGAGTACGAGCTCACCTCGCTCGGGGCGACGCTGATCGACCCGATCCATGTGCTGACCGAGTGGGCGAGGGCGAACGGCGACGAGGTGCTCGACGCGCTCGACGCCCATCCCGAGCCGCTCGCCCACAGCGACTGAGGCCCCCGCGGCTCCAACTGGCTGACCATAGAAGACACCGTCTACGGTGTGTCGATGGCTGACTATCTGCCGCCTGGTGGCGTCTTGCTCGACGTGGACGAACTGACCGCCCGGTGGGCGGACGCCTGGCGGCCGGGACAGGTCGCCGAGCGGTTGGCCGGGGTCCGGACTCCCTGGTGTGTCGCGGCGGGGTGGGCGCTGGACCTGTTCCGCGGTGCCCAGTCGCGGCCGCACGATGACCTGGAGATCGCGGTCCCCGCAGCGGGATTCACCGAGATCCGGAACCGATTCCCCGAGTACGCCTGCGATGCCGTGGGAGCGGGACGGGTGTGGGCGGCGGCGGGAACCGAGGCGCTGACGGCGACCCACCAGACGTGGCTCCGGGATCCGGCGAGCGGCCAGTTCCTCTTCGATGTCTTCCGTGAGCCGCACGAGGGCGGGACCTGGATCTGCCGGCGGGACGAGAGCCTGCGGCTGCCCTACGACGCGGTTGTCGAGCGGTCCGCCCACGGAATCCCCTACCTGGTACCGGAGTTGGTGCTGCTCTTCAAAGCGAAGGCGCCGCGGCCCAAGGACCAGGCGGATTTCGAGGGGGTGCTGCCGTTGCTGAGCCGGGCCCGCCGAGTGCTCCTCGCGGAGTGGCTGGAGCGCATGCGTCCCGACCATCCGTGGCTGGTGAAGCTGTCGGGGTGAGGGGTGACCGGTCGTCTCCTCCGGCCGCCCGGCCAGAGGAGTTGGCATCGCTCGCCGCCGCCCGTTTCAGGGTGGTGAAAGCGTCCTGAAACCGCGCTGAATGCGGCATGGCGCAACCTCTGCGGCATGACGACAACGACAGCGCACTCTCCCGCCATCACGGCCGAGGGGCTGCGGAAGGCGTACGGGAACAAGACCGTCCTCGACGGCATCGACCTGGCGGTGCCGACCGGATCCGTGTTCGCGCTGCTCGGTCCGAACGGAGCCGGCAAGACCACCGTGGTGAAGATCCTCTCCACCCTCGTCACAGCCGACGCCGGCGTTCTGCGGGTCGGCGGTCACGACCTGGCCGCCGACCCGCGGGCCGTGCGCGCCGCGATCGGGGTCACCGGCCAGTTCTCCGCCGTAGACGGCCTGATCACCGGCGAGGAGAACATGCTCCTCATGGCCGACCTGCACCTGCTCTCCCGCGCCGAGGGCCGCCGTACCACCGCGGAACTCCTGGACCGCTTCGACCTGGTGGAGGCCGCGAAGAAGCCAGTCGCCACCTACTCGGGCGGCATGAAGCGCCGTCTCGACCTCGCCATGACGCTGGTCGGCAACCCGCGGATCATCTTCCTCGACGAGCCGACGACCGGCCTCGACCCGCGCAGCCGCCACAACATGTGGGGGATCATCCGCGAGTTGGTCTCCGGTGGCGTCACCGTCTTCCTCACCACCCAGTACTTGGAGGAGGCCGACGAACTCGCCGACCGCATCGCGGTGTTGGACAACGGCAGGATCGTCGCCCAGGGCAGCGCCGACGAGTTGAAGCGACTCGTCCCGGACGGCCACGTACGACTCCGCTTCACCGACCCGTCGGCGTACGAGGCAGCCGCCGTCGCGTTGCGCGAAGTCACCCGCGACGACGAGGCGTTGACGCTCCAGATCCCCAGCGACGGCAGCCAGCGCGAGCTGCGTTCCGTCCTCGACCGGCTGGACTCGGCCGGCGTCGAAGCGGACGAACTGACCGTGCACACCCCCGACCTCGACGACGTGTTCTTCGCCCTGACCGGCCCTGCCGACGTCACCGACCAGTCCAAGGAGAACGTCCGATGAGCTCCCTCTCCCTCGCCGTACGCCACTCGCACACGATGCTGCGCCGCAACCTGCTGCACGTACGGCGCTACCCTTCCATGACCCTGAACCTGCTGCTCACGCCGATCATGCTGTTGCTGCTCTTCGTCTACATCTTCGGCGATGTGATGAGCGCGGGCATCGGTGGCGGCGGCGCCGACCGTTCCGAGTACATCGCCTACATCGTCCCCGGCCTGTTGATGATGACCATCGGCAGCACCGTCATCGGGGCCGCGGTGTCGATCTCCACGGACATGGCCGAGGGCCTCATCGCCCGCTTCCGTACGATGGCGGTCTACCGCGGTTCCGTGATCATCGGGCACGTCGTCGGCAGTGTGGTGCAGTCGATCGCCAGTGTCGTCCTCGTCGGTGCCGTCGCCGTGGGCATCGGCTTCAGGTCCACGGGTGCCACGCCCCTGGAGTGGCTGGCGGCGTTCGGGTTGCTCGTCCTGTTCTCGCTGGCCCTCACCTGGATCGCGGTCGGGCTGGGCATGGCCGGCCCGAACCCCGAGGCGGCCGGCAACATGGCCATGCCGCTGATCCTCCTCCCGCTCATCTCCAGCGCCTTCATCCCGGCCGACACGATGCCCGGCTGGTTCCAGCCGATCGCCGAGTACCAGCCGTTCACGCCGGCCATCGAGACCCTGCGCGGTCTGCTGCTCGGCACCGGGATCGGCGACAACTGGTGGATCGCCGTCGCCTGGTGCGTCGGCCTGACCGTGCTCGGCTACCGCTGGTCCATGGCCCAGTTCAACCGCGACCCGAAATGAGAGCGCGGGCTGCCTCCCGCAGCTCGTCCCGCTCCAGGGCGGCGTACTCCGACACCGCGTCGGCGTACGCCGCCCCGTCGGCGTTCCGCGCCGCCGTCCGGGCGCGGTCCGCCGACATCGTCGGCTGGAAGTCGCGCAGCACCCGCAGCCGTTCGGCCAGCGCGATCATCCGTACGGCATGCGCACCGGAGTCGGTGTCCGCGTTCGTGTTCGCGTCGGGGTGGTCCGAAGCGAGCCCCGCCATGCCGAGGGCGTGCAACACCGTCCCGAACAACGGGAGTTCGATCGGTGGTCCGGCCGGTCCGGAGAGCAGCGTCCGCAGCGCCTGCCGCAGCCGGTCGACCGGCTGCGCGACCGGCGCAAGCCGGCCGGCGTGTGCGTGCGCCGTCACCGCCGCCGCCCCGACCTGCAAGGCCAACGGGTCGAGCCAGGGGTCGCCTCCATGCGGCGGACCGGACTCGTGCATGCGCTCCAACGCGCCTCGCCACAGGCCGAGTCCGACCTCCGTCAGCCCGCGGGCGAGCGCGATCTCGGCACGCTCGCCGAGGTCGTGCCCGTAGAACGTGTCCTGGGGCGAGGTGTTGTCGCTCTCCGCCTGCCGCAGCCAGTACTCGGCCTCGTCGGGGTCGCCGCGCTGGAGGCAGGCGAGGACGAGGAGCCGCCGGACGAAGAGGTAGTCGTGACCGTCGCCGAGCCGCGGCAGCACCTTGAGCACCGCCATGAGCTGCCCGTAGGCTTCCTCGCCCTGCCCTGTCCGCAGGCACAGTTCGCTCAGCCGGGAGTGCCCCATGAGCCGCGTGGACGGATTGTCGGCCGGAGCCAGAGCGGTGATGCTGCGGCGGGCCGACGCGAGCGCGCGGTCGATGTCGTGCTCGTACTCCCACACGTAGGTGGCGACGCTCTCGGCGATGCCGGCGACCAGCGACGACCTGCCGTTGCCGCTGTCGCTGCCGCAGAGCTTGTTGAGTACCTCGTAGTCGGGAGGGAGCATTTCGGGGACCGCGCTCAGCACGGTCGCGGCGGCGCGCAGCAGTGTGTCCGGCGGAGCCGTGGGCAGCCGTCGCAGAGTGACCAACTGCCGTACGGCGACCGGCCCGTGGCCCATGAAGAGAGCCGTCGTGCACAACACCGCGGCAGCCCGGGCGACTTCGACGTGTTCGGGCTCGGGGCGATAGTGCGAGAGGAGCGGGCCGGTGTCCGCGGCGAGGGCGGCGAGGCGGGGAAAACCGGAGTCGTTGGACCACAGGGAGGCGAGGACGGCAGTCAGGGCGGCGACGGTGGGGCCGTCCGAACGGGTGAGGGCGCGTCGCAGGGCGAGCACGAGGTTGTCCTGCTCGACCTTGACCCGCTCCCTGGCGGCCAGCGGTTCCGAGCCGAAGAGCCAGTCGTGGTGTGTGACCCCGAACTCCCGTGCCCAGGCGATGAATTGGCCGGTCGCCCGGTCCTCCTCACCCGCCTCGGCACGCCGGGCCGCGCTGAACTCCCTTACGGTCTCCAGCATGCGGAACCGCACGCCGGCCGGGGTGTCGACGACGGTCAGCAGGGACTGATCGGCCAGTTGCTCCAGCAGCGTCAGCGCGTGCTCGCCCAGCACCCGCTCCGCCGCCTCGCCCGAGAAGCCGCCGGGGAAGACGGACAGCGTGCGCAGCGCCGCCCGGGCGTCCGCCGCGAGCAGGTTCCAGCTCCACTCCACGACCGCGTGCAGCGTGCGGTGGCGCTCCGGTACGTCCCGCGCACCGCCACGCAGCAACGCGAACCGGTCGCCGAGGCGGCGGGCTATCTCGGGCACCGAAAGCGCGCGGACCCGCGCCGCCGCCAACTCCACGGCGAGCGGCAGCCCGTCGAGGTGCCGGCAGAGTTCGGCCACCGCGTCCGGCGGCAGCTCCACGGCGGGCCGGGCGGCCCGGGCCCGCTGGGTGAACAGCTCGACGACGGTGCCGAGTTGGAGTTCCGGCAGCGCGTACACCGCCTCCGAGGTGAGGCCCAGCGGGGCCCGGCTGGTGGCGAGGATCCGTAGCTCCGCCGAGGACGCGACCAGGGCCTGTACGAGGGCGGCGGCGCCCCGGACGATCTGCTCGCAGTTGTCGAGGACGAGCAGGGCGGGCCCGGAGCCGAGCACGCCGAGGATGTTGGAGACCAGGTCGGCGGTGGCGTGGCCGCTCATCGCGCCGGACCGTCCCTCGCCCGCGCCCAGCGCGGAGGCCACCTCCACGGCCACGTCCTCGTCCGCCGTGACGCCGGCGAGCGGTACGAGGTAGACCACGCGCTGCTCGGCCCGGCGGCTGACGGCCTGTGCGAGCCGGGTCTTGCCGAGGCCGCCGGGACCGACGACGGTGACGGCGCGGGAGGAACGCAGCAGCCGCTCCACCGCCGCGATGTCCTCCGCCCGGCCGAGCAGCGGGTTGGGCTCGTGCGGCACCCCGTGCCTGACCGCAGGCGGCTCCCCGCGCAGCAACTCCGCTTGTACGGCCTTGAGTTCAGCGCCCGGTTCCGTGCCCAGCTCGTCGCGCAGCTCGCGGCGGTACGCCTCGAACCGCAGCAGCGCGGCGGACGGACCCGCTGTCGCCGCCTCGCCGCGCAGCAGCTCGGCGAGTACCTCCTCGTCGCGCGGATGCTTCACGGCGGCCACCGCCAGCGGGCCGGCCGCCTCCGCGGGCCGCCCGAGGCGGGCGAGCGCGAGCGCCCGCGCGCGGACCAACGCGCCCTGCACGGGCGCGCGTTCGGCGCGTAAAGCGGCTACGGGGTCGTCGCTGTCAGCGCCCCCGTCGGCAGTGCCCTGCCACAGCGCGAGGCCGGCCTCGGCCGCGGCCAGTGAGCCCGCGTGGTCCCCGGCCCTGGCCCGGTCCGCACTCACGGCGGCGTGCACCAGCAGGGCGGAGCTGTCGACCTGGTCCTCGGTGAGGGTCAGCCGGTATCCGGTCGGGGTGCTGACGAGGACGTCCGCGCCCAGCTGTGCCCGCGCCCTGGAGACGAGAACCTGTACCGCCTTGCCCGGCCGCTCCGGCAACTCGTCGGGCTGCCACAGCCCTGCCACGAGCCGCTCGACGCTGCACCCGGTGCGCAAGTCGCCCGCGAGCAGGGCGAGAAGCCTTCGGAGCCGGGGCGCGGTGACCTCCCGCCCGCGATAGGCGACACGTGGCAGCAGGGTCAGGTCGGTGGTCACCCGTGCAGGTTAAGGCCTGTCCGGCGGAGTAGGTCGAACACCCGGTGAGCGCCCCACTGCCGAACAGGGACCGGCGCCGGAGAGCCCACGCCCGGAGCGCTTGGCGGACCCACGGGGCCGTCGTGGCAGGCCAGTTGCCGCCTGGCTGCGGGGCGCGGCGGGTGGTGGTGGCTCAGCCTTCCAGGTAGGCGAGTACGGCGAGGACACGGCGGTTGTCGTCCTCGGACGGTTCGAGTCCGAGTTTGGCGAAGATGTTGTAGCTGTGCTTGCTGACGGTCTTCTCGCTGACGAACATCCGTGCCGCGATGGCGGCGGGAGCGTCCCGGATCAGCGAGGACGGCAGGACCGCCTACGCGACCGTGACGTTCGACGCGCGGGCCGACCGGATACCCGCCCCCGATGTCACCCGAGTCATCGACACGGCCCAGGCCGCGCGCCGCCGATCTGCGGGTGGAACTCGGCGGCCAGGCCATCAGCTCGGCGGCCGAGGGCAAGACGCAGAGCACCGAGGCGATCGGGCTGATCGGCGCCGGCCTCATCCTCTTCGTCGCCTTCGGCTCCCTGCCGGGCATGCTCCTGCCCCTGCTGGTGGCGATCGCCGCGCTCGGCGCCGGCCTGCTCGCCGTCGGGCTGACCTCGCACGTGCTGGCGCTGGGCTCCGACGCCCCGACGGTCGCGGCCCTCATCGGGCTGGGAGTCGGCATCGACTACGCCCTGTTCATCGGCACCCGCTACAGGACCGGGCTGCGCACCGGTCTGGCACCCGAGCAGGCGGCGGTACGCGCGCTGGACACCTCCGGGCGGGCGGTGGTCTTCGCCGGGCTCACCGCCGTCACCGCGCTCCTCGGCCTGCTCGTCCAGCGGATCGGCCCGCTCACCGGGATGGGGATCAGCGCCGCCACAGCCGTACTGTGCAGGAAACGGTGCGGACGGCGGTTCCCGACCACCGGGGCGTGGCAACCACCGTGAGCCGAACGGTGGCGGAGCCGCCGTCCCGTCCCGAACCTCCGCTACGACAGGACAGCACCCCGCGCGCCCCGAAGTGGGTGGCCGTGGCGTACCTCTGGTGGCTCTTCCTCGGCCTGTGCGGCGTGCACCACTTCTATCTCGGCAGGACCGGCCGCGGGCTGCTGCGCCTGTGCACCCTGGGTGTCTGCGGGCTGGGCTGGCTGGCCGACGCCTTCACCCTGCCCCACCAGGTCCGCGACGCGAACGCCCGCATCGCCGGTAAGAACGTCGGACCCCGGGCCGACGCCCCCGCGGGCCCGGCTCTGAACGACGCCGTCCGCTGACCGACGGATGTGCCGATCGGCACAGTGGCCCCTGGCCGCCGCCGGCAGTCGACGCTCGGTTTCCTCGTGGCACGTGTGCGGTCGGGCCGCGTACGCTCCGCTCCATCGGCAGAAGGAGGCAGGGCATGGTGGCGACGGACGAGCCGTTCCGGATATCGGTCGACGGTGAGGAGTTCGAGGTCAGGCAGCCGCAGGACAGCCCGGGTACCTACCACTTCACCTGGCTGACCGGCCCCGACCCCCAGTACGGGTTCGGGTTCCGCAGCCACCCTCCCGTACGGGTCGACCGGGCCGAACTCGAAGAAGCCGTACGGGAGTTCCTCTCGCAGGTGGACACCGGCACCGGGTTCATCGAGTGAGCCGGGCCCCGGGAACGGCGGGGGACCGGTCGCCGATCAGCAGCTGAAGGCGGCCCAGCCGGTCCGCCGACTCCGTCCCCGGCACCGGTTGCAGGATGAGCAGCCGTTGCCGGGACAGCGGGCTGGCGAGGATCAGGCAGTCCAGATCGAGACGCCCGACCCGCGGGTCGACGACGATCTTGGTCGAGCAGTGCAGCGTCGACACCCGGTGCTGTTCCCACATCCCGGCGAACTCCGCACTTGCGTCGCGCAGGTCGCAGACGAGGGTCGCGGCGGCGGGATCGTGGCCGCGCTGGGCGAGGTTGACGCGGAGGTCGGCCACGTACGACAGGCCGGTCGCCTCCTCCTCCTGCGGCGACGCCGAGCGGAGCACGGAACGCCAGTGCGCGGAGGTGAACCAGTGCCAGGTCAGGTTCCGTTCGTGGCCGGGCCGATCGACGAACGAGCCGAACAGCGCGACGTTCAAAGGGTTCTGAGCGACGACGTTGGAGAGGTCGTCGGAGAT
Organism: Streptomyces sp. NPDC005423; assembly: GCF_040606415.1. Taxonomy (NCBI): domain Bacteria; kingdom Bacillati; phylum Actinomycetota; class Actinomycetes; order Kitasatosporales; family Streptomycetaceae; genus Streptomyces; species Streptomyces sp. NPDC005423. Next base: position 24,699 of record NZ_JBEXET010000004.1, on the reverse strand, counting down.
GAAGGCCGGTGTCGTGGCCGCTATCGCGTCCAGCGTGTACGACAGTCCCGGATCGATGTAGTCCGGCGGTTCGGCCGACGCCGGAGGTGCCTGTCCCGCGAGCAGGTACAGGTGACTTCGCTCGTCGGGTGTCAGCCGTAGGGCCGTCGCGAGTCCCGCGAGCATGGAGGCCGACGGCTGAGGGCCACGCGCCTGCTCAAGGCTCTCGTAGTAGGCCGTGGACATGTGGGCCAGCGCCGCCACCTCGTCGCGGCGCAGCCCGGGAGTACGACGTCGAGTGCCGGGATCCACTCCCATGTCTTCCGGGCGCAGGGCCTCTCGGCGTCGCCGGAGGAAGTCGCCGAACTGGATCCGGTCCGTCGTCTGCGTGCCCGGCGCGGGCCTCCACTCCGGGTCCGCACCGGCGGTCCGAGCCTGGGCCGTGCCGAGAGGTTGCTCCATGGAGTGCATCGTCGCACTGGGACCCGCGCGCCGTGAAAGCCGACCGTCCTGCCGCGGGCGCCGCCCGGTTTATCCACCGGTCATCACTACGTGGCTGAGCCGTTTCGCCAACCCCGAGGTGCGCATAGCGTGCTGTCGCGAGACGGGCGCGACCCGTTCGACCCGGGCGCCGCCCGGCTCCGTACCTCGATGAACGCACCTCGATGAATCAGGAAGTAAGCATGAACTCCGCGACACCCGTCGTCCTCGTCCACGGCTTCTGGCACGGAAGTTGGTGCTGGAGTCCGGTCACCGAGCAACTCGCCGCGCGTGGCGTTGCCGCGGTCGCCGTGGACTTGGACGGCCACGGGCTCAAGAGCCGCTCGCCGGGCTCTCGTTGGGGGCGCCCGTTCGTCTCCGCGGAGTTCGCCGTGGAGCCCTCGCCGGTGGCCGGGGTCACGGCGTCCTCGGCCGCCGCGAGCCTGGTCGAGCAGGTACGGCGCATCGGCAACGGCCGGCCGTGTCTCGTCGTAGCGCACAGTATGGGCGGCGTGGTGGCCACCGCCGCCGCCGAACTGGCACCGGAACTGTTCGCCGGACTCATGTACGTCTCCGCCTTCGCCCCGGTCAACGGCATGCCGGCCGGGCAGTACACCTTCCTGCCGGAGAGCGCGGGGGAGCAGGTGGCGAGCAACCTTGCCGCGGACCCCGCCTCGGTCGGCGCGCTGCGCTACGACACGGGTGACAGCCTGCGGCGTGCGGCCATCCGCAGCACCTTCTACAACGACGACGTGGACGAAGCGACCGCCGAGGCGGCGATCTCGCTGCTGACCGCGGACGCGCCCGCCGGTATCGCGGGTGAGTCATTCACGGTCACTGCCGAACGCTATGGGTCGGTCCCGCACAGCTACGTCATCTGCACCAGGGACAACGCCGTACGGCCCGCACTCCAGCGTCTCATCGTCGGCGAGATCGACGCCGTCTCGGCCAGGCCGACGGCAGTCGTCGAACTCGACAGTTCCCACTCGCCGTTCCTCTCGCAGCCGAGCGTTCTCGCCGACCTCATCACCTCGACGCACGAAGCGACGCTCCAGGACGACCGGCTGCACACCACCGGCGTCTGACCCGGTCACAGCGCAGGCCCGGCACCGGCCCGGCTGAGGTCCGGCACCGGCCCGGAGCCGGGTCCGCCCGTACCACCATGGCGTGCGCCGCCACCACGAGCGGGGGGTGCGGCACCGGCCGGCCAGGCGCCGCCCTCCCCCCGGTCACAGGAACGAGCCCCCGGAGGCGTCGACGCACTGGCCTGTCACCCAGCGCGAGTCGTCCGAGGCGAGGAAGGCGACGATGTCCGCCACATCCTGGGGCCACCCCATCCTCCCGAACACCGAGTACGCCGCATGAGCGGCCTCGTCCTCGGGTGCGCACCAGCGCTTCTTGTTCATCTCCGTCTTCACGAACCCGGGCGTCACGGCGTTCACCGTGATGTGCCGGGGCCCCAGTTCCCGGGCGAGTGCCCTGGTGAGGGCTTCGAGCGCGGCCTTCGCCATCGAGTAGGCGACCGACTCGGGGAAAGCGACCCGCGTGGCCGCCGAGCTGATGTTGATGATGCGGCCCGCGTCACGCAACCGCTCCAGCGCCTGCTGGATGAGGAACAGCGGCGCCTTGGCATGCACCGCCATGAGCCGGTCGAAGTCCTGCGGCTGTACGGCCGCGATCCCGCCGGGGATGTTGAATCCCGCGTTGTTGACCAGGATGTCCAGCTCCGAAGGCTCACCCCGCTCCCGCAGGCACGCGTCCAGCCGCTCGTACAGCGCCGACGCGTCACCGGGCTGCCCCAATACGGCGGACAGGGCGAAGGCGCGCCCGCCGCTGTCGGTGATGAGCCCCACGGTCTCGCGCGCGGCGCCCTCCCGGTGCCCGTAGTGCACGGCGACCAACGCCCCGTCGGCGGCGAGGCGTTGGGCTATCGCCCGGCCGATTCCCCGCCCCCCGCCGGTGACCAGCGCGACCTTGCCCGTCAGATTCCCCATCGTCCCCCCAGGACCACAGCTCAGCCGTACCACGCCGACTCGCGGGCCCAGTCTGGCCCACCCGTGCCCCCTCACGGGACACGCGGGGCGACGGGCCGGCCCCGTCCACCACCCTCACCGACGGCACCCCTTCACCGTCGGTTCAGCACTCTCCTCGCGTCCGCGGCTCACGTGGTCGACGGTCTCAACGGCCCATACGGCGCGGCTCGTTGGGGAGGGTCAGCGCCAGCCGAGCTCCGGGGCGACGAGGGTCAGGATGTTTTCGAGTACCCGCGCGTTGTAGTCGACCCCGAGCTGGTTGGGCACGGTCAGCAGCAGGGTGTCGGCGGCGGCGATGGCCTCGTCTTCGGCGAGCTGCTTGACGAGCACATCGGGCTCGGCGGCGTACGACCGGCCGAAGATGCTGCGCGTGCCGGCATCGATGTAGCCGACCCGGTCCCGCGAGTCGCGGTCCCGCCCGAAGTAGGCGCGGTCCGTGTCGTCCACGAGCGGGAAGATGCTGCGGCTGACCGATACCCGCGGCCGGCGGGTGTGGCCCTGGGCGCGCCAGGCCTCGCGGTACACCTCGATCTGCTTGCGCTGCTGGACGTGGAGCGGCTCACCGCTCTCGTCGTCCTTGAGCGTCGAGCTCTGCAGGTTCATCCCCGTCCGGGCCGCCCACACCGCGGTGGCGTCCGAGCCGGAGCCCCACCAGATCCGGTCCCGCAGCCCCTCGGAGTGCGGCTCGATCCGCAGCAGCCCCGGCGGGTTGGCGAACATCGGACTGGGATCGGGCTCCGCGAACCCCTCGCCCTTGAGCACCCCGAGCAGCTCCTCGGTGTGCGCGCGGGCCATGTCCGCGTCGGTGCCGCCCTCCGGAGGGCGGTGGCCGAAGTGCCGCCAGCCGTCGATGACTTGCTCCGGTGAGCCCCGGCTGAGGCCGAGCTGGAGGCGGCCGCCGGAGATCAGGTCGGCCGCGCCCGCGTCCTCGGCCATGTACAGCGGGTTCTCGTAGCGCATGTCGATCACGCCGGTGCCGATCTCGATCCGGCTGGTGCGCGCGCCGATGGCGGCGAGCAGCGGGAACGGTGAGGCGTGCTGCCGGGCGAAGTGGTGCACCCGGAAGTAGGCACCGTCCGCTCCGAGCTCCTCCGCGGCCACCGCGAGCTCGATCGCCTGGAGCAGCGAGTCCGACGCGGAACGCGTCCGCGAGTGCGGTGATGGCGTCCAGTGTCCGAAGGACAGGAATCCGACCTTTTTCATACCGCTTTCAACAATGCGCGCTCGGATTCATTCCGATCTCCCTGGCGCGCCGCGTGTCCCGTGGGTCCTCACGTCACTTCGGCGTGAAGTGGACGAGCACCCGGCCGGTGTTGCTGTCGCGGACCTCGACCCGGTCGTAGAGCTTCCGGATGTGCTTCTGACCGAGGTAGGCCAGCACCCTGCCGCGGAGCTGGCCCGTTCCCTTCCCGGGGATGATCTCGGCGACGGGCTCTCCCAAGTGGTGTGCGCGGAGCAGGAACTGACGGAGCGCCAGATCGATGTCCCGGTTGTTGCGGAAGAGGGGATGCAGGTCCAGGCTCAGCACGGTGTCCGTCTCCTCGTGGTGGGGCGCCGGGGCGGCGCCGTCCGTTTCCATCGTCGGGGAACGCCGCCGCCCGGCACACCCCCTGCCCGGCAGCGGCCGACCGATCGTTACGTACGGTCCCCGACGGGGATGCCCAGTTGACCGGCGACGGCGGTGAGCGCGGGGCCCAGGGGAAGCGCCACCCGGGTGAGGGCGTGCGGGTCGCCCCGGGTGGGGTCCTGGTTCACGATCAGTACGGGCTTTCCCGCCCCGGCTGCCTGGCGGACGAACCGGAGCCCCGACATGACCGTCAGCGACGACCCCAGAACCAGCAGCGAGGCCGCCTCGCGGACCAGCTCGCGACAGTGCTCCACTCGCGCCGGGGGCACGGCTTCACCGAAGAACACCACGTCCGGTTTGAGTACGCCGCCGCACTGGGCGCAGGGCACCACGCGAAAGTCCCCGACCTGGTCGTCGGTGAGGTCGGCGTCACCGTCGGGGTTGATGGCGGCGGCCACCGGCGCGAAGCCCGGGTTGGCCTCCTCGAGCCGTCGGGCCAGTTCGCCGCGTGGGCTGTAGGCGCCGCAGGACAGGCAGACGACCCGGTCGAGACTTCCGTGGAGTTCCACGACGTGTTCGCTGCCGGCGGCTTGGTGCAGGCCGTCGACGTTCTGGGTGATCACGCCCGAGAGCGCGCCGTGTCGTCCGAACGCGGCCACGGCGCGGTGTCCGGCGTTGGGGCGGGCGCGCCCGAAGGTGCGCAGGCCGAGGTGGCTGCGCGCCCAGTAGCGGCGCCGGGCCTGGGCGCTGGCGGTGAAGTCCGGGTAGGTCATCGGGGTGTGCCGGGTCAGGCTGCCGCCCTTGCCCCGGTAGTCGGGGATGCCCGACTCCGTGGACAGGCCGGCCCCGCTGAGAACCAGCACCCCGCCGACGCTCAGCGCGTCGGCGACCGGTTCCAGATCCGTGGTGCCCGGCGGCAGGTCCTCGGGCGGGACCCAGCTCAGAGTGGGGCGCATGCGCATGCCGCAAGGGTACGCAACGGGCCGCCGTCATCGGGTCCCCGAGGGCAGGCCCGGGGCCCGGACGCCGGCGGCCGCCCTCGGGGCGGACCTGGCGGGGGCGGCAGGCGGCATGTTCGTACTGAGTCGTCCGCCGGGTGACTCCGCAGCGGTTCGGCACCTGGCCGAGGACGCAGAGCCCCCGTCCCGGCGCCGGCTCGTTCCCGCCGCCCGTCGTCCGGCACGGCGGAGCGCGTACGGACTCGCCGGTGCGCGGGCGGTCAGCCCGCGGGGGTGTTGAAGTTGACGATGCCCTCCACCATGAGAGCGACCGCGCCGGCCAACGGGTTGGTCGTTCCCACGGCCACGACGTCGGGCAGCCTGTGTGCCTCGCTCTCGGTGACGGCCACCATGCCCCAGAACGCGTTGAACCCCGAAGGATCCGTCGGCTTGTCGGTGGCCGCCCCCACGGTCAGGACGCCGCCCGCCTCGGCCACGGCCAACGCGCCCATCTGCCGCAGCGTGTCGTGATCCCGTTCCTCCGCGGCCACCACACTCCAGCCCGCCACCTCCACCTGCCGCAGGGCGTCAAGGAGCTTGCCCGGGGTGTCCGCCCCCGAGACAACGATGTCGGGCAGGACGAGAGCCACCGGCCCCTGTGTCATCGGCAGGGCGGACCGGATCGCCCCGTCGAGGCCTGATCCGAACGACTCGTTCTGGTAGACGAAGACCATCTGGAAGATGTCGGCATAGCGAGCGAGATAACCCACCGTCTCCAGTTTGTGTGTCCCGAAGACGACGACCAGGCGCACAGTGAGTCCGCTCTTGGCGAGTTCGACGACGGTTTCGAGACTGCGGTCCAGCACGGTGACCCCGGGAGCAAGACAGTGCAGCTCCTTCGGATAGGGCGCTCCGAAACGTGTTCCGTACCCGGCACAGGGCAGGATGACCGAAACATCAGGTACGGGCGTGGACGAACTCTGCATCGCAGCACTCCAGTTGTGTGGGAGATGGGGGATCTTGCACACCTCGCCGAGCACAGACTGCCCAGCTCCGACCCCCGCCGAACCTCCCGGCACCAGGCAAGCCGACGCGCGCGGCCGCCACCGGTACGGCTGTTCCCGGTACCTCCCGTAGGCGCGAATACGCCATGAAACAGCCGAGTTGACCGACAACGACCGAGCACGATGGTGCGAGGCGATCATCGCCTTCCCTGGCCGAGATGCGACCTACACTGCTGCCGATCATCCCTGACGACCGTCCTGTCGCCGCCGCCGGCCACTACCCCGAGCCCGGGTGGAAACGACAGGAAAGCGTGGAAGACCCGACGAAAGAGGACGCTGTATGCGGGTGCTGTTGTCTACATACGGGACACGTGGCGACGTCGAACCGCTGGTGGCACTCGCGGTGCGGCTACGGGCGCTCGGCGCGGCAGTGCGGATGTGTGCCCCGCCGGACGAGGAGTTCACCAAGCGCCTCGAAGGCATCGGAGTGCAGTCGGTGCCGGTCGGGCTGCCTGTCAGGGAGTTGATGCGCGGGAAGACCCTGCCCTCGGCGGCCGACCTGGCCCGCTACCGGAACGATTTGGTCGAGACACAGTTCGCCACCTTCCCGGCGGCGTTCGACGGATGTGACGTGGTGGTGGCGGCAGGTCTGGGGCAGATCGCCGCGCGGTCCGTGGCCGAGGCCGCGGGCGTCTCCTACCTGTACGTGAGTTACGCGGCGGTCCACCTGCCGTCGCCGCACCACGCGCCACCGCCGCGGCCGGGCTGGCCGGAGCCCGAGGCCGCCGACAACCGGACCCTGTGGGAGCTCGATGCCCGGAACGTCGACGTGCAGTTCGGCGAGGCACTCAACAGGCACCGGGCGGCGCTCGGTCTGCCGCCGGTGAGCAACGTGCGTGATCACGTCCTCACCGACCGTCCCTGGTTGGCGGCGGACCCGGTCCTGGGGGCGTGGCCGGAGACCCCCGGCCTCGACGTCGTGCAGACAGGCGCGTGGACCCTCGCGGACGAACGCCCCCTCCCGGCGGACCTGGCGGAGTTCCTGGACGCGGGCAGTCCGCCGGTCTATGTGGGCTTCGGCAGCATGTCCCCGGCCGAAGGCGTCGGCTCCATGGCCGTCGAGGCGGTCCGCGCACAGGGGCACCGCGTGCTCGTGTCCCGTGGCTGGGCGGACCTGGAGCTCGTCGACGACGGGGACGACTGCCTCGCCATCGGCGAGGTCAACCACCAGAACCTGTTCCGCGAGGTGGCCGCTGTGGTCCACCACGGTGGCGCGGGTACGACGCTGACAGCTGCCCGGGCGGGCACACCGCAGGTGGTGATACCTCTTCAGCTGTCGGACAACCCGTACTGGGCCGGCCGGGTGGCGGCACTGGGCCTCGGCGCGGCCATCGACGCTCCGACCACCACCGTCGAGACCCTGGGCAGCGCGCTCAGGACCGCTCTGTCACCCGACACCCGGGCGCGTGCGAGGTCCCTGGGAAGCCGGCTGCGCACCGATGGGGCGGAGGTGGCCGCTCGCCGGTTGACCGCCGAGTCCCTGTGAACGACGCCCGCCCGTAGGACCGATCCGGACGGGTGCACCCCTGGCAGGGGGGCACCCGTCCTGGGCCTCGGCACGCGGACCGCGGTCCCGCGGTTGATCGTTGTGGCTGACACCGCGCTGTCGGTTGCTAGCGTTCGGCTTCATGGATGACGGCGTGTACGTAGGCAGTGCGGACGAGGACGCGGCAGCGAACCGGGGGTGGCTGCTCGGGCACTTCAAGGAGCCGGGCGATCCCCGCCACAGTGACGCCGTCGAGGTCAAATGGGGTGTCCACCCGCGCGGTGAGCAACGGGTGCAGTGGGTCAAGGGCGAGGTGCGGACGGCACTGCTGGTTCTCGTCTCGGGACGTTTCCGTATGGAGTTCCCCGGCCGCAGCGTGCTGCTGGAGCGACAGGGCGACTACGTCGTGTGGGGCCAGGGGGTGGATCACTCCTGGTGCGCCGAGGACGACTCCGTGGTCATGACCCTGCGATGGCCTTCCGTCCCGGGGTACACCGCCCCTGACGAGGAGGGCGAGACGCGCCCGGAGTGAACCACCGGCCTCGCGTGGCCCGCTATTTTCAGACAAACTCCTCAATGTCGGATGCCGAGCGCAAACGGTATTGCATCGCCGAATGCGTGTGGCGTTGGTCACCGTTGACCACTCAATCAAAGCGCATTTAGCATCGACGGAAATGAGCCACCGCACGGGCGGCTGAACAAACAACGTCGACAACCGCTGCTCCGCGTACACCTCACGCACCTTTGTGGGGTTTTGGTAGACAGGTGGCAATTCTCAGAGGTGTGCGCGAAGCGCCGCCGAGGTCGTGACAGTCCACTTCCAGATCCGGGACGGGCCCGCCCTTCGAACTGTTCACACAGCAGCGCGAAGAGGGCATTGACCAGGCCGGATGGCCGATCGCCTCAGTCGAGGCCCCTGCTGAAACGCCTAAACCCGTAGCTATTGGTTTCAGATCCCATTTCGCTTGCAATCCGCACGATCCGGACGTCAGTCTGATGCTCGGGGAACGCCGGAACCGTGTTCCGCCGCGTTCTCTTCTCGTGAAGGGTAATCCGTGTCTTTGCCCCGAATCGCAGTCAGTAATCATTCCGACGAAGAGATAAAATCGGCGCCTTTGTCACTGGCGCAGGAACGTCTGTGGGTCATGGCACGCATGGACGGAGACGCCAGTGCCGCCTACAACGAGCCGATGCCCTTCGATATCCGGGGACCGCTGGACCGGGATCTGCTCATCAAGGCGCTGCACCAGGTCGCGGCCCGGCACGAGGCCCTGCGCACCCGGCTGGTCCCCTCCGCGGGTTCGGCGGTTCAGGTCGTCGATCCGCCGGACACGGGGTTCCCGGTGACCTACGAGGATCTGACGGGACTGCCGGACCGGGCCGAACGGTTCGCGCGCATACGGTCGGAGGTGGAGGGCACCCCGTTCCGGCTGGGCGAGGAGCCCATGGCGCGCGGCTGCCTGATCGCCCTCCGACCCGGCCATCACGTACTGGTCCTGGTGGCGCATCACATCGTCTTCGACGGCTGGTCCCGCTCCCTGCTGCTGCGAGAGCTGGGCCTGGTCTACGCCGCGCTCCAGCAGGGGCAGGACGTCCCGCTGCCCGAACTGACCTGGCAGTACAGCGACTACACGCGCTGGCAGTGGGAGTGGATGTCGGGAGACGAGCCCGCCCCGCACGCCGGCTACTGGGCCACCGCACTGGCCGGCACCCCGGCCGTGATCTCCCTGCCCACCGACCGGCCGCGCCCTCCCGAACAGGACTTCCGTGGCGACCGGTTGGCCGTGACCGTCGACGAGGACCTGACGCGGGCCCTGCGCGCACTGGCCTCGGACAACGATGTCTCCCTCTACGCGACCGTCCTCACCGGCTGGTCCGTGCTGCTGTCCCTGCTCTCCGGACAGGACGACATCGTGGTCGGCGCCCCCACCTCGAACCGCCGACGCGGGGACGTCGAGGGCCTGATCGGCTTCTTCGTCAACACGCTCGCCCTGCGCGCGGACCTCTCCGGCTCCCCCCGCCTCACCGACGCCCTGAAGCGGGTGAACGAGCGGATCCGTGGCGCCCTCAAACACGTCGACCTCCCCTTCGAGCGCGTCGTCGAACTGGTCAACCCACCGCGGAGCCCCGCCTACACGGCCCTGTTCCAGACCATGTTCGCCTGGGTCCCCTCCATGCGGAAGGAACTCGAACTCCCCGGTCTGGACGTTGAGTTGCGGGAGGACGCCGCCCACGTACCCGCCAAGTTCGACATGGTCCTGGCCCTGGCCGACGAGGGCCGGCACCTCACCGGCGAGATCGACTACGCGGTGGCGCTCTTCGACCGGACGACGATCGAACGGTACATACACCAGTTCCTCCGCGTACTGCGTCTGATGACCGAGCGGCCCGACGCCGAGATCGCCGACCTGACGCTGCTCGACGAGGAGGAGCAGCGGACACTCCTCGCCACCTTCAGTACCGGGCCCGCCGTGGCCGACCCGGCATCACCGGGCGTGCTGGAACGCTTCGCCGCACAGGTCCGCGAACAACCCGGGCAGTGCGCGGTGGTGGCCGATGACGAGGAACTGGACTACGCGACACTCGACCGCCGGGCCAACCGTCTCGCCCACGCGCTGATCGCCCGCGGCGCCGGTCCCGATCGTGTGGTGGGCCTGCACACCGGACGCACGGCCGAACTCGTCGTCGGCGTACTCGGGATCCTCAAGTCCGGAGCTGCCTACCTGCCCCTCGACCCCGGCCAGCCCCCGGAGCGGCTCACCGCCATGGTGAGCGACGCCGCACCGGTCCTCGTGCTGACCGACCAGAGGGACACCGCGGACGACGCCGGACAGCTGTGGGAACTCCTGGCGGAGGTGGAGGCAGCGGGGACGCACGACGAGGCCCCTGCCATCGACACGGACCGGACCCGGCTCGCCTACGTCATCTACACCTCGGGCTCGACCGGCCGCCCCAAAGGCGTGGCGGTGACACACGGCAGCGTCGTCAACCTCCTCGACCACTGGCGCGAACTCATGGGGGACACCCCCGGTGAGGCGTCGTCGGCGTGGTCGAGTATCGGCTTCGACGCGTCGGTGCACGAACTCCTCGTCCCGTTGACCACCGGCGCCGTGCTCCACCTGGTTCCCGACGAACTCCGGGGAGATCCAAGGGCGTTGCTGGACTGGATGCGCGAACGCAAGGTCACCCAGGCGTTCCTGCCCCCGTCCTACGTCCTGTGGATCGGCGAGGACCCGGTCACCCGCCTGGCCGGATCGAGCCTGCGTCAGCTCCTCACCGGAGTGGAATCCCTGCCGGAGAGCACCCTGCACCGCATGCGCGAGCTGCTGCCCGGCCTGCGCATCTGCTTCGGATACGGCCCGACGGAGGCCACGCTCTACTCCACCGCCTACACCGACCCCCAGCCGTACGACCGGTCGTGTCCCATCGGGCGGCCGCTGCGCGGCACACGCCTGTATCTGCTCGACGCCCGGATGCGCCCGGTACCCGTGGGAGTACCCGGAGAGGTCTACCTCGGCGGAGCGAGCCTGGCCCGTGGCTATCTGAACCGCCCCGACCTCACCGACGAACTCTTCGTGCCCGACCCGTTCGTCCCCGGCGAACGCCTCTACCGCACCGGCGACCTGGCGCGCTGGCTCCCGGACGGCAACGCCGAGTACGTCGGCCGCCGCGACGACCAGCTCAAACTGCGCGGCTTCCGTATCGAACCCGGCGAGGTCGAGGCGGCGCTCCTGGCCGTCCCCGGGGTGCGGGAGGCCGTGGTCCTGGCCGATCGCGACGCACCCGGCGGCCCCCACCTGGTCGCCGGTGTGGGATGCGACGCCGAGACCACGCGGATGCCGTACGAGTGGCGGGCGGCCCTCAAAAACCGGCTGCCGGACTACATGATCCCCTCCGTGGTGGCCGAGTTCCCACGACTGCCGTTGAACCACAGCGGCAAGGTGGACCGGACCGAGGTGCTGCGCGCCGTGGCGGGAGCCCGCCCGGGGCAGGTCAACACGGCCGCGCCCCGCGACCATGTGGAGATGGCGCTGTACCGGGTCTGGCGCGGGGTGCTGCTGCACCCGGACATCGGAATCGGGGACAACTTCTTCGCGCTGGGCGGCACTTCGATATCGGCGATCAAGATGGCCTCCGCCGTCCAGGAGGAACTCGGCGTCGCCCTGCCCGTCCGGGACGTCATGCTGCACCCCACCATCGAGGCGCTCGCGGAGCGGGTGCGCGGCCACGGGGGCGATACCGCGCGGTCCGCGGAACGCAGCAGCCTGGTCGAATTCCGTGCGGGCGGCGGCCGGCAGCGCGTGGTGTGTGTGCACCCCGCCGGCGGCACCGCGTTCTGCTACCTGCCGCTCTCCGCCGAACTGGCCGACGACATAGGCGTGGTGGGGCTCCAGGCGCCCGGCATCAACCCCGGCGAGGCCACCCTGCCCGGCGTCGGGGCGATGGCCGAGGAGTACCTGCGGCTGGTGGCCCCGCGCGCCGACGAGGCACTGGTGCTGTGCGGCCTCTCCTACGGCGGTCTGATCGCGTACGAGATGGGCCGCCGCCTGGTGGCGGCCGGACACGAGAAGGTCAGCGTGGTCCTCCTCGACAGCCACGGTGCCCAGGACGACGAGCAGCGCGCCGCGGTCGAGCCGGTCGGCATGAAGGAGTTCCGGGAGAAACTGGTGCGCTTCAACGGCATGTACCCGGGTATCGACGACGGCCAGGTGGCCCGGTACCTGCACGTCTACAACCACCACCGCGAGACGGCACGCGACTACGCCGTACCCGCATCGCCCGCCCGTGTCGTGCTGATGCAGGCGACGGCCGTGGAGGACACGGACACGGACGTCGAGGGCGCCGCCGCACGTCTACGCGCGTTCTGGCGGCGTCGCGTCAGCGGCGAGTTCGTCGTCGAGCCCGTCGCGTGCGGTCACTGGGACATGCTGGAGAGCGCCGAACTGCCCCGCGTCGCCGCCGTCCTCACCGCCGAACTGCACCGGCTGACCTCCGTCCCAGGCCAGGGCGGGACGGAGCGCACAACTCCTTCAGGCACGACGGAGGCACGATGAAACCGCGCGTCGAAACATCCCCCACCGACGTGGCCGACGACCTGAACCTCCCGGCCGGGACAGCCCTGGAGATCCACCGCCGAGCCCTGCGCACACCACACGCCGAGGCGGTCGTCGACGGTGAAGTCAGCCTCGACTACGCGACGTTGAACGCGGCAGCCGCCGCCGTCGCCCAGGAGCTGGGGCGTCAGGGCGTCACCGCGGGACAGGCCGTGGCGGTGGCACTGCCGCGGTCGTGGCGGCTGGTCTGCGTGATGCTGGGCATTCTGCGACTGGGGGCGCAGGTCGTGCCCCTCGACACCCAGAGCCCCGCCGAACGCCGTCACTTCATCCTCCGGGACTCCGCCGCGGTCGCCGTGGTGCACGAGACGGCCGGGAGCGTCACCGGCCTCCCGCAGGACGTGCCGGCACTCGCCGCCGACGCCCTGCTGCCCGGTCTTCCGGACACCGCTGCCGCCGTGTCTGCGCCGTCCGCCCCCGGCACGGTGTCCTTCCTGTTCTACACCTCCGGAACGACCGGACAGCCCAAGGGGGTTGAGGTCCCCGACGCCGGAGTCCGGCGACTGGCACAGCCCGGCTACCTCCGCGTCGAGCCCGGTCTGCGCTATGCCTGCCTGGCCAACCCGGCCTTCGACGCGCTGAGTTTCGAGGTCTGGGTGCCGCTGCTGACCGGTGGCTGCTGCGTGGTCCTGAGCGACGGGGACGTGCAGACTCCCGAGCGGCTCGCCGCGGCACTGCGGGACGGCCGCGTGGACACCCTCTTCGTCACCGCGGCACTGTTCGACGCGACGGTCACGGCTGTGCCGGACTGCTTCGCATCGGCAGGTGAGGTTCTCGTGGGCGGTGAGCAGCTCAACGCCCGGGTGATCCGCCGCTGGTACCGGGAGAACGCCGACAGCGGCACCCGCCTGTTCAACGCCTACGGGCCGACCGAGTCCACTACCTTCGCCCTGTTCCATCCGATCCCGCGGGACTTCGACGGAGACGTGGTGCCGATCGGCCGACCCCTGCCGCAGACCGGTGCGGCCCTGGTCGTACCGGGCCAGGAGCGCATCGCCGCGCCCGGCGAGGTCGGCGAACTCCTGTTGAGCGGAGCCGGACTCGCCGTCGGGTACCGCGGCCTCCCCGAGGAGACCGAGCGGCGTTTCGTGCGACTTCCGTGGCTCGACGGAGGCGAGGAGCGCCACTACCGCACCGGTGACCTCGTACGGTCCGACCCCGAGGGCCTGGTGGAGTACGTCGGACGAACCGACCGCCAGGTCAAGGTCCGTGGCTTCAGGATCGAGCCCGGCGAGGTGGAACGCCGCGTGCTCGCCCATCCGGCGGTCCGCCGGGCCTACGTGTGCACGCGCCGCGCCGGCCAGCAGGGACCCAACGAACTGCTGGCGTTCGTCGTCCTCCAACAGGAGTTGTCCTACGAGGAGTTCGACGCCCACCTGGCGACCCACCTGCCCGCCTACATGCGCCCCCACCAGATCCATCTCGTGGCCGAGCTGCCGCTCAACGCCAACGGCAAGATCGACCAGGCCGCCCTGGAGCGCCGGACCGGCCGGCCCTGGCGCCCCGCCGCCTCCGGCTCCGCCGGGCCGGCCGCGACGGAGACGGAGCGCCAAGTCGTCGCACTGGCCGAGGAGATACTCGGCACCACCGGCCTCGGGCTCGGCGACCGGTGGATCGCCAGCGGCGGTGACTCGCTGAAGGCGCTCCGGTTCTGCTTCGCCGTACGACAGCGATGGGGCCGCGAGCTGACGCAGGCGGCCGTCCTCCACGGCGACCTGGCCGCCGTCGCCCGGTCCCTCGCCACGGACCGTCCCGGCGAGGAGAGCGCCCTGCCGGCACCGGTGGTCGCCGGCGCCCGATCGGCGCCCGCCACCAGCGAACAGCAGCGGCTGTGGCTGGTACAGCGCCGCGCCCCCGGCTCCCGGGCCTACTCCGTCAACCAGGCCTTCCACGTGGACGGCCCCGTCGACACCACTGCCCTCCGGCGAGCGCTGCGCAGCCTGGTGGCCCGCCACGCGGCGCTGCGCACGGGCTTCCACACCGGCCCGGACGGCCTGGAGCAGACCGTCGGCGAGCCGTACGACCCCTGGCACGAACCGGGCCCTCGGCAGGCATGGGACGAGGAAGAAGCACACGCCTTCGCCGACACCTTCTTCGCCGAGCCCTTCGACCTCGCCGTCCCCCGCATGCTCAGAGCCTGCTGGCTGCCACGTGACAGCGGCGGCACGCTCCTGCTGCACCTGCACCACATCGCCGTGGACGGCTGGTCGTTGAGCATCCTGCTGCACGACCTGTCCGCCGCCTACGCCGGAAACGGCCCGTCCGAGGCACCCGTCCCGACCCCACTGGACTTCGCCGTCTGGCAGAGCGACCGGTTCGCGAGCACCGCCTATCAGGCGCAGCGCGACGAACTCCTGTCCTTCTACCGGGACTTGGCGGAGCCGCAGGAGCCGCTGCCCGTGCGGGACGCCGGTCCGGCGCCGCGGGCACGCCTGCTGCACACGTCGCTCGACGTCGTTCGCCGGGCCCAAGTGGACCAGTTGTGCGCCGAGTTCGGGATGACCCGGTTCCAGGTCCTGCTGACCGTGTTCTCCTGGAGCCTGTACGGCGTGACCGGCCTGGTCCGCCCACGCATCGCCGCCCCGGTCGCGGGCCGCCCGGTCCGCGAGTTCGAGAACAGCGCGGGCATGATGGCGAACACCGTGCTGCTGCCCCTCACCGTCGTGCCCGGCGAGGACCTGCGCTCACACCTCGCCCGCACCAGGACCGGCACGGGGCAGGTACTGGGACGCCAGGACGTGGCGCTCACCGACGTCCTGACCGGCTGGGAGGCCGTCGGCGACAGCACACCGTTCGACTTCCTCTTCGTCCTGGAGAACACCGACTTCGGAGCCCTGCGACTGACCGGCTGTGCCCAGCGCCCCCTGTGGTGGGCGGCACCGGAGGCCAAGTGCCCGCTGACGGTCTCCGTGGTCGAGCACGCGGACGGACTCGACCTGCTGTGGGAGTACGCCGAGGACCGCTTCACCGGCGAGGACGTCGAGGCGATGGCGGAGCTGCTGCGGCGGGGCGTGGACGCGCTCGCGGCCGGTGGCCGCTCCACCGCGCGTGAACTCGTCGTGCCGTACCGGCGCTCCCTTCCCGAGCACGGGCGCGGACCCGCCCCGGAACCCGGCTTCACCACGATCGCCGACGGCTTCCGCCGGCAGGTCGCCCGCACCCCGGACGCCCCCGCCCTCGTCACGGCCGACGGCGCCACCCTGAGCTACGCGGCCCTCGACGCCCGTGCCGCGGCCCTCGCCACCGAACTGGCCGACCGCTACCCGATCCCGGCCGACGGCGGCTCCTGCCGGGCGGCCCTGTACCTGGACCCCTCCACCGAACACGTGGTGGCGCTGCTCGCGCTGGCAAGGCTCAACGTCACCATCGTCCCCCTCGACCCCTCCTACCCGGCCGACGTGCTGCGCCGTGTCCTGGAACAGATCGACCCGCTGTGCGTCCTGACCACGCGGGACGGCTCCGCGAAGCTGGACACCCTGCTCCCGGACGGTGGGGAGCGCCACCTCGTGGTACCGGCGGACCCGGCGCCACGCACGGGTGACAGCACGAGTGCGTCGTACGACGGGCACACACCTGACCGACGTACGGCCGACGCTCCGGCCCACGAGGGCACCCGCCCCCTGTACACCCTGTTCACCTCCGGCTCCACCGGCGTCCCCAAGGGCGTGCAGATCCACGACCGCACCCTGTGCGACCTGATCAGGTGGCAGTCCGGGCCCGGCGGTCTGACCGCCCCCGCGGCCACCCAGCAGTTCTCGATGCTGGCGTTCGACGTGTCCTTCCAGGAGATCTTCGGAACCCTGTGCACAGGTGGCAGCCTCCAGCTGATCCGTCCCGAATGGCGCCAGGACGCCCCCGCGCTCCTGGACCGGCTGGACTCCGCGGGCACCGAGCGGATCTTCATGCCCTACGTGGCCCTGCACCTCCTCGCCGAGTACGCCGTCCGCCTCAACAGGTACCCCTCCCGACTCCGCGAAGTGGTCACCGCGGGCGAGCAGTTGGTGTGCACCGACAGCATCCGGCGCTGGTTCGCCGGACTCCCCGGCGCGCGCCTGCACAACCACTACGGGCCGACCGAGACACATGTGGTCAGCGCCCTGTGCCTGGAGGGGGACCCCGGGCGGTGGCCCGAGCGGCCCGCCATCGGACGTCCGGTGGCCGGCGCCGTCCTGCGCGTGGTGGACGCCCAGGGCGACCCGGTCCCGACCGGGTGCACCGGCGAGCTGCTGATCGGCGGCACCATGGCCACCCGCTGCTACCTCGACCAACCCGCGCTCGACGACACCCGGTTCGTCGAACTCCCCGGCGCCGGACTGTTCTACCGCAGCGGTGACCGGGCGTTCTTCGACACCGAAGGCCTGCTGCACTACGCGGGCCGCGACGACCAGCAGATCAAACTGAGCGGGCACCGGCTCGAACTCGGCTCCGTCGAGGCCGCGTTGCTGCGCCATCCGGCGGTGGTCAACGCCGTCGTCGCCCGTGACGGCGACCGGCTGACGGCCGGCCTGGAGGTCCGTGGCGAAGCACCGTCCGTCGACGAGCTGACCGCGCACCTGTCCGCCCTTCTGCCCTCCTACGTACGGGTCGACCGCTTCCGCAGGCTGGAGCAACTGCCCCGCACCCCCAGCGGCAAGCTGGACCGGCAGGCGGTCGTCCGGGCGCCGGGGGAGGAGATACGTAGGTCCGCGATCACCCGCACCGGCCTGTCGGCCGAGGAGGAGCGGCTCAGCGCCGCCTTCGAGGAAGTCACCGGGTCGGCGATCGCACCGGACCAGACCTTCTTCGAGGCAGGTGCCTCCAGTCTCGCCCTGATGCGCTTCCACCTGCGCTGCACCACGGCACTCGGCTTCCGCTTCAACGTCGCGGACCTGTTCGAGCACGTCACCGTCCGCTCCCTGGCCCGCCACCTCACCACCCCGCGGCCACTCACCCCACCGGCCGCGAAGAGTCACGGGGTGCCCGAACCCGGTGAACCGATCGCGGTCGTCGGCATGGCGGTACGGGTGCCCGGCGCCCCGGACCTGGCCGCCTTCTGGGACCTGGTGGTTACCGGCGGCACCGGCATCCGCCGCTTCGACGCGCCGGACGGAGTCGTCGGCGCGCACAGCACCCTCGACGGCATGCTCCACTTCGACCCGGGCCACTTCGGCATCAGCCCCCAAGAGGCACGCCTGATGGACCCTCAGCAGCGTCACCTGCTGATGGCCTGCGTGCAGGCCCTGGCGCACGCCGGAGTGGCGGACACCTCGACCACACGGGTGGGACTGGTGGCCGGCGCGGGGGAGAACACCTACTTCCAGTCCCTGCTGCGCGAGGCGGACCCCGGCCGACTGCCCGACGGCTTCCAGCTCGCCCTGCACCACGAGAAGGACTTCCTGGCCACCAAGGTGGCGTACCACCTCGGGCTGACCGGCCCCGCCTTCAGCGCCCAGACGGCCTGCTCCAGCTCACTCGTCGCCGTACACCTCGGCGCCGGGCTGCTCCGGCAGGGCGAAGCCGACGTGATGCTCGCCGGAGGAGTACTCGTCGACCCCGGCCTGACCGGCGGCTACCGCTACCGCCCGCAGCACATCTTCTCCGCGGACGGCGACTGCCGGCCCTTCAGCGACGACGCCACCGGCACGGTCGGCGCGAGCGGCGTCGGCGTCGTGGTCCTCAAGACACTGCGGCAGGCACGGCGCGACGGCGACACCGTCTACGCACTCGTCACCGGCTCCGCGATCAACAACGACGGTGCGGCGAAGATGAGTTACACCGCGCCGTCCCTGGCCGGACAGCGGGAGGTGATCCGGACCGCCCTGTCCCGCGCCGGACGCACGGGCGCCGACCTCGGCTACGTGGAGGCCCACGGCACCGGTACCCGGCTGGGCGATCCGATCGAAGTGGGGGCGCTACGGCAGGCGTTCGACGTGAGTGAGTCCGGCCGCTGCGCCCTCAGCTCCGTCAAGAGCCAGCTCGGCCACATGGGCGCGGCGGCCGGTGTGGTGGGCCTCGTACGCGCGGTCCTCGCCGTGCACCACGGGACGCTCCCGCCCAACCTCAACTTCCGTGCCTTCAACCCGGAGATCGGCCCCGATCCCACGCCTTTCCACGTCCCGGCCGAAGCCACGCCCTGGCCCGAGGGACGCGAACGGGTGGCCGCGGTCAGCAGCTTCGGGATCGGCGGCACCAACGCCCACGTCATCGTGGAGCGGGACACCACGCCCGGACCGGTGGCGAACGGCGAGGTACCCCGGTGCCTCGTGCTGTCTGCCTCCAGCGCGGACGCCCTCGCCGCCGACGCCGCCCGGATCGCCGACTACCTCCAACTGCACCCGGAACAGCTTCAGTTCGTGCTGCGGCATCTCCAGACCGGGCGGGTCGCCCGCCGCCTGCGGGCCGCGGCACCCGTGACGGACGCCGCCGCGGCCGGGCACTGGCTGCGCGCGGTGGCCACCGGGGCGGTGCCGCTCGGCACCGCGGACCCGGACGCCGTACCGGTGTCCCCGGACGGTCGCACGGCCCACGACATCGCCGAGGACTGGGCCGCCGGACGCCCTGTCGACTGGGGGACGGGCTCCGCCCAGGCGCCCTGGGACTTCCCACCCCCGTCCTTCGCCCTCACGGAGTACGACTTCGACCGACTGCCCGAAGACCGGCGCGAGGCCCCGGCCGCCCCACCCCGCCGGCTGCCCCCGGAGAACTGGCTGCACCAGCCGCACTGGGTCCGGCTGCGCCGTGCCGCCGCGGCGGACACCACCGTGCCGCCCGGCCGCGCGACCGCCGTGGTCGTCGTGGCCTCCGAGAACA
This sequence comes from Streptomyces sp. NPDC005423, assembly GCF_040606415.1. Lineage (NCBI taxonomy): Bacteria > Bacillati > Actinomycetota > Actinomycetes > Kitasatosporales > Streptomycetaceae > Streptomyces > Streptomyces sp. NPDC005423. The sequence continues at coordinate 5,249 of NZ_JBEXET010000004.1, read as the reverse complement.
CTCCGCCGACCGCACTCGCGCCCTTCATGGCGGTGGCGCCGCGAGTGATACGGGTGCATCCGGCCGGTGCCTTCGCCCGCAGAGGACCGGACGCCTACGACGCGGACCCCGCCGATCCGGCGTCGATGCGCCGGCTGCTCGACGCGCTGTCCGAGGACGGCGTCCCGGCCTCCGCCGACACGGAGTGGGTGCACGCCCTGCCCCTCGACGTGACGGGTCCGGTCGGCCCCGGCACCCTGGCACACGCCCGGCACACCTGCCTGGACAGCACGGCTGCCCTGGCCCAGGCGTTGAGCGGGCGGGACGGTTCCCCCCGGGTGTGGTGGCTGTCGTACGGCGCCCGGCCCGTGACGGGAACGGTGGACAGACCCGAACTGGCGCTCCTCGCCGGACCGGTCGAGGTCGCCCCTCAGGAGTCCGCCCTGACCGGCCACTGGCTCGACCTCCCCGACGGCGACCTCACCCGCTGGGCCGGACACGTGGCCTCGGTGGTCGCCGGGACACGTCGGGCCGGGCACCCCGACGGACCGGCCCTGCCGCGCCAGCTCGCGCTGCGGCAGGGTTACTGGTGGCGGCAGGGCACCGTACCCGTACCGGAGCCGGAGGGTACGCAGTCCCACGTACCGGCCGGAGCGGACACCGTCCACCTGGTGCTCGGCGGCACGGGCGGCATAGGCCGCGCCATCGCCGCCTGGCTGCTGGAACACACCCGCGGCCGGGTGCTGTTGCTGTCGAAGAACCCGCGGGTGCCCGAGGAGCTGACCGAATGGGCCCACCGCATCGGCCTCGTCCCGGCGGATCTCACGGCCATGCCCGTCCACGAGGTGGCGGCGGCCGTCGCCGGCCACACGGCACGGCTGGACGGCGTCATCCACGCGGCCGGTCTCGGACACGGCGGGCTGCTCGTACGACGTGACGCCGCCGCGATGCGCGACGCCGCCGCGGTCCGCGAGAGGGGCGCACTCCTCGTCGAGCACCTGATCGGAGCCTTCCGTCCGGAGATCGCGGTCTACTGCTCCTCGATGTCCGCCTCGCTCGGCGGTGTCGGTCAGAGCGACTACGCGGCCGGCGCGAGCCTCCTCGACGCCTTCGCCCACCACCGGGCCGCCGCGACGGAGACGACCCTCCGGATCGGCATCGACTGGGACATCTGGAGCGAGACCGGAATGGCAACCCGGGTCCTGAACGCGGACGCCCGCCATCAGGCCCATCTCGCGGTCGGCCTGACCGTCGAGGAAGGCAGAGCCGTCTTCGCCCACGCCCTGGCCCTGCAACTGCCCCAACTCCTCGTGTCCACAACGGACATCGAGGCATCCCGGGCCTTCTACGCTCCCGCCGGAAGCGCGGACCGGTCCCCGCACTCCGGACCGGCGCACCCGACGGCCACAGAGGAGGCGGCCTCCGACACCGACAGCACCGGAGACCGGGCGGACGCCATGGCGCGGGTGATCCAGGAGCTGCTGGGGGTCGACGAACTGGACCCCGAGGACTCCCTCTACGACCTGGGCGCCGACTCGCTGACCCTGATCACCCTGATCGCCCAGATCGAGGACGACCACGGCGTCGAGTTCGACCTGGCCTCCTTCAGTCACCGCGTCAGCCTCACGGAGATCCTGAAACACATCGAGGCCGCCCTCACCTCCGCCGAGCCCGCCACCGAGGCGGCCGGCGCCACCTCCCGGGTCGTCCTCGACATCTGGCAGGAGGGAACCGGCCCGGCCGTCCTGTGCCTGGTACACCCCGTGGGCGGAGACATCCAGGCATACCGCACCCTGGTGGCGGCGCTCGGACCCGCGCCGACGGTGTGTCTCATCGCCGACCCGGCACTCCGCGACACCGAGATGCCCGCATGGTCGCTCACCGAGCGCGCCCAGCACTACGACGCCGAACTGCGTGCGCGCTTCGGCGGACCCGAGCACCGGCTTCACCTGGCCGGATGGTCCTACGGCGCCCGGGTGGCGATGGAGATGGCGGGCCTCGCCGAGTCGGCCGGCCGGCCACTGGAAGCGCTCTACCTGCTGGACCCGCCACCGCCCCAGGCGGAAGAGCTGGTCGCCGCCTACGACGAGGCCCACCTGGAGAAGGTCTTCGCCGCCGAACTCGGCACCGGGGCTTCCTCGTTGCCGACCGAGCACGCGCAGGCGTACGCCGAGAGGCTGGCCCACTGCTGCCGTGCGAACCTGCGCAGCCTCGGGGCACACCGCGTACGGCCGCTCGTCTCCGTCCCCACGTACCTGTGGCTGGCCGAACACCCCACGGCGGGCCTGCCCACCCCCGCGGGCCCACGGGAGCCGGACCAGCAGTGGAACAACTGCCTGCCCCCGTCGGCCGTACGCACGTACCTGCCCACGGACCACTACGGCATCGTCGCGAAACCCCACGTGGACTCGGTGGCCGAGACCATCAGGACAACGCTGGCGTCCCCGGGCGCCGACGCCCGGGGAGCCACCGACCTGTGAACCCGACCCCCAACTGCCCACCCCCCTTTGGAGGATGACATGGAGTCATACGAACGCGAGGCACTGGAAGCGGTGACCACACGTCCGGTGCACCCCTACCGCACGCTGACCGTCAACCGGATCACCCCCGTTCTGGGGGCGGAAGTCTCAGGCGTCGACCTGTCGCGGGAGATCCCGGCGGAGCAACTGGAGGAAATCCGGACCGCCTTCCGGGACCACCACGTCCTCGTCTTCCGCGACCAGACGATCACCGCCGAGCACCACAAGCGCTTCGCCGGCGCCTTCGGCGAACTGCGCCCCGTCAACCCGCCGCCGCCCGAGGGCGATCCCTGCATCCTGGAGATCCGCACGACGTCGGCCGCGGCGGACGTGGCGGGCAACGGCTGGCACGCGGACGGCACCGCGGACGCCGAACCGTCACTGGGGTCGATGCTCTACATCACCGAGATACCCGAGCCGGGCTGCGGCGGCGACACCCTCTTCGCCAACATGCACCTCGCCTACGACATGCTCTCACCGGCCATGCGCGCCCTGCTGGACCCCCTGACCGCGATACACGACGGAGCGCAGGCCCTCGCGGGCTACACACCGCCCGCGGACTACGTCATCCCCAAGAGCGAACACCCGCTCGTCGCCCGGCACCCCGAGACCGACCGCAAACTGCTGTACGTCAACAAGGCCTACACCAGTCGCATCCCGCAACTCTCCGCCGACGAGAGCCGGGCCCTGCTCGACGTGCTCTTCGACATCATCGCCCGCAGGCCGGTCCTGCACTGCCGCGTCCGCTGGACCCCGGGCACGCTGGTCTTCTGGGACAACCGCTGCGTCCAGCACCATGCGACGTACGACTACTACCCCTACGCCCGCTACGGCCAGCGTGTCGCCATCAACGGCGGCCCCGTAAAAGCCTGATGTCCTGAACGGGTGAGGCGTCCCGCACGGACCGGTCCCGCGTACGACGCCTCACCGCGCTCCCTGTCACCATGAGCGGTGCGGAAACTCCACATCCTCGGAAGAGCTCGACCGCTACCCCCGGCACCGACGCGCCGCGTGCGTATCAGGTGCGGTCGTGGAGAGTGACTTGGTAGCCGTCGGGGTCGGCGAAGGTGAAGGTCCGGCCGAAGGGGCCGTCAACCGGTGCGGAGACGACGGTGTGACCGTCGGCGACGAGAGCATCGTGGATGGCCTGGACGTCGGTGGCGTGGAGCCAGATCGCGGCACCGATGCCGGGCTGGGCGACGGACGCGAGATCGGTGCCGGGAAGGATGTCGCGGAGGGCGAACGCGATCGGCTTCGTCTCGAAGACGACGGCGTGCGGAGGTCCGGCCTGCGAGCGGACGAGGCCGAGGTACTGCTCGTAGAACGCCTGCGAGGCGTCGAGGTCGCGCACCTGGAGAGAGATGAAGTCGGGGCCGGTCGCGGGCATGGCAATACTCCTCAGCTACGTGTCAGATTCCTGACACGGACCAACGTATGTCAGAATGCTGACATGAGTCAAAACGGTGTCGGCGTCGACCTGGACAAGTCGCTGGGCTACCTGCTGAAGGAGGCTTCGAGCGCCCTGCGTGTGGCCATGGAGGAGGCGCTGCGGCCACTCAGGATGAGCGTGACGCGCTACTCCTGCCTCGAACTGCTGGCTCAACGGCCAGGGTTGTCCAACTCCGAGCTCGCGCGGGGCGCGTTCGTGACACGGCAGTCGATGAACGTGCTGCTCCAGACCCTGGAACGGGAGGGCTACGTGACCAGGCCCGCGGAGGCGCCCGTCGGAAAGGCCCTTCCCGCGCGGCTCACACCTCGCGGCCGACGGAGCCTGGAGAAGGCGACCGTGGCGGTCCGGGCCGTCGAGGTCGGAATGCTGGCCGGCATGACCGAGACCGAGCAGTCGAGCGCGTTCCGCATCCTGCGGAGCATGATCCATTCCCTGCGCGATGCCAACGACGACGGTGCGTAGCTCATCCCTCGGCGCACATCTCGCCGCGCCCGGACGGGAGTGCGGCCCCGCACGTCCGCCTGCTCCGGCCCCGTCCTCCCCGCCGGCGGGGCCGACAGAGGTGTGCCGTGGGGATAGGCATCCCGCAGCCGCCGCCTCGTAGGCGCCGATTAACTTCCTGTCGGACACGCGGAAATCTGTGCTTGCCGGAATAGACATTGGGGCTGGGGTGTGGGTATGTTTCTCTCGTAGCCCAGAGAGACCGCAGGGCCCGGGCAGACACGAACTGCCGGGCAGCAGTACATGTAGTTGCAGTTGGCAGGACGGTGCGGTGGTGGAGTTTCGAAGCCAGGGTTGTCGCAGGACGGCGACGGGGCTGACGACCGGACCGGGTGGCCCGCAGTGATCAGGGGCTGCCGTGAGCAGTAGTGCAGTACCGGTAAGTGAGGTTCGCAGGACTCAGCAGTGAAGTCGGTGAGCAGCACCTCGGTGAAGGCGTCGGCTGCGGGCGCGCGCACCGGGAGGTTCGGCAGTGGGGTTCCAAGCCAGAGCAGACGCAGGACGGGCGACGGGGCTGGCTGTCGAAGAGTGGCGCTGTCACAGGCCACCAGCAGTACGCATCACCAGCAGTACGCATCACCAGCAGTACGCATCACCAGCAGTACGCATCACCAGCAGTACGCAGTTCCCGCTCAGCAACGTAAGTGAAATCAGAGGGAAGAACGGAGGAGCCGCCATCAGGATCGCCCGGGCTTAGGTCTTGAACCCGGGTACCGCAGGACATCGTAAGTGAGGTGGTCTCCGGTCGAGCAACCGCGATCCCAGTACTCCCGGCAGCAGGTAGGTCGGGTGTGCGGAGA
>NZ_JBEXET010000003.1:292257-344660 GCF_040606415.1 Streptomyces sp. NPDC005423 | reverse complement strand
GGGTGCGCCGCGCCGCCTCGGTGGACCCCGCCCGGATCTGCGCGCCGAGCAGCCGCACCAACAGCCCGGTCGCGGAATCGGGTCGGGCGTCGCTCCGGCCCACCCCCTCCGGCCCCCGACGACGGCGCCCCGTCCGGAAAGTCACGCCCCCATGTTCCGCTTTCTTGTCCGTCGAGTCCTCGGCGCGATGGTCATCCTGCTGATCATCAGTGCCGTCACCTTCTGGCTGTTCTACGCCGTGCCGCGTGACCCCGCCATGATGTCCTGCGGCAAGAACTGCACGCCGGACATGCTCCAGCAGATCCGGCACAACCTGGGCATCGACCACCCCATCCCGGTGCAGTACTGGTACTGGCTCAAGGGCATCTTCGTCGGGCGCGAGTACACCGGCTTCGGGCACTGCAACGCCCCCTGCCTCGGCTACTCCTTCGCCAACAACGAGCCGATCCTCGGCACCATCCTGGACCGGCTGCCGCTGACCCTCTCCCTCGCCTTCGGCTCGGCCGTCGTCTTCCTGGTCTTCGGCATCGGCGCCGGCATGATCGCCGCCGTCAAGCAGGGCAAGTGGCAGGACAAGGTGGCGAGTTCGACCTCGCTGGTCGCCTCCTCGCTGCAGATCTACTTCATCGGCTACATCGCGATGTACTTCCTCGTCTCCAAGCTCGGCTGGCTCGACAACCCCTCGTACACGCCCATCACGCAGGACCCGGCGTCGTGGGCCTCCGGACTGCTGCTGCCGTGGCTGGTGCTGGCCCTGATCTGGACGGCCAACTACACCCGTATGACGCGCTCCCAGCTGGTCGAGACGCTCAGCGAGGACTACGTGCGCACCGCCAAGGCCAAGGGCATGTCGGCCCGCAACGTCTTCTTCCGCTTCGCCTGGCGCGGCGCGATGGGTCCGATCGTCACCATCTTCGGCATCGACCTGGCCACCCTCATCGGCGGCGCGATGATCACCGAGTACACCTTCAGCCTCCAGGGCGTCGGCCGGCTCGCGGTGGACTCCGTGGCCAAGAGCGATCTGCCTATGCTGCTGGGTGTGACCCTGCTGGCGGCCGGCGCGATCGTGTTCTTCAACATCATCGTCGACGCCGTCTACGCCCTCATCGACCCGCGGATCCGGCTCGCCTGACCTCCGCCCGCAGCCCCTACCCCCCGCATCACCCCCCAGGAGCGTCCCCGTGACGAGCACCGATCAGCAGCCCTTCCTCTCCGTCCGGGATCTGAAGGTCCATTTCTCCACCGAGGACGGCATCGTCAAGGCCGTCGACGGGCTCTCGTTCGACGTCATCAAGGGCCAGACGCTCGGCATCGTGGGTGAGTCGGGTTCCGGCAAGTCCGTCACCAACCTGACGATCCTCGGGCTGCACGACCGCGCCCGTACCGCGATCGAGGGCGAGATCCTGCTCGACGGCAAGGAGCTGCTCAGCGCCTCCGAGAAGGAGCTGGAGCGGCTCCGCGGCAACAAGATGTCGATGATCTTCCAGGACGCGCTGGCCTCGCTGTCGCCGTACCACACCATCGGCACGCAGATCGGCGAGGTCTACCGCAAGCACACCGGCGCCTCCAAGAAGGAGGCCCGGGCGCGGGCGATCGAGATGCTCAAGCGGGTCGGCATCCCGCAGCCGGAGGTCCGGGTGGACGACTACCCGCACCTGTTCTCCGGCGGTATGCGCCAGCGCGCGATGATCGCGATGGCGCTGGTCTGCGACCCCGAGCTGCTGATCGCCGACGAGCCGACCACCGCGCTCGACGTGACGGTCCAGGCACAGATCATGGACCTGCTCAAGGACCTCCAGCAGGAGTTCGGCACCGCCATCGTCTTCATCACCCACGACCTCGGTGTCATCGCCGACATCGCGGACGACGTACTGGTCATGTACGGCGGCCGGTGCGTGGAGCGCGGCACCAAGCAGGAGGTGCTGCGGGCGCCGCAGCACCCGTACACGGTGGGCCTGCTCAGCTCCATGCCGAGCCTCGACGGCCCGGTGGACGTGCCGTTGCTGCCGATCCCGGGTACGCCGCCCTCGCTGCTCAACCCGCCGACCGGCTGCCGCTTCCACCCGCGGTGCCTCTTCGCCGACAAGGTCCCGAACGGACTGTGCGCCACCGAGCAGCCCGCGCTCCAGGTGGTGGACGGCCGGGGATCCGCCTGCCACCTCACCGACGGACAGCGCCGGGAGTACTTCGCCGACCTCACCGCAGTCCGGCACAACTGACGTACGAGAAACGGGACTTCACCATCATGAGCAACACCAACCCCCTCCTGGACGTCAGCGGGCTGACCAAACACTTCCCGATCAAGGGCGGCTTCCCGATCCGCCGCACGGTCGGTGCCGTGCAGGCGGTCGACGGTCTCGACTTCCAGGTCGCCGAGGGCGAGAGCCTCGGTCTGGTCGGCGAGTCCGGCTGCGGCAAGTCGACGACCGGCCGGCTGATCACCCGGCTCCTGGAGCCGACCGGCGGCAAGGTGACCTACCGCGGCCAGGACATCACCCACGCCGGCCGCAGGGAACTGGCGCCGATCCGGTCCGAGATCCAGATGATCTTCCAGGACCCGTACGCGTCGCTGAACCCGCGGCAGACGGTCGGCAAGATCGTGGCCGGCCCGATGGAGATCAACGACATCAACCCGGCCGGCGGCCGGGAGGGACGGGTCCGCGAACTCCTGGAGATCGTGGGCCTCAACCCCGAGCACTACAACCGCTTCCCGCACGAGTTCTCCGGCGGCCAGCGTCAACGTATCGGCGTGGCACGGGCGTTGGCCCTGGAGCCGAAGCTCATCGTCGCGGACGAACCGGTCTCGGCCCTCGACGTCTCCATCCAGGCGCAGGTGGTCAACCTGCTCCAGAAGGTGCAGCGGGAACTCGGCATCGCCTTCGTCTTCATCGCCCACGACCTGGCGATCGTGCGCCACTTCTCGCAGCGGGTCGCGGTCATGTACCTCGGCAAGATCGTCGAGATCGCCGACCGCGACGATCTCTACGGCAACCCGCGCCACCCGTACACCCGGGCCCTGCTCTCCGCGGTGCCCGAGGCCACGGTGGACGAGACCCCCGCCCGTGACCGCATCCGGCTCGTGGGCGATGTGCCCTCGCCGATCAACCCGCCCTCCGGCTGCCGCTTCCGCACCCGCTGCTGGAAGGCGACGGAGAAGTGCGCCACGGAGGCCCCGCCGCTGGTCGAGGCCGCGGGCAACAAGCCGGGCCACCTGACCGCGTGCCACTACCCCGAGACGGTGGAGAGCCTGCCGGCTCCCCGGCTCGCCAAGGACCCCGAGGCGGCGGCCTGACACACCCCTTTTCGTCAGCCGCCCCCTTGCGGAACGGACTTTCGCCGGCCCATTGACCCGAGCCCATGAACGTCCGCTCCAGGGGACGAAGGCCCGCGCCCTCCCAGGCGCGGGCCTTCGCCGTATGCCGGCGGGCCGGGGTCAGCCCGCCTCCCCGCGCTCCACGCAGAACTCGTTCCCCTCGGGATCCGCCAGGACGACCCAGCCGCCGCCGTCCGGCCGGGTGTGGTCGGCCACCGGGCGGGCGCCCAGGGAGAGGGCGCGCTCGACCTCCTGGGCGCGGGTGCGGCCCTGCGGCCGGAGGTCGAAGTGGATACGGTTCTTCGCCGACTTGGGCTCGGGTACGCGGACGAAGAGCAGGGTGGGTCCGCCGGCCGGGTCGGCGATGACCGCCTCCGGGTCGCCGGGCTTGTCGTCGTCGGCCAGCGGCCTGCCGAGCAACTCGCTCCAGAACAGGCCGAGATCGTAGGGGTCGCCGGTGCAGTCGAAGGTCAGGGTGCGCAGGGTGAGCGTGCTCAAGGGGCCTCTTTCGCCACGGGGTCGGGAGTCTCGCCAGCAGCCTTGCGAAGCGCGGTGGGCTTGTCGAACGGTTATGGAGTGCGGAGTGGGGAGTACGTAGTTCGGAGTACGGCAAGAACCGTGCTGGTCCGCCGGGCCGGTCCGACCCGGTGTGTCAGACTGCCGCGGTGGTAGACCGTTCGTTCGCGGATCCCTCGCTCGCCGCGCTGTACGACACCCTCAACCCGTGGGGACCGGGGGACGACTTCTGTCTGGGCCTCGTCAGGTCGGCCGGGGCGGTGCTCGACATCGGCTGCGGAACCGGGCAGTTGCTCGGGCGGGCCCGACGGGACGGGCACCGGGGCCGGCTGATGGGGCTCGACCCGGCCGCCGCGATGCTGGTGGTGGCGCGCCGGCGGGAGCCCGGCGTCGAGTGGGTGCTCGGCGATCTGCGGACCAGGGTCTGGCAGGGCGAGTTCGACCTCGCCGTGATGACCGGGCACGCCTTCCAGGTCCTGCTCGACGACGAGGAGGTGCGCGTCGCGCTCCGGGCCGTACGGGACGCGCTCGCACCCGGCGGGCGGTTCGTCTTCGAGACACGGAACCCCGCGGCACGGCCCTGGGAGAGCTGGACGCCGGACCGGGTGCGGGAGATCCCCGACGGCCACGGCGGGACCGTCCGCGTATGGCACCAGGTCGAGTCGGCGCCCGCCTCCGGGGACCGGGTGACGTTCACCGAGACCTTCGAGGGGCCGCGCTGGGAACGGCCGCGGGTCGACCGGACCACCCTGCGCTTCCTCGACGCCGACACGCTGGCCCGCTTCCTCACCGAAGCCGGATTCGTCGTCGCGGAGCAGTACGGCGACTGGGGGCGGGGGCCGCTCACCCCCGCCGCCCCGGAGATCATCACCGTGGCCCGCCCGGTCTAGGGGCGCCCTACTCCTTGTCGCCCGGCTCCTTCTCCAGCGCCAGCAGCGCGGGGTCCAGCACGATGTCCGCGTCCCGGGCCGCGATCGTCGCCTCCTCCGGGAAGTGACAGGCGGTCAGGTGGCCGTCGTGGTTGCCGGAGATCTGGACCAGCGGCGGCTCCTCGGCCGCGCACTTGTCCTGCGCCTTCCAGCAGCGGGTGCGGAAGCGGCAGCCGGAAGGCGGGGAGATCGGGGAGGGGACGTCACCGGCGAGCCGGATGCGCTGGCGGCCGACCGCGTTCTCGTCGCCGAGGTTCACCTCGGGCACCGCGGAGAGCAGGGCATGGGTGTACGGGTGCCGGGGGCGGGTGTAGATGGAGTCCCGGTCGCCCACCTCGATGATCTTGCCGAGGTACATGACGGCCACGCGGTGCGAGAAGTGCCGTACGACGGCGAGGTCGTGGGCGATGAACAGGAACGCGATGCCGAGTTCCTTCTGCACCTTCTGGAGCAGGTTGACCACCTGCGCCTGGATGGAGACGTCGAGGGCCGAGACCGGTTCGTCCGCGACGATGAGCTTCGGCTCCAGGGCCAACGCCCTTGCCACGCCGATACGTTGACGCTGGCCGCCGGAGAACTCGTGCGGGAAGCGGTTGTAGTGCTCGGGGTTGAGGCCCACGATCTCCAGGAGTTCGCGGACCCGTCCCTCCCGGCCGCCGGCCGGGTTGATGCCGTTGATCTCCATCGGCCCCGAGATGATCTTGCCGACCGTCTGGCGGGGATTGAGCGAGGAGTAGGGGTCCTGGAAGATCATCTGGATCTCGGACCGGATCGGCGCCAGTTCCCTGCGGCCGGCGTGGGTGATGTCCTTGCCGCGGTAGGAGATCGTGCCCGCCGTCGGCTCCATCAGCCGGGTGATCAGCCGGCCGGTCGTCGACTTGCCGCAGCCGGACTCGCCGACCAGGCCGAAGCTCTCGCCGACGCGCACGGTCAGGTCGATGCCGTCGACGGCCTGGACCGCGCCGACCGTCCGGCGGATCGGGAAGCCGCCCTTGACCGGGAAGTGCTTGGTGAGTCCCTCGACGACGAGCAGCGGCTCCCCGGAGGGTCCGGAGGGTTCGGCGGCCGCGTCACGCGGTGCCGGGAGGACGAGGTCCTCTGTCATGACGTCTCCTCCAAGGGAGTGTCGGGCGGACAAGCCCTAGCCGAGGCGGGGTTTGATCTCTTCCAGGAAGATGGTCTGTTTCTGCTCCGCCGTCAGGTGGCAGGCGGCTGCCCGATCGGGGGCCAGCGGGGGCCGTTCGGTGACGCAGCGGGTGCCGGCGACCCGGTCCTGGAAGGTGCAGCGGGGGTGGAAGCGGCATCCCGACGGCGGGGTGAGCAGCGACGGCGGGGCGCCCGGGATGGGGGCCAGCGGGGCGTCCAGGTCGGAGTCGAGGCGCGGCATCGAGTTCAACAGGCCCCAGGTGTAAGGGTGCTGGGGCCGGCGCAGCACGTCGTTCGTCGTGCCGCGCTCCACCGCGCCGCCCGCGTACATCACCATGATGTCGTCGGCCATGTCCGCGATCACGCCCAGGTCGTGCGTGATGAAGACGATGCCGGAGCCGAACTCCTGCTGGAGGTCCTTGAGCAGGTCGAGGATCTGCGCCTGGACGGTGACGTCGAGCGCGGTGGTCGGCTCGTCGGCGATCAGCAGGTCGGGATCGCAGACCAGCGCCATGGCGATCATCGCGCGCTGGCGCATACCGCCGGAGAACTGGTGCGGGTAGTCCTTGGCCCGCTCCTTGGGGTGGGGGATGCCGACCTTGCCCAGCATCTCCACCGCGCGGTCCCAGGCGGCCTTCTTCGAGGCACCCGTGTGCTTCATGAACGGCTCGGCGATCTGCCGGCCCACCGTGTAGTACGGGGAGAGCGCGGTCAGCGGGTCCTGGAAGATCATGGCGACCTTGTTGCCGCGCAGCTTCTCCAGCTCGGACTCGCGGGCCGTGGTCAACTCCTGCCCGTCGAGCAGGATCTCGCCCTCCACGGTGGCGAACATCGGGTTGTGCAGCCCGAGGATCGTCAGGTTGGTGACGGACTTCCCGGAGCCCGACTCCCCTACGATGCCCAGCGTCTTGCCGCGCTCGACGTCGAAGGAGAGTCCGTCGACGGCCCGGACGATGCCGTCCTCGGTCTTGAAGCTGACGTGGAGGTCCCGCACCGAGAGCAGGGCGCCCGCACCGGCCGGCGAGGGGGCCCCGGCTTCCGTGGTCAGAGTGGTCACGAGTGCTCCTAGGCCAGCCGTACGCGCGGATCGATGAAGGCGTAGCAGGCGTCGACGACGATGTTGAACAGCAGGATCATGGTGGCGGAGAAGAGCATCACGCCCAGCAGCAGCGGCAGGTCGCTGAAGAAGACGGACTGTACGGCGAGTTGGCCGAGGCCCGGCAGGCCGAACGTGTACTCGGTGATGATCGCGCCGCCGAGCAGCGACCCGAGGTCGATGCCGAAGATGGTGACGATGGGGATGAGCGATCCGCGCCAGGCGTAGCGGAAGAAGACGTACTTGCGGGACATGCCCTTGGCGCGGGCGGTCCTGACGTGTTCCTCCTGGAGCTGTTCGATCATCGCGGAGCGCGCCATACGCGTGTACTGCGCGGCGAAGATCGTGGACAGCACCACCCAGGGGATGATCAGCCCGGTGAACCAACTGACCGGGTTGGACGTGAAGTTGTTGTAGGCGGGCTTGTCGAAGAGATGGGTCTGGTAGACGAGCAGCGCCAGCGCGAGCGGGCCCAGGAAGTAGATCTGCATCGAACCGAGCACCATCGCCCCGGCCGTCGCCGTCTTGTCGATCAGCGTGCCGCGCTTCCAGGCGGCGATGAGACCCGTGCCGAGGCCGATCAGCAGGAAGAAGAACGCGCCGCCGAGGGTGAGCGAGATGGTGGTGGGCAGCCGGTCCGTCAGGGTCGACCAGACGAGGTCGTTGGTGTGGTACGAGTAGCCGAAGCACGGTGCGGGGCACGGCCCTTGGGCGAATCCGTTGCTGCCCATCACAAGGTTCTTCAGGAAGATCCCGTACTGGGTGCTGATCGGCTTGTCGAGGCCGAGCACGTGGTGGATGTTGGCGAGGGCGCCCGGGTTGCACGCCTTGCCGCACATCAACAGCCCGGGGTCACGCGGCATCCCGAAGAACAGCAGGAACGTGACGATGCTCAGCAGGAAGAGAATGACGATCGCGCCAAGAGTCCGGCGGACGAGGAAGCGCAGCATGGCAGGGGCAGCTCTCTGACGTCAGCGGGCCGGGCGGTACCCGGTGCGCCGCCGAGGGTGGGGCGGGCGCACCGGGTACCGGACCGACGACGGTTACTTGATGAACAGGCGACGCGGGTCGACGCCGCCGATCACGTCGTCGTAGACGAGGCCGCCGACCTTGGAGCCGGCGATCTGGACCTGCTTGTAGTACGCGGTCGGGACGACGTTGACGACGTCCTTCACCAGGTACTCGTCGAGCTTCTCCCAGGCGGCCGAGGCCTTGACCGGGTCGGTGATCTTGTTGATGCGGTCGATCTCGCTGTTGACGTGCGCGTCGTTGACCTGCGAGTAGTTCTGCGCACCGTCGGCGATGGCGCGTCCGTCGTACAGCGGCGGGAGCACCGTCGAGGCGGACGGCCAGTCGGCACCCCACGCGGTGTGGAAGATGTCGTAGTTGTTGTTCAGCTTGCCGACCTGGTCGTAGTACGTCTCGGCCGGGATCTCCTGGCGCTGGACGTTGAAGCCGGCCTTCTTCAGGCCGGCCGCCATGGCGGTGGAGTACTGCTGTCCTTCGGGGGTGTTGATGTAGCCGAAGGTCAGCTTCATGTTGAGCTTGCCGGCCTTCTTCAGCAGCGCCTTGGCCTTGGCCGGGTCACCTGCGGAGTTCTTCTTCTTGCCCCACGGGTCGAACGCGGCGTCGTAGCCGGAGACGGTCGGGCTGATCAGTCCGCCGGCGGCCTCCATCGCGTCGGTTCCGCCGTAGGCGCGGATGAACGGCGTGATCGGCAGGGCGTAGGCGATGGCCTCGCGGACCGTCTTGTCCTTGAGCGCGGGGTGGCTCATGTTGATGTTCATCTGTCCCACGTACGGCTGGTAGCCGGAGATCGTGCGGGACTTCAGCTTCGGGTCCTTGAGGACGCTGGACAGGTTGCCCGCGTCGACCTGGTTGTTGAAGCTGATGCCGGTCTGGTCCGCGCCGCTGTCCGCGAGGAGGGCCTTGGTGGACGCCTCGTACTGCTGGTTGAACGTGAAGTTGAACTGGTTCACGTACTGGTGGCGGATCGGGTCCGTCTTCGCGTCCCAGTTGGTGTTCTTGACCAGCACCATCGACTTGCCGGACTTGAACGACTGGATCTTGTACGGGCCGGTCGTCACCGGGCTCTTGTCGTACTTCTCCTTGGTGTCGCCCTTGGCGGAGACCACCGCGTAGCCCGCCATGGCCAGCGCGTACGGCAGGTCGGGGTGGGCCGTCTTGAAGTGGAAGACGATGGTCTTGTCGTCAGGCGTGTCGAGGATGCTGCTCGGCAGGTGCTTGCCCTTGTAGGGGCCGTCCGGCAGCAGCTTGCGGTATTCGGCACCGGGAGCGTCGGCGAGCCACTGCTGGATGTACGGCGGGCCCTGGTTGATGAACGACGCGAACTGCCGCTCGAAGGTCTGGCGGAAGTCCTTGGACGTGATCGCCGTACCGTCCGCGAACTTGATGCCGTCCTTGAGGGTGTACTTCCAGGTCTTGCCGCCGTCCGTGGTGGTACCGGAGTCGGTGGCGAGGTCACCGACGACCTCGTGGCCCTGGCCCGTGTCGGTGGTCGCCTTGTAGCCGGTCAGGCCTCTGAAGAGCAGGTTCGCGAGCGAGCCCTCGTCGGACACGTAGATCTGCGCCGGGTCGAGGTGGGCGTAGCTGTCCCGCTGGAGCACCTCCATGGTGCCGCCGTCCTTGGCGCCCGGTACGGCCGCGGCCGGTCCGGTGGAGTCCGCGACGTTGCCGAATTTGATCGACTTCTGCTGGCGTGCCGCGTTCTCCTTGTCCTGCTTGTTGTTGTCTTTCGCGTCGCTGCCGCCCTTGCTGCAACCGGTGAGCACGAGAGCTCCGGCCGCGAGCACTGACAGTGCGGCGTATGCGTGACGTCCGCCCCTACTCATCACTGAAGTTTCCACCCATCTGTGTGCCACCAGTGCATAAAGGAAGTGCTGAGGTATCCGGGCGAGGACGCCCACAACCCGTCGGTCAGCGAGCCGTCTTGGGATCGAAGGCGTCCCTGACCGAGTCCCCCAGGAGGTTGAATGCCACGATGAAGACGATCATCGAGACGCCCGGGAAGAACATGTAGGTGATGTCGTTCGACATCACGAGTTCCGTGGACGCCTTGGAGAACATCTGTCCCCAGTCCGGCGTCGGTTCGACGATGCCCACGCCCAGGTAGGACAGACCGGCCTCGGCGGTCACGAACCCGGGGAGCATGTACGTCGACTGCACGAGGATCGGGGTGACCACGTTGGGCAGGATCTCCTTGCGGATGATCCGCCAGGGCGTGGCGCCGCTGACCCGGGCCGCTTCGATGAACTCCCGTTCGCGCAGGGCGAGTGAGGTGCCGCGCAGGATCCGGGCCAGGCTCATCCAGCCCAGCACCCACTGGACCGCGATGAGAGCCACCACCCGTACGTAGGTGGGGGTTTCGTCGCGCGGGCTCACGAAGAGGGAGACCACGACCGGCATGCTCGCGATGAAGAAGAGCTGGGCGGGGAAGGCGAGCAGGAAGTCGATGACGCGGCTGATGAAGTAGTCCGGCTTGCCGCCGAGGTAGCCGGCCGCGACACCGAGCAGGATGCCGGTGAGCACGGTGGCCAGGGTGACGGCGACGGAGATCATCAGCGAGGTGCGGATGCCGTAGAGCAGTTTGGTGAACACGTCGTAGCCGTTGCCCGGTTCGAGGCCGAACCAGAAGTCGCCGCTGATCCCGCCGTTGGGCTGGAGCGGCACGCCGGCGCTGTCGAAGAGGTCGGGCCGTTCGTCCGCGTAGACCGTGAACGGGTCCTTGCCGTACAGCTTGGAGATCAGCGGCGCGCAGAGTCCGACCAGGAAGAAGAAGCCCACGACGTAGGCCGAGATCACGCCGGTGCGGTCCCGCTTGAAGCGGATCCACATCAGCTGGCCGGGGGACCGGCCCACCAGTTTCTGGACCTCGGGTTGCGTCTGCGGCCCTGGTTCGCCGTCGACGACGACCGATGTCCCGCCGTCCTCAATGTCGATAGGACTTGTCACTGTTCGCCCATTTCACAGATGTGGGTGTGCCGAACGGGCGATCAGCGCGGGGTGTGCGCGATCACCGATCGGAGCTAGGAGATTCGCCTGTGCGTCCGGGACCGAGGGAAAACCCTGCACTCGGACGCGCGTAGCCGTACGGCGGCACTGAGCCGCCGGCCGGCTTCTTCAGAGCCAACTTCCGTATGGGCGGGCGAGGTTGCGACTGGACGGCGTGTCCCATCTGGCGTTCGTGACACCACGCATGGGGCTCCTCCTCATGACTCCACGTGTTCACCAACAGGAGGGGGCTCATGTCCTTCCTTCGCCACCCCTGACGAAGGGTCGGACACCCCCTGGTGCTCGTGAGTCGGCGCTGTCCCCACAGCGAGACCCATTGACCCGAGCGCTACGCGGCTAACTATCTGCCATGAGTCAGAGACCGACCACTGTCTTTAAATCTCAATTCAGTCACAGCTGACGCGTACATCTTCCAAAATCTGGACAAACTGTTCGCCCCGAGAAGGCCACGAAACGGACGTGTTACATAGCTATCGGGCGAGGAGCTCCGCATTACGGACGCGGCGCCCCGGGAGCGGGACGAAAACCGGTTGCAAAGAGCCCGGGCACCCCCAAGATGGGGATGCCCGGGCTCAGTTGGCCGGAGTCGGCGCCTCGGGGCGTCCGGGTCAGCCGTGCTTGGCGCGGCTCGCGCTGCGACCGCGCTCCTTCTGGTCGAGGACGACCTTGCGGATGCGAACGGCCTCCGGGGTCACCTCGACACACTCGTCGTCGCGGCAGAACTCCAGGGACTGCTCCAGGGAGAGCTTGCGCGGCGGGACGATCGCCTCGAACGAGTCGGCGGCGGCCGACCGCATGTTGGTGAGCTTCTTCTCCTTGGTGATGTTCACGTCCATGTCGTCGGCGCGCGAGTTCTCGCCGACGATCATGCCCTCGTACACCTCGGTGCCGGGGTCGGTGAAGAGCACACCGCGCTCCTGGAGATTCGTCATCGCGAACGCGGTGACGGAGCCCGCGCGGTCGGCGACGAGTGAACCGTTGTTACGGGTCGTCAGGTTGCCGAACCACGGCTCGTGGCCCTCGTGGATGGAGTGGGCGATGCCCGTGCCGCGCGTACCGGTCAGGAACTCGGTCCGGAAGCCGATGAGCCCGCGGGAGGGGACGACGAACTCCAGCCGCACCCAGCCCGAGCCGTGGTTGGACATGTTGTCCATCCGGCCCTTGCGGACGCCCATGAGCTGCGTGACGGCGCCCATGTGCTCCTCGGGCACGTCGATCGTCATCCGCTCGACCGGCTCGTGCACCTTGCCGTCGATGACCTGGGTGACCACCTGGGGCTTGCCGATGGTCAGCTCGAAGCCCTCGCGGCGCATCTGCTCCACCAGGATGGCCAGCGCCAGCTCACCGCGGCCCTGCACCTCCCAGGCGTCCGGGCGCTCGGTGTCGAGCACGCGGAGCGAGACGTTGCCGACCAGTTCGCGGTCGAGGCGGTCCTTGACCTGACGGGCGGTGACCTTGCGGTCCTTGACGGCCGCCTTGTTCTCCGCGCCCTTGCCGGTGCCGCCCCGGCCGACCAGCGGCGAGGTGTTGGTACCGATGGTCATGGAGATCGCCGGCTCGTCGACCGTGATGAGCGGCAGCGCGATCGGGTTCTCCGGGTCGGCGAGGGTCTCGCCGATCATGATCTCCGGGATACCGGCGACGGCGCAGATGTCACCCGGGCCCGCCTTCTCGGCCGGCTTGCGGGTGAGCGCCTCGGTCATCAGCAGCTCGGTGATGCGCACGTTGGACATCGTGCCGTCGCGCTTGATCCAGGTGACGGTCTGCCCCTTGCGCAGCTCGCCCTGCTCGACCCGGAGCAGCGCGATACGGCCGAGGAAGTTGTCGGCGTCCAGGTTGGTGACGTGCGCCTGGAGCGGAGCGGCCTCGTCGTACTCCGGAGCCGGGACGTGCGACAGGATCGTGGTGAAGAACGGCTCCAGGCTGTCGCTGTCCTGCGGGACGGTGCCGTCCTCGGGCTTGGTCAGCGAGGCCACGCCGTCCCGCGCGCACGCGTAGACGATCGGGAACTCGATCTGCTCCTCGTCCGCGTCCAGGTCCAGGAAGAGGTCGTAGGTCTCGTTGACGACCTCGTCGATCCGGGAGTCGGGGCGGTCGGTCTTGTTGATGCAGAGGATGACCGGCAGACGCTGCTGGAGCGCCTTGCGGAGCACGAAGCGGGTCTGCGGCAGCGGGCCCTCGGAGGCGTCCACGAGGAGCACCACCGCGTCGACCATCGACAGACCGCGCTCGACCTCACCGCCGAAGTCGGCGTGGCCGGGGGTGTCGATGATGTTGATGGTGATGACGTCGCCGCCATCCTTGGGGTGGTACTTCACCGCCGTGTTCTTGGCCAGGATCGTGATGCCCTTCTCACGCTCCAGGTCGTTCGAGTCCATCATGCGGTCGTCGAGCGACTCGGCGGCATGCGCGGCGAAGGCCCCGGCCTGCTTGAGCATGGCGTCGACCAGGGTGGTCTTGCCATGGTCGACGTGGGCGACGATGGCGACGTTGCGGATGTCGTGGCGCGTGGCCATATTGCGGCGTACTCCCGGAGTGTGAGGAAGGTCTGCGCGGACTGCTGAGTTACGCGGACCCTGCCGGGCTGGACACGCCACGGCCTCACCCCATCGTACGTGCCGCGAGCCGAAGGGGCTTCCGCAGGGCCCGCCGGGCGCCCGAACAGGGCGGGAACCCCCTTACGGCGCCGCCGCCCCGCGCGAACGCGGAGCGGCGGCCGAGGTCGTCCCGCCGTGCGGGGCAGGGGGGTCGGGGTTCAGCTTCCGGACGGGCCGGCCGCGGGGTGGGCGCCCTTCTTCAGGAAGCCCATGTCCTCGTAGACGGGGGTCTGGAAACCGAAGGCGCCGGCGTTGGCGAGGTTCCTGCGCGCGGCGGTGAGCTGGGGGCGCTGGTAGAGGGGGATCGAGCCGGCCGCGGCCCAGATGCGGGCGTCGGCCTTGCGGACCAGTTCGCGGGAGTCGGCCTCGTCGAGGGTGGCGGCGGCCTGGTCGAAGAGCTGGTCGACCTGGTCGGTGCCGACGCGGGTGTAGTTCTGCTCGACGTTCAGGGAGCCGTCGGCGGCCGGGACCGGTTTGGCGAAGATGGGCCGGGCGTCGGTGGCCGGGAAGGCGGTGGCGGGCCAGGAGTAGAGGGCGAGGTCGTACTGGCCGGACGCGATGTGGTCCTTGAAGTAGCTGTCGTCCGGGACCCTGGTGATCTCCGTGCGGATGCCGACCTTCGCCAGCATCTCCGAGATCCGGTCGGCGACCGAGCGCAGCGGCTCCGAGCCGGCCCCCGAGGGGAGCACGAAACGCAGGGCGAGCGCCTTGCCGTCCTTGGCGAGCGCGGCCGTCTCGGCACCGGCGGGGGCGGCGGTCCCCTTGGGCGCGTAGGCGCCGGGCGCCCCGCCCCGCTTGGCGTGGCGACCGTCGTACTGCCTGCCGTCCGCGAGGTGCTGCGGCCCGTCGTCGTGCTTCTTCTGGTGGTCCCCCGACTCCTTGTTGTCCTCGCCGACGATGTACGTCCCCTCGTCACCACCGTCGGAGTCGTCGGATTTCTTGCGCTGCCCGCGGCCCTCGGACCCGGCCGTCTTCTCCTCTTTCTCTCCCTTCTCGCCCTTCTTCTGCTCCTTGACCGGGCCGCCCCGCACCCAGCCCGCGTCGGCGAGCAACGCCTGCGCCTCCGCGGTGTCCTGGCCGCCGAGCGCGCCGCTGTTGTCGGCGTAGGCGGCCTGCCCGGAGAGCGCGAGGTGGCTGCCGACCGGCACGGCGGGCAGCCCCAGCGGCTTCAGTACGAGCTGGGCGAGCCGGCCGCGGTCGAGGGCGCGGGCCACGGCGCGGCGGACCCGTTCGTCGGCGAGGGGTCCCTGGGAGCCGTTGAGCGCGAGCTGGGTGTACGCGGGCTCGAGGGACTTGCGGACGTCGAAGTCGCGCAGCGCGTCCTGCCGGCGCCGGTACCGGGCGAGCGCCTCGCGCCGCTTCTTGGTGAGGTGCCTGCGCTCGTTCTTGCCCTCGCCGGTGGCCGACGCGCCCTGGAGCGGTGTGCCGGTGCCCTTCGCGCGCCCGGCGAGGTCGATGCGGCCGGCGTCGGCGGGGTCGACCTCGGCGAGGTCCACCGTGCCGTCGGCGAGCGCGGCGGCCCGCTTGCCGAGGGGGACGGCGGGCAGCTCGATCCGGGAGAGCTTGGCGGGGTGGCCCCACCAGTGGGCGCTGCGGGCGAGGACGACGTCCTTGTTCCTGCGGTCGACCTTCTGCACGGTGAAGGGTCCGGCGGTGACCTTGAGCCGGCCGCGCGCGCCGTCGTTGAAGGAGTCGGGGGTGCCCATGACGTCCTTCGGGTACAGCGGCGAGAACAGGGACCGCCAGTCCGCGTAGGGCCTGCTGAAGGTGACCTTGACCTGGAGGTTGTTGGCGCCCCGCTCGATCTTCTCGATCCGGTCGTAGCCGGCGTTGCGCGCGGTCCAGTACGAGGAGTCCTTGCCGGACAGGGCGCGCCACTGGGCGGCGAAGTCGGCGGCGCCGATCTCGCGGCCGTCGCTCCACACGGCCTGCTGGTTGAGCCGGTAGAGGACGACCTGTTTGGGCTGGGTCTCGACGACCTTCGCGGACTCCAGGTAGTCGGCGTCGCGCTGCGGCCGGCCCTCCCGGTCGAGCCGGAACATGGCGGGCAGCACGGCCTGGGCGACCCGGGTGGTGGCCGCGTCGGCGTCCGCCTGGAAGGTGTTGAGGGTCTCGGGCACGTCGTCGACCGCCCAGCGCAGGGTGCCGCCGTCGGCGATCAGGTCGCGGCCGGCCGGCGCGATGTCCTGCCCGGCCAGCGGCCGGCCCGCCGAGTCCTCGGAACTGCAGGCGGCGAGGGCGGGCACCGCGAGCGCGCCCGCGGTCAGGAAGGCGACCGAGCGCATCACCGCGCGCAGTCTGACGCCGTCGTGGGACATCACTGCTACCTCCGGAAAGCCGCGGGCTTCTGATCACGTTTGGCGGTATAAGGAGCTGATCAGATCTTTTGCGGCCACTGAAAGGGAAAGCGCCCGGCCGGCGCGGGCGACACGGCGGGGGGCCGGCCAAGCCCACCCGTGCGGCGCAACGGTCGGACCCGCACCCGCGCGCACCGACGCACCCCGGCCAATCCGTGCACGCCGCTTCCCACCGGCGGTGTGACGCGCGACACTCGCAGGCGCATGAACGTCGCCATCCAGGGCCCACGGCCCGCGGAAGTGAGGTCACGTCATGTCCGTGCACGACGAACTGACGTCAGCGCAGCGCTGTCTCGACGACCTGTCCAGGTCGGTGGGCCGGCTGGAACAGCAGCTCGGCGGCGGCGGCCTGGAGATGCGCCGGGTCAAGGCCGACGCCGCCCACCTGCGCGAGAGCCTGGCGCTGCTGCGTGACGCCGCCCCGGCGACCGACCGCCCCCGGCGGCCCGATCTGGTCTCCATCCCCGACACCCCGTACGACAACACCCTGTGGACGGACTCGGACGACGAGGGTCTCGGCGCCCGCCACCGCCCCGCACCCTGAACCGACCGGAGTCCTGAGTTGGCCACTGGTACGGAACCCCAGCCCGGCCGCGGCGGCGTACACACCGGTACGCGCGCCGCGATCGACGCCCCCCACCTGCGGACCGACCGCTGGTGGCTGGCCCCGGCCGCCACCGCCGTCGGGCTGCTCGCCTTCGTCGTCTACTCGACGTGGCGGGCGTTCGCCGACACCGACTACTACGCGGCGCCCTATGTCTCGCCGTTCTACTCGCCCTGTCTGGCCGAGCGGTGCCGGAGCATGCACGCCGGCCCCAACGCGGACCTCCTCGGCAGCTGGTGGGGGATCTCCCCCGCCATCATCATCCTGGTCTTCCCGCTCGGCTTCCGGCTGACCTGCTACTACTACCGCAAGGCCTACTACCGGGGCTTCTGGGCCTCCCCGCCGGCCTGCGCGGTCGCCGAGCCGCACAAGAAGTACACCGGCGAGACCCGCTTCCCGCTGATCCTGCAGAACCTGCACCGGTACTTCTTCTACGCGGCGCTGCTGGTCGCGTGCACCCTGACGTACGACACCGCGCTGACCTTCCGCGACGGGCGCCACCACTGGGGCCACATGGGTCTGGGCACGCTGGTCTTCCTGGTCAACATCGCGCTGATCTGGGCGTACACGCTCTCCTGCCACTCCTGTCGGCACATCGTCGGCGGCAAGCTCAGACACTTCTCCCGGCACCCCGTGCGCTACCGGGCCTGGCGGTTGGTCGGCCATCTGAACGCCCGTCACATGCTGCTCGCCTGGGCGTCGTTGGTCAGCGTGGCGGTCGCCGACTTCTACGTGTACCTGGTCGCCTCCGGCGCCTTCGACGATCCGAGGTTCTTCTGATGTCCGTGGTCGACCGGCAGGAGTGGGACGTCGTGGTGGTCGGGGCCGGCGGCGCCGGACTGCGGGCCGCCATCGAGGCGCGCGAGCGGGGCGCCCGTACGGCCGTGATCTGCAAGTCGCTGTTCGGCAAGGCGCACACGGTGATGGCCGAGGGCGGCATCGCGGCGGCGATGGGCAACGTCAACTCCGGCGACAGCTGGGAGGTGCACTTCCGCGACACCCTGCGCGGCGGCAAGTTCCTCAACCAGTGGCGGATGGCCGAACTGCACGCGAAGGAAGCCCCGGACCGCGTATGGGAGTTGGAGACCTGGGGCGCCCTCTTCGACCGCACCGGGGACGGCCGGATCTCGCAGCGCAACTTCGGCGGCCACGAGTACCCGCGCCTCGCCCATGTCGGCGACCGCACCGGCCTGGAGCTGATCCGCACCCTCCAGCAGAAGATCGTCTCCCTGCAGCAGCAGGACAGGAAGGAGACCGGCGACTACGAGTCGCGCCTGAAGGTCTACCAGGAGTGCACCGTCACCCAGGTGTTGAAGGACGGGGCACGGGTGTCGGGGGTCTTCGCCTACGAGCGGGAGACCGGCCGTTTCTTCGTCCTGGAAGCACCCTCCGTGGTGATCGCGACGGGCGGGATCGGCAAGTCCTTCAAGGTGACGTCCAACTCGTGGGAGTACACCGGTGACGGGCACGCGCTGGCGCTGCTCGCCGGGGCGCCGCTGCTCAACATGGAGTTCGTGCAGTTCCATCCGACGGGGATGGTCTGGCCGCCGTCGGTGAAGGGCATCCTCGTCACCGAGTCGGTGCGCGGCGACGGCGGGGTGCTGCGCAACTCCGACGGCGAGCGGTTCATGTTCGACTACGTCCCCGACGTCTTCAAGGAGAAGTACGCCGAGTCGGAGGCGGAGGGCGACCGCTGGTACGAGGACCCCGACCACAACCGCCGCCCCCCTGAACTGCTCCCGCGCGACGAGGTCGCCCGGGCCATCAACTCCGAGGTGAAGGCGGGCCGCGGCTCGCCGCACGGCGGGGTCTTCCTCGACGTGTCGACCCGGATGCCGGCGGACGTCGTCCGGCGCCGACTCCCCTCCATGTACCACCAGTTCAAGGAGCTGGCCGACGTCGACATCACGGCGGAGGCGATGGAGGTCGGGCCGACCTGCCACTACGTGATGGGCGGCGTCGCGGTCGACTCGGAGACGGCGGCGGCGCGCGGGGTGCCGGGGCTGTTCGCGGCCGGTGAGGTGGCCGGCGGGATGCACGGCTCCAACCGGCTCGGCGGCAACTCCCTCTCCGACCTGCTGGTCTTCGGCCGGCGGGCAGGCCGGCACGCGGCGGAGTACGCGGCCGGACTCACGCAGCGCCGCCCCCCGGTGGACGACACCGAGGTGGACCTTGCGGCGGCGGAGGCGCTGCGCCCCTTCTCGGCGGAGGGGCCCGAGCCGGGCGAGCACACGGGCGGGCACCCGCCGGAGAACCCGTACACCCTCCACCAGGAACTCCAGCAGACGATGAACGACCTCGTCGGCATCATCCGCCGCGAGGGCGAGATGGCACAGGCGCTGGAGAAGCTGGCGGAGCTGCGCGGCCGGGCCCGGCGGGCCGGGGTGGAGGGGCACCGGCAGTTCAATCCCGGCTGGCACCTCGCCCTGGATCTGCGGAACATGCTGCTGGTCAGCGAGTGTGTCGCGCGGGCCGCCCTGGAGCGCACCGAGTCGCGGGGCGGCCACACCCGCGAGGACCATCCGGGCATGGACCGGGCGTGGCGCCGGCTGAACCTGCTGTGCCGGCTGGCCGGTCCGGCGGACGGCCCGGCGGGCACCGACGCGGTGCGCGGCCGGATCGCCCTGGTCCGGGAGACCACCGAACCCATCCGCCCCGACCTGCTCGCCCTCTTCGAGAAGGAGGAGCTGGTCAAGTACCTCGCCGAAGAGGAGCTGTACGAGTGAGCAGCTATCAGGCCCGCTTCAAGGTCTGGCGGGGCGACGCGAAGGGCGGCGGCCTCCAGGACTTCGAGGTCGAGGTGAACGACGGCGAGGTGGTGCTGGACATCATCCACCGCCTCCAGTCCACCCGGACGCCGGACCTCGCCGTGCGCTGGAACTGCAAGGCGGGCAAGTGCGGTTCGTGCTCGGCGGAGATCAACGGGCGCCCCCGGCTGATGTGCATGACCCGCATGTCGGTCTTCACCCGGGAGGAGACGATCACCGTCACTCCGCTGCGCGCCTTCCCCGTCGTCCGTGACCTCGTCACCGACGTCGGCTTCAACTACCGCAAGGCGAGGGAGGTTCCGGCGTTCGTGCCGCCGGAGGGGGTGGGTCCGGGCGAGTACCGCATGATGCAGGAGGACGTGGACCGGCCGCAGGAGTTCCGCAAGTGCATCGAGTGCTTCCTCTGCCAGGACACCTGTCATGTGGTGCGCGACCACGAGGAGAACAAGCCGGCGTTCGCGGGCCCGCGCTTCCTGATGCGGGTCGCCGAGCTGGACATGCACCCCCTGGACGCGGCGGCCGACACCGGCCTCGACCGCAAACGCGCCGCCCAGGAGGAACACGGCCTCGGCTACTGCAACATCACCAAGTGCTGCACGGAGGTCTGCCCCGAGCACATCAGGATCACGGACAACGCGCTGATTCCCCTGAAAGAACGGGTGGTTGACCGCAAGTACGACCCGCTGGTGTGGCTCGGCTCGAAGATCAGGAGGCGCCCTTCGTAGGCGTCCAGCCGTTCCGGTACGCCGTCCAGTCGGACTCCGTGGCGGCGAAGTCGACGTAGAGCGCGACCCCGAAACGGGCCCGGTCCGCGTCCGTGCGGGACAGGCCGAGGCGGACACCCCGGACGGCGGCGGGGACCGTCTCGGCCGAGGCGCGGTGACCGAAGCGGTCCTCGTGGAAGAAGGGCAGGCCCATCAGGAGGTCGGTCGACTCCGGTGTGACCTCCAGGGCGAGCGAGGTCTGCTGGCCGACGTAGCCGCCGTAGAGGCTCGGCAGGGGCTGCATCGTGTCGTACGACATGACGGCGATCTGGTCGACGCGGCGGGCCACCTGGCCGAAGTACGCCTGTGACCACCATTTGGGGTGGCCGGTGACGGTGCCCCAGAAGGAGTGGAAGGCGGGCAGCGGGTCGATCTGGTGGGCGGCGACCGAGAGGAGGGCATGCCGGGCGCGGGTGACCTCACGCAGCCGGTCCAGCAGGGCGAGGTAGTCGCGGTCGCCGGAGTGGAGGGGTTCCAGGTCGAAGTGGACGCCCTCGTAACCGGCGGCGAGGACCCGGCGGGCGGAGTCGACCACGGCGGTACGGGTCGCGGCGCGCTCCAGGCGCATGCCGTCGGGGCCCTCCGAAGCCAGCTCGTCGCCGAGCCACGCCTGGACCCGCACGCCGGGCAGCTCCCGGTGCACCGCCCCGATCAGCCACTGCGCCTTCGGATGGTCCGACGCGGGCAGCGTGCCGTCGTGCTCCAGCGGGCCCGAGTGGACGTACAGGTCGCGGATGCCGGTGCCCTTGAGGCGCTCGGCGAGCGCGGTCACGTCCGCGTCGGTCTTCCGGCCGTCGACCCAGGCGTGGCCGAGCCAGATCGCGTCCCGGTTCCTGGTGTGCGTGCCGTCGGCCGGGTCGCCGGCGTAGTTCACCCGGAGGGCGGTCTCGGCGGCCAGGACCGGCAGGAGCAGGCCGAGGACGAGGGCGAGCGCCGTGCGCCGGAGCCGGACCGGGCGTCTCCTCGCCGCCGCACGCCCGGGTGACCCCCCTGCCTCGGGGGCGGCGGCACCGTCCACCTCCGCGACCCCCTGTGCCGGCCCCTCTGCCTCGGGGACGGCCGTGCCGTCCGCGTCCCCGGCCTCCGGTGTCGGCCGCCCACCGGTCTCCGGTCGTGTGTCCATGCCGGTTTCTTCCCTCCCGTGTCGCCGCACCCCACGTGTCCCACCCCCGGTCGCGCTACCGCTTTCCTGCTCATACGCTCCGAAATGTGACGTCACTCATCCGGGGCCGGCCACGGCGCGCCACCTCCCGCATCACCGTGCGGGTGGCGCATGCCGTGCTGGGCGGCGCGGCCGGCGTGGTGTGGCTGGTGCTTCCCGTGACGACGATCGGCACGGACGTTCCGGTTGCGGTCGCGCGGGCCGGACCGGGAACGCCGGTGGCCGTCCCGGCGGACGACGGCGCGTCCGCCGCCGACCGCGCGGACGGTGCCACCGGTGCCGCCGGTGCCGATCTGGTGCTGCCGCTCGTCGTGGTGGGCGCGGCGGGTGTGCTCGCGGGGTACGGGTACGTACGGCGCACCCGGCGGGCCCGCACCCGCACGACGCCGGGGGTGGTGTCGGCCGCGCCGCCGGTGCCCGAACTCGCGGTGCTGGAGCGGCAGTCGGCCGCCGCGCTGGTGCAGGCCGACGACTGTGTGCGCACCAGCCGGGAGGAACTCCAATTCGCCGAGGCCGGGTTGGGGGCGTCGGCCGTCGAGCCGTTCAGCCGGGCGGTACGGGAGGCGGCGGGCGAACTGTCGGCCGCGTTCGCGATCCGCCGGCAGTACGCGCGGGGCATACCGGAGGAGGACGCGGCCCGGCGGCACGCGCTGGCGGGGATCGTGGGGCGGTGCGCGGAGACCGGGCGGCGGCTGGACGCGGAGGCGGTGCCCTTCGACCAACTGCGGGGGCTGGGTGGGGTGTCGGGGGGTGCGGAGGCGGTGGAGCCGGACCGGCCGTGGGGGCTGGGGCGGGCCCTGGAGGTCGCGGAGGCGCGCTTCCGGGAGCTGGCCGGGCGGGTGGGGCCGGCCGAGGCGGTCCTGACGGACCTGGGCGCGCGGTGCCCGCCCCGCGCGACCGCCTCGGTCACCGGTTACGTCGAACAGGCCACCGACCGGCTCGTGTTCACGACGGCACATCTCAACTCAGCTCGCCAGGCCGCCGACTTGGGCGAGTCGGTGCGGGCGGCCCGGGATCTGCGTGCCGCCGAGGGCGCCGTCGCCCAGGCCGACGTGTTCCTCACCTCCGTCGACCGGCTGGCCGCCGCGGTGACGGCGGCCACGGGACTGCTGCCGGCCGCGCTGACCGGCGCCGAGGCCGAACTGGCGCACGTACGGCGGGCATTGGACCGCGTGACGCCGGGTGACCCGGCCGCGCCCGCCGCCGACGCCACCGGGGCCCCGCCCCTGCGGCTGCCGGCCCGCGAACTCCACACCCGCCTCGCCCACGCGGACACGGTGCTGGCCGCCGTACGGGAAGAGCGGACCGGCGGGCCGTACGACCCTCTCGACGCCCTGCGCCGGGTCGTCGGGGCGGTCGCGCCGCTGGGGGTGGCCGGGGCCGGGGTGCTCGGCGCCGCCGCGCGGCTGGTCGCCGACGCCGTCACCGAGGCGGCCGACGGTTTCGTCACGACCCACCGGGGCGCGGTGGGCGCCGAGGCCCGCACCCGACTCGCGGCGGCACGGCACCTGCTCGCCAGCGATCCCCTCACGGCCGACGCCCTGGCCCGGGACGCCCGTGCCCAGGCCGAACGGGACGCGCGCACCCACGGCAACCCGCACGCCGACAGCGCCGGACTGCCGCCCGGAACCGGTGGGGCGGTCCTCGGCGGCATCCTGCTGGCCGACGACCCGGACGCGGGCCCCCCGGCGAGCTACGGCGGCCCCCGCACCCGGACCCGGCGGGGGCTGCCGCCGCGGTAGCGCCCGCGCGGTGGCCGCCGGTCGCGGTCAGAAGAGGCTCAGCAGCGCCTCGGCCGGGTCCGCCAGGGTGTTCTCCCCGTCGGGCAGCGGGAGTTCGAACCACACCGTCTTGCCGCGCGGGGTGCGCCGGGAGCCCCAGGCCGCCGAGAGGAGGCCGACCAGTTGCAGGCCCCGGCCGCCCTCGTCGGTGTCCCGGGCCCGGCGGCGGCGCGGCTGGACCAGTCCGGCGTCCCAGACCTCGCAGACCAGGGTGCGGTCCAGGAGCAGCCGGAGTCTGATGTCGCCCTCGCCGTAGCGCAGCGCGTTGGTGACGAGTTCGCTGACGAGCAACTCGGCGGTGTCGACGAGGGGTTCGAGGTCCCAGGTCAGCAGCTGTCCGCGCGCGTGCTCACGGGCGCGGCCCACGCTGCGCGGTTCGCGCGGCAGCGTCCAGTCGCCCACGGAGTCGGCGGGCAGCCCCTGGACACGTGCCATCAGCAGCGCGATGTCGTCCTCGCCGTGGTGGGTGTCGAGGGTGCTGAGGACGTGGTCGCAGACGTCCTCCAGGTCGCGATGGCTGTCGGTGCGCGGTCCGCTCGCGGCAGGGTGGCCGGGCGAGGGCCGGAAGGGGTCCGTCAACGCCCCCACCAGGGCCTGGAGGCCCTCGTCCAGGGGGTGGTCGCGTGATTCGACCAGTCCGTCCGTGTAGAGCGCCAGCAGGGCGCCTTCGGGCAGTTCGACCTCCACCTCCTCGAAGGGCTCGCCGCCGACGCCGAGCGGCATGCCCGGCGGCACGTCGAGCATGAGGGCCGGCTCGCCCGGCTCCACCAGGACCGGGGGCAGGTGGCCGGCGTTGGCGAAGGTGCAGCGCCTGGTCACCGAGTCGTAGACGGCGTAGACGCAGGTCGCCAGGTACACCTCGGAGAGGTCGGCCTCGCGGGGGCGGCGGGCGGCCCGGGTGGCCTGCTGGACGCCGCCGGGGGTGCCGAGGCCGCGCGCGATCTCGTCCAACGCCGAGAGGACTTCGGCCGGTTCGACGTCGAGGAGGGCCAGCGTGCGGACCGCGGTGCGCAGTTCACCCATCGCCACGGCCGCGCGCAGTCCGCGTCCCATCACGTCGCCGACGACCAACGCCGTGCGGTGGCCGGGCAGTTCGATGACGTCGAACCAGTCGCCGCCGACCTCGGTCGCCGCGTTGCCGGGCAGGTAGCGGCAGGCGATGTCCAGCCCGGACGCCTCCGGGTCGCCGGGCGGCAGCAGCGACCGTTGCAGGATGAGCGCCCGTTCGTGTTCCCGCCGGTAGAGCCGCGCGTTGTCGATACAGACCGCGGCCCGCGCCGCGAGCTCCACCGCGAGACTCCGGTCCCGGTCCTCGAACGGCTCGCTGCCCTTGGTCCGCGCGAACTGCGCCAGTCCTACGACGGTGTCGTGGGCGACCATCGGAACGGCCAGCGTGGACTGGACGAGGCCGCCCTCCTCGCCGGGGATGTGCTGCGGGCGGGCGGTGCGCAGGGCGTCCGCGCAGGGCGAGTTGAAGGGGTAGTGGTGGACCGCGCCGAGCTCGACCGGGTCACCGGAACCGCTGAAGGGGCCGTCGGAGACGGCGCTGGCGAAGGCCACCCGGCGCAGTTGCGCGCTGCCGTCGGCGAGCCCCGGCGGCCTCTCGTCGCCGGCCAGGAGGCCCTGGTAGAGGTCGACGGTGGCGAGGTCGCAGAAGCCGGGGACGACGACGTCGAGGAGTTCGCGGGCGGTGGTCTCCAAATCCAGGGAGTTGCCGATGCGGGCGCCGGCCTCGTTGAGGAGGGCCAGGTTGCGCCGGGCGGCGGCCGCCTCGCGGGCGGCGGCGCGGCGGGAGGTGATGTCGGTTCCGAGCCAGGCGACGCCGATGGGGCGGCCGGTGCCGCTGTGCACGCGGTAGAGGTTGATGGACCAGTGTCGGCGCTCCTTCGCGCCGGGTACGAACCCGGTGACGTGCATGTCCGTGATCGAGTCGCCGGTCTCCAGGACGCGGCGCAGGGTCGCGCAGACCCGGTCGGCCTCGGAGCGCGGCAGGTAGTCGTGGACGCCCTTGCCGCGGTGGTCGTCGGGGGTGCCGCCGAAGACGGAGGCGAACCGCTGGTTGGCGCGCCGTACCCGCAGATCCATGTCGATCAGCAGGAAGCCGAACGGAGATTGGCCGAAAATGGACTGCGACGCGGCGAGATCGGTCTCGATGCTGCGCAGGGTACGGACGTCGACGACGATACAGACGGCCGCCGACTCCCCCTCCTCGGTCCGCGTGGGCATCACGTAGACCTCGGCGAGCCCCTCCTCGGCCTGCCCCCGGCCCGAGCCGCCGGGCATCCGGAAGGGCACGACCCCGGTCCACTCGCGCCCGTCGAGGATCTCGGCCATCTTCCGCTGGCCCTGCTCGCGCTGGTCGGAATCGATGAACGCCTCGATGGGATCCATGCCGACGGCACGGTCGGCGGAGATGCCGAACAGCTGCTCCGCGCGCAGGCTCCACTGGTCGACGAGCCCGTCGGGGCCGATGGAGAAGGAGGCGACCTTGATGTAGTCGTAGATCGAGCCGGGTGGGCTGCTCTGCCAGATGCCGTCGCCCGAGGGCACGTCGGGGCGACCCGCGGCCTCAGCCCTCGCGCCGCCCGACGGGTCCTCGGACTCCGTGGCCTTCGCTGGTATCTCGCTCACGCGAACCGTCCCCTCCAGCTCACCGCGTCCGGCACCGGTCACCGGGGGCGGCTGCCCGCAGTATCCAGCACTACGGCGCCCCACAACACGGTGTTCACGATCACAGGACGATCCCGATGCTTTTTGGACCGTCCCGCCACAACACTTCCACTCTTCTAACCAGGGGACACGCGGTCGAACCACACTCGCCGACAACCGCCAACGACCGCCCTGTCCGGATGGACACCGCCACCCCCTCCGTACAGCCCTCCGGCGGTCAGGGCACGGCGAGTTCGAACCACACCGTCTTGCCCGTCCCGCCGGGCCGGGTACCCCAGCGGCGCGAGGAGTCGGCGACCAGCCGCAGGCCCCGGCCGCTCTCGTCCTCCGGGTGCGCGACGCGTGCGCGGGGCGGGTCGGGGAGCGGGTCGGAGACCTCCACCAGCAGGACCCGCTCCGGGACCGCCGTCCGCACCAGCCGGACCCCGATGGGGCCCGTGGCGTGCCGCAGCGCGTTGGTGACCAACTCGCTGACGAGCAGCGCCGCGATGTCGGCGACGCTGTCGAGGCCCCAGCCGCGCAGCTGGCCGCGGACGGCCGAGCGCGCGGTGCGCACGGCTCCGGGGTCCGCGGGGAAGGTCCACTCGGCGCGGTCGCCCTCGGCGTCGATCAACCCGATCACATCCCAGGCAGCGAGCCCACCCATGTCCGCTTTCATGGGATTAATGGGCACATACCCGATATCCGGGGCGCGCTACCGCCTCCGCGGTGGCACGGTGGCACGGACGGCGTACGAGGTTCTCAGCGCGCTCCGGCGTCCAGGCGGGCGAGCGTCTCCCGCACCGCGGGCACGTCCTGGTCCAGCCACTCCACGTCCCAGATCTCACCGGGGGCGAGCCAGCGCAGCGCGTCGTGGTCCTGGAGCGGCCGGGGGGCGGCGGAGCCGGTCAGGAGGCGGGCGGTCCACACCCGCAGGACGTACGGCGGCTTCAAAGGCCATTCGCCGGGGACGCGCGCCAGCGTCTCGGCGTCCACGCCGAGTTCCTCGCGCAGTTCGCGTACCAGGGCGGCCTCGGGGCGCTCGCCCGGTTCGACCTTGCCGCCGGGCAGTTCCCAGCGTCCGGCGAGTTCGGGGGGTGCGCTGCGGCGGGCCGCGAGCACGCGGTCGCCGTCGAGCAGGGCGGCTCCCACCACCACGATGCGTTCCGTCATGCGCCGGAGCCTACGGGAGTGCGGCGGCGCGTTCCGGGGCGTCGAAACCGCCGCGGGGCGCGGTCAGTTGCGGCCGGCGTCCTCGTTCTGCCCGATCCGCTCGACCCAGTAGAGCTGCTTGTGGCCGCGGGCGTCGAGGCTGTCCGCGATCTTCTGGGCCTCGGCGTGCGTCGCGTACCGGCCCACGCGGTAGCGGTTGCCGTTGTCGTCCTGCCGTATCACGAGCCAGGGCAGCGTGACGGTGCTGTCGTTCATGGCGCCCCTCCGCTTCCCGCGCGCCGCCGTACCCCACCCCATAAGGAAACCGCAATCCGCATATGCCGGAGCCTACGCCTAACCTTTACGCAGCGAATACGGGTTTTCACCAAGAGGTACGCAACCGGCCAGGGCGCGGGGGCGCACACCGGTGAACGCGCCGCTGCTGCGCGTCGGTGCTCCGGAAGAGGGGTGGACTCGGGGTGCCTGAGTTCACCTGCGAGAACGACCGGAATCCAACCGTGCGCCGAGGGGCGGCAGTTGACCGGAAGGGCGGGTTCGGGCGGTGGGGCGCGAAGCGAGTGTGCGCTACCTCACTCCGCGCCCGCGTCGGCGCTACTTCACCGGCAGGTGGTACGCGACCCGGTAGCGGTCCGCCGGGACCACCACGTCCGCCGTCTCCACCGGCCGGCCCGAGGCGAAGTACGTGCGCTGGATGACCAGGACCACATGGCCCGGGACCCCGCCCAGGCTCTGCAGCTCCTCGGCGAGGCCGGGGCGGGCGCCGACCTCCTCCGTCACGTTGTCCACGATCACGTCGATCGCGCGCATCCGCTCGACCACGCCCATGCCGCCCAGCGGGCCCTCCTCGGGGAGCATCACCGGCGTCCGCCCGGTGACCGCGAGGGGCTCCCACGAGGTGGAGAGCATCATCACCTCGCCGGCGTCCCGGAACACGTACCGGGTGCACATCACCCGCTCCCCGGGCTGGAGTCCGAGCCGCTCGGCGATCGCGCCGCTCGCCTCGGCCTGCTCGCTGCTCGACTCCCAGGTGCCGCGCGTCTCGCCGTCCGCCTGCTCCTGCCGGAACGGGGTGGCCCCGCCGACCGGCCGGAAACCGGAGCGGGCGACCCGGCGCGGCACCGGCCGCTCGCGCACGTACGTCCCCGAACCGGAGCGGCCCTCGACCAGCCCCTCGGCCATCAGCACCTTGCGTGCCTCCAGCGCGACGGTGTCCGAGACGCCGTACTGCTGGCGGATCCTGGCCTGGGAGGGGAGCCGGGTGTGCGGGGGCAGCCGGCCGTCGACAATCTTCTTGCGGAGATCACCCGCGACGCGCAGATACGCCGGCTGCTCACCGAAAGTCACTGGCCACTCCCATCAGGTTGTACAGACAGCTACAGCCTGGCAACCGTGGGTTGTACCGTGCAAGCGAAGGCCAAGGAATCACTCGATGTGATGACTTCTGCCTGACCGGGGCTTTACCCGGGCACTTTCTCCCCGCTCAGCGGGCCATCACACCTCCAGGCCGGTGTCGCCCCCGCTGTCGCCCCCGCCACCGCCCGTCCCACCGCCGCCCGTCCCACCACCGTTCTCGTCGTCAGAGGGAGGGGTGGTGGCCAGACCGAGAGCCCTGCGGGCGGTGACCGACTGTGCGGGGTCGATCAGCTCGGCGCCCTTGTCGTAGTGCTCGTAGAAGGAGTCGGCGTCGGTGGCGCCGGCGGCCTTCGCCCACTCCTCGCGGGCGGCGCGCAGGTGGGTGACCAGACGCGCGACCGGCTTCTCCGCGGCGGCGGCCCACGCGTGGTCGTCGAGCATCCCGGACTGCTTCGTCAGGGCCGTCGAGACGCGGTCCGCCCACGCCCGGTGACCCGGCAGGTCGTCCTCGACGTACCCCGCCTCGGGTGCCGAGTCCAGCGCCGTGTTGAGGACATGAGCCGCCTTCAGGTAGGCGAGCTGGTCCGGATCGAGGGTCGAGGCGTCCTCGCGCAGGGAGCCGGTGAGGTTCGCGGACTCGTCGGTGTTGCCGAAGACGCAGGTGATCTCGCGGTCGCCGAGGTTCCAGCTCTCGCCGGTCGGCGTGACGAAGTAGACGTCCACGTCGTCGGGGACGGCCCAGGCGTCCATGGCGTAGGAGTCCTGGAGGGCGTAGCACCTGTCGTTCGCGGTCCGGGTGACCTCGCGGTCGCCGGGGTACGCGGCATCGCTCATCCGCACGACGGCGAAGACCTCTCCGTCGTGTCCACCGGCGCAGGGCACGACGTCGTAGTCGTGCAGGTCGCCCTCCAGCGAGCCGCTGGGGGCGTCGAAGCACTGGCCCTGTTCGAGCGAGACGCTCGCGGTGGAGCCGGTGCCGACCCGGACACCGTCCCAGAAGTCGGGACCGGCGTCGGTGGCGACGCCGAGCACCAGCACGAGAAGCCCGAACGCCGACAGCACCATGCCGGTGGCGGCCATGCTCCGGCCGCGTTCGCCGCTCTTCTTGATCTGGCTGAGCGCGATCAGGCCGAGCACCAGCCCCACGCCCGGGAGGCAGCACAGGATGCCGAGCACGAGGGAGGCGATGGCCACGCCGTTGACCGGCGCGGGCCGGTTGTACGGCGTGTAGCCCTGGCCCCACCCCTGGTAGGGCTGTTGGGGGTACGGGCCGTAGGCGCCCTGCTGGTACGGGTCCTGCGGCTGGTGGGGCCCGGGGGGCGGGGGTATGGACACGGGTACCGGGCTCCTGGTTCGGGGCGGGGCGCTCAACTGACGTGCGACTGCGGCATGGTAAGCGGGGCGCGGGTACGGGAGGGGGCCGGGGGCCGACGCCGTACCGGAGCGGCCGACCGCCCCGGGCGGCTCCGTCCGTGCGAACCTCCCGCGCGCTTCCCACCCCCGCCCCCCGGGGCCCCGCATCGTCGGACGGTGACCAAGCCGTCCCGTGCGCTGCTCCCCCCGCTCCTCGCCGCCGCCCTGCTCGTCCTCCCGGCCCCGGTCTCCGCCGCGCCCCGGCGGCTCGACGCCTGCTCCGCGCCCGGCTGGGCCCCGTCCGCCGGCCGGATCGACCCGGCCGACCCCTACCACCCCTATGTCGGCAACGGCTACCTCGGCACCCGCGTCCCGCCCGCCGGCGCGGGCTACGCGGAGTCCGGCGGGAAGACCGGCTGGCCCCTCTACACCCCGCGCTACGACGGCACGTTCGTCTCCGGCCTCTACGCCCGGGGCCCCGCGGACACCGCCGGCCGCGAGGCCCTCGCCGCCCTTCCCACCTGGACGGGCCTGGACGTCACGGCCGGTTCCGAAACCTATGGCCGGAGCACCCGGAGCGGCCGGATCACGCACTACCGCCAGACCCTCAACCTCCGCTGCGGATACGTCCGTACGACGCTGACCTGGACCACGACGGACGGCCGCCGCACCGAGCTCGCCTACGACGTCCTCACCGCCCGGGACGCCCCGCACACCGGCGCCGTACGGCTGCGGGTCACCCCGCACTGGGACGGCGACCTCACCCTCACCGACCGCATCGACGGGCGCGGGGCCCGCCGCGTCGCGCGGACGGGCGGCGGACCGGCCGGGGACCACACGATCGGCGTGGACTTCCGCACGGACGGTACGGGGGTGCACGGTTCGGTGGTGTCCGCCTTCCGGGCGCCACCGGGCAGCCGGCTCCAACAGACGCGCGCCGCAACGGGGTTGAGTGCGCGGCAGTCCGCCAGGCTGCGGGTCAGAGCCGGGCACGGCTACGAGGCCGTCAAGTACGTCGGTGTCGACACCGGCCTCACCTCCCGCGCTCCGCGCGCTGCCGCACTGGACGCCGCCCGGCGGGCCGCGCGGCGGGGCTGGGCGGCCCTGCTCGCCTCCCACAGCGCCGCCTGGCGGGCGCTCTGGTCCGCGGACATCGAGCTCCCCGGGCGGCCCGACCTCCAGCTCTGGACGCGCTCGGCACAGTACGGGCTGCTCTCCGCGCTGCGTTCCGGCGCCCGCGACAGCATCGCCCCCGCCGGCCTGAGCAGTGACGACTACGCGGGCATGGTCTTCTGGGACGCCGAGACGTGGATGTTCCCCTCGCTGCTCGTCACCCGTCCCGAACTCGCCCGCCCCGTCCTGGAGTACCGCTACCGCACCCGCGCCGCCGCCGCCGAGAACGCGGTGCAGACGTCGGTGAAAGGGCTGTTCTACCCATGGACCGGTGCGAGCCGCGGCCGGCTGTGGAGCGAGTGCCAGAGCTGGCAGCCGCCGCACTGCCTCACCCAGAACCACCTCCAGGGCGACATCGCGCTCGCCGCCTGGCAGTACTACCTCGCGACCGGCGACCGCGCCTGGCTCCGCACCCGCGGCCTGCCCCTGCTCAACGGGCTTGCGCGGTACTGGACTTCGCGGGCCACGGCCAACCCGGACGGCTCGTACTCGGTCAAGGAGGTCGCGGGCCCGGACGAGTACAGCAACGGCGTCACCGACGGCGTGTACACCAACGCCGTCGCCGCGACCGCGCTGCGCGCCGCGGACGCCGCCGCCCTGGTACTGGGCCGCCCGGTCCCGGCCGACCGGCTCCGCGTCGCCGGGCGGCTGCGCATCCCCTACGACCCGAAGCACAAGGTCTTCCTTCAGTACGCCGGTTACGGCGGTTCGCCGATCAAGCAGGCCGACGCCGTACTGCTGATCTACCCGCTGGAGTGGCCGATGCCGGCCGGCGCCGGGGCCGCCACCCTCGACTACTACACCCGGCGCACCGACCCGGACGGACCGGCCATGACCGACTCGGTGCACGCGATCGACGCGGCGGCGACCGGCGAGCCCGGCTGTGCGACGTACACCTTCCTGCGGCGCGCCTACGAGCCGTTCGCGCGCGGCCCGTTCGCCCTCTTCTCCGAGTCCCGCGGCGCCAAGGCGGGCGCCGCCGACCCCCTCGCGGGCTCCCCCGCGCAGGACTTCCTCACCGGCAAGGGCGGCTTTCTCCAAATCTTCACCCACGGTCTGACCGGCCTGCGGCTGCGCCCCGACGCCGTCCGCCTGGATCCGTCGCTGCCGCCCCAACTCCCGCACGGGGTACGCCTGTCGGGGCTGCGCTGGCGCGGTCGTACGTACGACATCGCGATCGGCGCGCGGACGACGACGGTGCGGCTGCGCTCCGGGGCGCCCTTCGTCCTCGACACTCCCGAGGGGCGCCGCACGCTCTCCGGGACGGTCACGCTGCCGACCCGTCGGCCGGATCTCCTGCCCACCGCCGACCTGGCGCGCTGCCGCCCGGCGACGGCCACGTCGTCGGAGCCCGGCCGCCTGCCGGAGGCGGCCGTGGACGGCAGCTCCTCGACCACCTGGTCGCCGCGGGCGTCCCGGGCCGCGCTCACCGTCGACCTGGGGCGCGCGGTGCCTGTCGGGACGGTCCGGGCCGCCTGGACGACGGCGCCGGCGTCGTTCGCGGCCGAGGTGTCGGCCGACCGGCGCCACTGGCGCACCCCGGACCGGGGCGGGGCGCGGTACGTCCGGCTCACGGTGCGGGGCCCGGCCGTGCTCGCCGAACTCGTCGTACGGCGGCCGTGACGGTGGCCGCCTCCCGTTCGGCGCGGCGCGGCGCGGCGACCCCAAGTCGCCGCGCCGCAAGGGGTGTTCCGGCCCCTTCGCTTCCCCCTTCTCGGGTCAGCTCGCCGTGCAGGAGACCGTGGGCCAGGTCCAGTTGCCGTTGGGCTGGATGGTCACCCCCCAACTGTTGCCGCTGCCATTGGGTTTGGCGGTCAGCACCTGACTGCTCGGATACGACGCGGCGATGTTCCAGGTCGAGAGAACCTTCGCCGGCGACGGAACATTCATCGTCACCGTCCAGTTGCTCGACCCCGACACCGACACATTCAGGTTGTAACGGTCACTCCACTGCTGACCGGCCGAGACCGTCGCGGTGCAACCACCGCTGCCACCGCCACCCCCGCCGCCGCCGCTGTCGGGGGCGACGGCACGGCCGGTCTGCGGGGAGATCATTCCGGCGCACAGGTTGCGGGCTGCCAGGCCCTGGGCGATACGCGGGATCGCCGCGACCGTGTTGGCCGGCCAGTCGTGCATCAGGATGACCTGGCCGTTGGTGAGCCGGCCGGCCGCCTGGACGATCGCGTCGGTGCTCGCGCCGTTCCAGTCCTGCGAGTCGACGTCCCAAATGATCTCCGTCAGGCCGTACTTGGCCTCGACGGCCTTCACCGTCGCGTTGGTCTCCCCGTACGGCGGCCGGAAGAGCTTGGGGGTGCCGCCGCCCCCGGCCGCGATGGCCTGCTGGGTCCGGGAGATCTCCGAGTCGATCGTCGCCTGGCTCTGCTGGGTCAGGTGCGGATGGGTGTAGGAGTGGTTGCCGACCCACATCCCGGCGTCGACCTGCGCCTTCACCTGGGCCGGGTACGAGGCCGCGTACTGGCCCTCGTTGAACATCGTGGCCCGCAGGTTGTTCTGCTTCAGTGCGTTGAGCAGGGTGGGCGTGTTGGCGGACGGGCCGTCGTCGAAGGTGAGCCCGACGTACCCGCCGCAGGTGGCGGCCTGCGCCGGGGCCGCCGCGTCGACGGCGAGGGTCCCCGCGGCGACCAGGGCGACGGCGGCCAGCCTGGCGACCAGGGCACGGAACGAGATGCGTGGTCCGGGTTTCATGCGAAGTGGTCCTCCAGCTCCGGGAGTTCGGGGGTCAGGTGGCCGTGCAGGAGACCGTGGGCCAGGTCCAGTTGCCGTTGGGCTGGATGGTCACCCCCCAACTGTTGCCGCTGCCATTGGGTTTGGCGGTCAGCACCTGACTGCTCGGATACGACGCGGCGATGTTCCAGGTCGAGAGAACCTTCGCCGGCGACGGAACATTCATCGTCACCGTCCAGTTGCTCGACCCCGACACCGACACATTCAGGTTGTAACGGTCACTCCACTGCTGACCGGCCGAGACCGTCGCGGTGCAACCACCGCTGCCACCGCCACCCCCGCCGCCGCCGCCCGAACCGGCGTCGCCCAGCGTGATGTTGGAGTTCCCGCTGCTCTGGTAACCCTCGGTGGCGAGGATCATGTAGTAGCTGAAGTTGCCCAGGGGCATGCCGGCGCGGGCCCAGGCGTCGAAGTGGTTGCCGGTGGTGATGGTGCCGCCGGTCCGCTTCGTCTGGCGGACGCTCCAGTACTGGTCGAAGGTCTTCGTGCCCTCCACCGAGGGGGCGTTGTACCGCGTGGTCTTGTAGATGTCGTACGTGCCGCCGTCACTGGTGACCGTGCCCATGAACGTGCCCGTGGGCCGGAAGGTGCCCCAGTTGTCGACGATGTAGTACTCGACGAGCGGGTTCGACGTCCATCCGTACAGCGACAGATAGCCGTTGCCGTTCGGGTTGAAGGTGCCGGAGTACGTGACGCTCCGGCGACCGCCGGTGCTCCAGCCCTTGCCGGCCACGAAGTTGCCGGTGTTGCTCCATGAGGTGCTGTAGTTGCCACCGGAGCCGAGGTTCATCGAGACCGACCCCGGGGAGTCGGTCCAGAACGAGTAGTAGTAGCCGTTGTTGGTGCCCGTCTGGTTCGTGGTGACGACCGAGTCGGCGACGGCGGTGCCGGGCAGCGTCAGCGCGGCCAGCACGGCCAGCAGCAGCCCGCAGGCGCCACTGACGAAAAGCCGGAAGCGACCGCGTCTGCGGTCGGTACGCGCGGGTGTGACATTCATGGTGCTCCTCCTCGTCCAGGTGAGCCCTGCCAACGGCGCCAGTGTTGGTCTGCCCCTGTCAACTGTCAATAGTTTCGGTAATGGGGACGAAATATTCGCTACCTATTCCTGTCAACGGAGCACATCAAATCCCCAGCTCATGGCCCTAATTGAACGATTCATCGTGCGCTGCTTCGGAGCACGATGAGGCATCCAAGATCCAGAGACCGAATACTTTCGCCCGAATGTTTCGACATTCTCACCGACCATCCGATGGGGCCCAGAACAGGAAAACAACAAGGCAAACGGCCCAGCACCGGGTTCATGGCCGAA
The DNA here is from genome assembly GCF_040606415.1 of Streptomyces sp. NPDC005423. Taxonomy (NCBI): domain Bacteria; kingdom Bacillati; phylum Actinomycetota; class Actinomycetes; order Kitasatosporales; family Streptomycetaceae; genus Streptomyces; species Streptomyces sp. NPDC005423. Next base: position 309,840 of record NZ_JBEXET010000003.1, on the reverse strand, counting down.
ACACGGCCAGGGGCCCGCCTCCGGAGAGGTGGGCCCCATCTGACCTGCCTGTTTGCCGCGTCAGCGACGTGGCGTCTGTTTCATCCGCTCACACGTTGAAGCGGAATGCCGCACAAGGAGCTGCCACCTGTGAATATGCGGATCTGACGTAGGCCATCCCAGCACAGCCCCAGCGCGGGAGCGCCATCCCAGCACCAGAGGGCCAGATGCCCCTTGGCACCCCTCCCCGTCGGCCAGGCGCAGAGTGCGAGCCTCACTGTCATACCCCTCGCTGGTGAGATGGTCGGCGAGTGTCGCCAAGAGGGTGACGGCGGAGCGCACCTGCGCCTCGACGTTTTCACCAGCCCCTGTAAGTACGTGGTCCTGCCCACGCAGTGCCGACAGCGCGAGTCTCGTGTCTTCGCGTACGTTCACCGGCGGCCCCGATCGGCCGAGGTGGCGCAGCAGGCGCTGCATCACACGATCGACCTCCTCAATGAGAACGGCGAAGAGGGCCGCCACCATGGCTTGTGCGGTGAGGTGTTCGGTGTAGGCGGAGTACGTCTCGTGCAGGTCTGCATGGATGGCGGAGAAGCGTTCGCTGAACTCGCCCCGGGAGACCCGGTGTTCACCGTTCTCGAATAGGGCGAAGACTTGGCGCAGAAACGGGAAGCCGACGTTGCACTCCCTGGCAAGGTCCTCCAGCTTCCACTGGGAGAAACGCTTCGTCGCGGCCAGAACATCGGACTCACGCACCGACCCAAGCATCAATCCGACCCGAGAGCGGCAACCCAGCACGAACGGCCCTGCGGTCAGTAGTGATAGCGGGCTGCGAGGATCACGATCTCTTTGTCCGTGACCAGGTAGACGAGGCGGTGTTCGTCGTCGATCCGCCTCGACCACGCCCCTGGCAAGTGGTAGTTGAGCGGCTCGGGCTTGCCGATCCCCGTGAAGGGGTCACGCTGGACGTCCTCGATGAGCTTGTTGATCCGAGCAAGCATCTTGCGGTCGTCCTTGAGCCAGGACGTGTAGTCCTCCCAGCCCTGATCTTCAAAGACAAGCCTCACGCGGCACCCGCAGCAGGATCCGCCGCATCCGGATCGATCAGCCCGCGCTCCGACACGTTGATGTTGCCCAGGGCATTCTCGTACGCCTTGAGCAGTCGCCGTGCGTTCACAGGCGAGCGCAGCAGGTACGAGCCTTCGCGCAGTGCCGCGTAATCCTCGGCAGAGACGAGCACGGCGTTGCCATGCTTGGACACGATCTCGATGGCCTCGTGATCGTCGTTGACCTTCTTGATCAGCGGGAAGAGGGCCTTACGGGCTTCGCTCGCTGTTATCGACATGGATTGACTCCCTCTATACAGTGGTACCGAATAACGTACCACTGATGGCAGCCCGAAGCGGGGCTGGATAAGTGACAACCCATCAGAAATCCCAGCACCATCCCAGCACAGGAAAGAACCAGGGGCTCGACTCCGACGAGTCGAGCCCCTCTGACCTGCGCATTCAACAAAGGCAACGCGGTGGATTTGTGCCTAAACGTTGAAGCGGAACTCCACCACGTCCCCGTCCTGCATGACGTAGTCCTTGCCCTCCATTCGGGCCTTGCCCTTGGCGCGGGCCTCGGCGACCGAACCCGTTTCGACCAGGTCGTCGAAGGAGATGACCTCCGCCTTGATGAAGCCCTTCTGGAAGTCGGTGTGGATGACTCCGGCGGCCTCGGGGGCGGTGGCGCCCTTCTTGATGGTCCAGGCGCGGGATTCCTTGGGGCCGGCCGTCAGGTAGGTCTGGAGGCCGAGGGTGGCGAAGCCGACGCGGGCGAGGGTGGCGAGGCCGGGTTCCTCGGCGCCGACCGACTCCAGGAGCTCCATGGCGTCCTCCTCGTCGAGCTCGGCGAGGTCCGCCTCCAGCTTGGCGTTGAGGAAGATCGCCTCGGCGGGGGCGACCAGGGCGCGCTGGGCGGTCTTGAACTCCTCGTCCACCAGCTCGTCCTCGTCGACGTTGAAGACGTAGAGGAAGGGCTTCGTCGTCAACAGGTGCAGGTCGTGGAGGAGTTCCTCCTTGCCCGAGCCCTGGACGATGCCCTGGGAGAAGAGCGTGTCGCCCCTTTCGAGGATCTCCTTGGCCGCCTCGACGGCCGCCACCTTCGGCACGACGTCCTTCTTGATGCGCGACTCCTTCTGGAGGCGCGGCAGGACCTTCTCGATGGTCTGGAGGTCGGCGAGGAGCAGCTCGGTGTTGATCGTCTCGATGTCGTCCTTGGGCGAGACCTTGCCGTCGACATGGACGACGTTCTCGTCCTTGAAGGCGCGGATGACCTGGCAGATCGCGTCGGACTCACGGATGTTGGCGAGGAACTTGTTGCCCAGGCCCTCGCCCTCGGAGGCGCCCTTCACGATGCCCGCGATGTCGACGAAGTCGACGGTGGCCGGAATGGTCTTCTGGGAGGAGAAGATTTCGGTCAGCTTCGTCAGGCGCTCGTCGGGGACGCCGACCACGCCGACGTTCGGCTCGATCGTGGCGAAGGGGTAGTTGGCCGCCAGCACGTCGTTCTTGGTCAGGGCGTTGAACAGGGTCGACTTGCCGACATTCGGCAGGCCGACGATTCCGATCGTGAGCGACACGTTGCGACTTCCCGTACGTGAGAGGACGTGAGAGGACTGGGGGCCGGACGGCCGATCCACCAGTCTACGGCGTGTCCGGCACCGCCCAGGCGATGCGTACAACGCTTGGCCAAGGTCCGTTCCACGGCGTGTCTGAGGACCCATTCCACACATAAACCGACCTAAGTTGGTCCAGTGGAGCAACCCAGGACCCGACCCCACCAGCCCGGAACCCGCCGCGGCGGCTCGCCCCTCCCCCCGCAGGCGGGGCGCGGCCCGGCCGGCCGTCCGGCGCGCCCCGCCCGCCCTGGGCCGCGGGCGCGCGCCACCGCCCAGCCCCGCCCGGCGGCCGTACGGCGCCCCGTTCCGTCCCCGGCCCCCGGTGCGGGGAAGCTGCCGAATCTCCGGCTGACCGGGCTCGGCGGCGGGGTGTTCTGCGCCGCCGTGATGTTCGTGCTCGGCTGTCTGGACCGGCTGTTGTTCGGGTCGTCCCTGACGGCGTACGGCGTGCTGTTCCTGCCGGTGTGTGTGCTGACCGCGGTCTGGATGCGGCGCGGGGACCTGCTGACCGCGCCGGTCGTCGTGCCGATCGCCTTCGCCGTGGGCCTCATCCCGGCGGTCGACGGCGACGGGCTCGGCGCCAGACTGGTGGCCCTGGCCGGCGGGCTCGCCACCCAGGCCGGCTGGCTCTACGGCGGGACGCTGGTGGCGGGGCTCATCGCGACCGTACGCAGGGCCCGGCTGATGAACCGCCGCCCCCAGGTCTGATCCGGACCTGCCGCCGCCGGCGCTGACCCGGCCCCGGCCGTCCGCTCGGCGGATTCCGGGGCCGGGGGTCGTCCCTACGCGTCCTTCGCCGCGTCCTGCGCCGCGTGCATCGCCGCTCCCACTATCCCCGCGTTGTTCTGGAGCTGCGCGGGGACGATCTCGGCCTTGATGCCCTCGATGTAGTGCAGGAACTTGTCGGCCTTGCGGCTCACGCCACCGCCGATGATGAAGAGTTCGGGCGAGAAGAGCATCTCGACGTGGGCGAGGTACTTCTGCACTCGGTGGGCCCAGTGCTCCCAGGTCAGGTCGCCGTCCTCCTTCGCCTTGCTGGAGGCGCGGGTCTCCGCGTCGTGCCCGTGCAGTTCGAGGTGGCCCAGTTCGGTGTTGGGCACGAGGGTGCCGTCGATGAACAGGGCGCTGCCGATGCCGGTGCCGAAGGTCAGCAGGAAGACCGTGCCCCGGCGGTCGCGGCCGGCGCCGAAGCTCATCTCGGCGACGCCCGCCGCGTCGGCGTCGTTGACCACCGTCACGGAGTTTCCGCCCAGCCGGTCGCTGAAGAGCGCGCGGGCGTCCAGGTCTATCCAGCTCTTGTCCACGTTGGCCGCCGTGCGGATCGTGGCACCGCCGGTGACCACGCCCGGGAAGGTGAGGCCCACCGGTCCCGTCCAGCCGAAGTGCTCCACGACCTCCTTGACCCCGTCCGCCACCCCGTCGGGTGTGGCGGGGTGCGGGGTCAGCACCTTGCACCGCTCTTGCGCCAAGTCGCCCTTGTCCAAATCGACAGGGGCGCCCTTGATCCCGGAACCACCGATGTCCACACCAAAGATCTGCATGGCTCCACGCTACGACGAACGACTGACGGTCACTGCCCGGAGGGGGCCACCGCCGTCGTCCCGGTGCGCTGGGCGACCAGGGCCGCCGCCTCGTCGCGCAGGTCGCGCCGGAGCTCCTTGGGCAGCGAGAAGGTGATCGACTCCTCGGCCGCCTTGACGATCTCGACGTCCTCGAAGCCGCGCGCGGCCAGCCACTCCAGGACCTGCTCGACCAGGACCTCAGGCACGGAGGCGCCGGAGGTGACACCGACCGTGCTCACCCCCGCCAGCCAGGCCTCGTCGATCTCGTCGGCGAAGTCCACGAGGTGGGCGTCGCGCGCCCCGGCGAGCTTGGCGACCTCGACCAGCCGTACGGAGTTGGAGGAGTTGCGCGAGCCGACCACGATGACGAGGTCCGCCTCCTCGCCCATCCGCTTGACGGCGAGCTGGCGGTTCTGGGTGGCGTAGCAGATGTCGTCGCTGGGCGGGGAGATGAGCTGCGGGAACTTCTCCTTGAGGGCGTCGACCGTCTCCATGGTCTCGTCGACCGAGAGGGTGGTCTGGGAGAGCCAGACCACTCGGGAGGGGTCCCGTACCTCGACCTTGGCGACGTCGGCGGGGCCGTCGACGAGGGTGATGTGGTCGGGGGCCTCTCCGGAGGTGCCGATGACCTCCTCGTGGCCCTCGTGCCCGATGAGGAGGATGTCGAAGTCGTCGTTGGCGAAGCGGACGGCTTCCTTGTGGACCTTGGTCACCAGGGGGCAGGTGGCGTCGATGGTGGCGAGCCGGCCGCGCCTGGCCTCGTCGTGGACCACGGGTGCCACGCCGTGCGCGGAGAACATCACGATGTTCCCCTCGGGGACCTCCTCGGTCCGCTCGACGAAGACGGCGCCCTTCTTCTCCAGGGTCTGCACGACGTACTTGTTGTGCACGATCTCGTGCCGGACGTAGATCGGAGCCCCGTACTGCTCCAGGGCTTTCTCGACGGCGATCACGGCGCGGTCCACGCCCGCGCAGTAGCCCCGGGGGGCGGCGAGCAGGACACGGCGGCCAGGCGAAGCGGTCATGCGTCCCATCGTAAGGCCGCGCTCGACGGGTCGGAGATCACGCGCGGCGTCGGGCAGACCGGCGCGCCCCGGGAGGCCGGCGTACCCCGGGAGGCCGCATGCCTCGGAGGCGGTGGTGTGCGGGGCGATCACTGTCACGCTGATCCGCGAGCGGTGGTCGGTGACCGGATGGGTGGGGTGGCCGCGGCTCGGCGGCGTTGTCAGAACCGGCCGTTACGCTCGGGCCCATGGCTCTCAACACGACTCCGGACGCGCCGCTCCCCGTGGGCGAGGTCTCGCGGCTCATCGGCGGGTGGGTCGACCGGCTCGGCGCCGTGTGGGTCGAGGGGCAGATCACCCAGCTGTCGCGGCGGCCGGGCGCCGGTGTCGTGTTCCTGACGCTGCGCGACCCGTCGTACGACGTCTCGGTGAGCGTGACCTGCTACCGGCAGGTGTTCGACGCGGTCGCGGACGTGGTGGGCGAGGGGGCCCGGGTGGTCGTCCTGGCGAAGCCGGAGTGGTACGCGCCGCGCGGGCAGCTGTCGCTGCGGGCCGCGGAGATAAGGCCGGTCGGGGTGGGTGAACTGCTCGCGCGGCTGGAGCAGTTGAAGAAGACGCTGGCCGCCGAGGGGCTGTTCGCGCCGGAGCGGAAGAAGCCGCTGCCGTTCCTGCCGCAGCTGATCGGGCTGGTCTGCGGGCGCGCCTCGGCCGCCGAGCGGGACGTCCTGGAGAACGCGCGGCACCGCTGGCCCGCCGTCCGCTTCGAGGTGCGCAACGTCCCCGTGCAGGGTGTGCACGCCGTGCCGCAGGTGGTCCAGGCGGTCAGGGAACTGGACGCGCTCGACACCGTGGACGTGATCGTGGTGGCGCGCGGGGGCGGCAGCGTGGAGGACCTGCTGCCGTTCTCGGACGAGCAGTTGATCCGCGCGGTCGCGGCCTGCCGTACGCCGGTGGTGTCGGCGATCGGGCACGAGCCGGACACTCCCCTCCTCGACTACGTGGCCGACCTGCGCGCCTCCACCCCCACCGACGCGGCGAAGAAGGTCGTACCGGACGTGGGCGAGGAGCACGAGCGCGTACGGCTGCTGCGGGACCGGGCGCGGCGCTGCGCGGTGGCCCATGTCGACCGGGAGGAGCGCGGGCTGGCGCACGCCCTGGCGCGGCCGTCGATACAGGATCCGCACCGGATGATCGACGAGCGTGCCGACCAGGTGGCCGCGCTGCTCGACCGGGGCCGGCGCACCCTCGGTCACCTCCTGGACCGCGCGGACTCGGAGCTGACGCACACGCACGCGCGCGTGGTGGCCCTCTCCCCCGCCGCGACCCTGAAGCGCGGGTACGCGGTGCTCCAGCGCGCCGACGGCCACGCGGTGCGGGACCCGGGCGAGGTGGCGGCCGACGAGGCGCTGCGCGCGCGGGTCGCCGAGGGTGAGTTCACGGTACGAGTCGATGCATAGGGTGGGCGCATGACCAGCAGGGTTGACAAAGGTGCCGGGGCGCTCGGGTACGAGCAGGCACGGGACGAGCTGATCGACGTCGTACGGCGGCTGGAGGCGGGCGGTACGACGCTGGAGGAGTCCCTGGCGCTCTGGGAGCGCGGCGAGGAGCTGGCCAAGGTGTGCCGGCGCTGGCTGGACGGGGCGCGGGCGCGGCTGGACGCGGCGCTGGCGGAGGAGGCGGACTCGGCGGACGGGGCGGAGGAGGGCGAGTAAGTGTCCGTGCGCGGATGTCCGCGCACGGTGTGTGAGGCGGGTCACTGGACCCTCATTGTGATTGAACGTTGAAACTTCCATGGCGTACGGTCACCCTGTCAGCCAATCCGGACCGCGGTCCGTTACTTGGTTCCAGGCCACCTAGGAAGTTCACGCATGTCTCTCGTTCTTGACTCAGCCGCCCAGGACCTGCTGTTCCGCGAGGCCCGCACCGCGAACAACTTCACCGACGAGCCCGTGACCGACGAGCAGGTCCAGGCGATCTACGACCTGGTCAAGTACGGTCCGACCTCGATGAACCAGTCCCCCCTGCGCATCACCCTGGTCCGCTCCCCCGAGGCCCGCGAGCGCCTGGTACGGCACCTGTCCGAGGGCAACCGGGCCAAGACCGCCGCCGCCCCGCTGGTCGCGATCCTCTCCGCGGACAACGAGTTCCACGAGGAGCTGCCGGCCCTGTTCCCGCACTTCCCGCAGGCCAAGGACGCCTTCTTCGCCGACCGCTCGGTCCGCGAGGGCAACGCCGCGCTGAACGCCGCCCTCCAGGCCGCCTACTTCATCATCGGCGTCCGCGCCGCGGGCCTCGCCGCCGGGCCGATGACGGGTCTCGACTTCGCGGGCGTGCAGAAGGAGTTCCTGGACGACGACCACACCCCGCTGATGGTCGTGAACATCGGCAAGCCGGGCGAGGACGCCTGGTTCCCGCGCTCCCCGCGCCTGGCGTACGAGCAGGTCGTCACCACCGTCTGACCCGGACGGACCGGAACCGACCGGACGGCCCGGAGCTGACCAGGACCGACAGGGGCAGACCGGCGAGAACGGTGGACCGGCGGACCGGTGAGAGCGAGAACGCGAGGAAGGCCCCCGGCGCGGCGCACCGGGGGCCTTCCTCACGTCATCGAGTCCTCGCGCGGTCGCGCGACCGTGCCGTCACGCCGTCTTCAGTGCCTTCGCCATCTCGGTCAGCTGGGTGAACGAGCCGGTGCCGGCCACCACCGTCGTCGACTTCTTGTCGGCGAGCACGAGGGCGTCGTAGCGGCCGCCCTCGTACCGCGTCCACGTCCGGCCGCCGATGTGCTGGGTGACCTTCGTCTCCCTGGCGCCCTGGCTGGCTGCGTCGATGAAGACCGCGGGCCGCTGAGTCGACTGCTCGATCTGCACGTACTGACCGTCGGGGGCGCTGAAGCCCAGGTGCCAGGCGTCGGACGTCGAGCCGTCGTAGCGGACCGAGGTCGCCTTCCAGGTCCCGGGCAGCCCTTGCGGCGCCGCCACCGGGTACGACGCCGCGCGGCGGGCCGTGAGCAGCTCCACCTGGTAGTCGACCCGCTTGAGGTCGGGAGCGGAGTCGTCGTGCGGGATGAAGAAGTAGACGACCACTGCCGCGATGCCGATCAGGCCCAGGGAGAGGATCATGTCCCGGACCGTCTTCTGCTTACCGTTCGAACCTGCCACGTCCCTATCGTCGCAGGTGCCCCGGTCCGCTCATCCGTGGGCCCCCCTGCTCATTTTGTCTGCCTGGCGATAGAGTCGGACCACACCCTCATCCGGCCGTCGTCGTATCAGAAAGGTGCGCTCCGATGACCGAGCATCATCATCTGCCGTCCGAACTCGAAGTCCCCTCCGAGGCCCCCGACCGCAACCTCGCCCTGGAACTCGTCCGGGTGACCGAAGCCGCCGCCATGGCCGCGGGCCGCTGGGTCGGGCGCGGCGACAAGAACGGCGCCGACGGCGCGGCCGTCCGCGCCATGCGCACCCTCGTCTCCACCGTCTCGATGAACGGCGTCGTCGTCATCGGCGAGGGCGAGAAGGACGAGGCGCCGATGCTCTTCAACGGAGAGCGCGTCGGCGACGGGACCGGCCCCGAGTGCGACATCGCCGTGGACCCGATCGACGGGACCACCCTCACCGCCAAGGGCATGACCAACGCGATCGCCGTGCTGGCCGCGGCCGACCGCGGCTCGATGTTCGACCCGTCCGCCGTCTTCTACATGGACAAGCTGGTCACGGGGCCCGAGGCCGCCGACTTCGTCGACATCGACGCGCCCGTCGCGGTGAACATCCGCCGGGTCGCCAAGGCCAAGCGCTCCATGCCCGAGGACGTCACCGTCGTCGTCCTCGACCGGCCCCGGCACGACGGCCTCATCCAGGAGATCCGGGAGACCGGCGCCCGCATCAAGATCATCTCCGACGGTGACGTCGCCGGCGCGATCCTGGCGCTGCGCGAGGGCACTGGTGTCGATCTGCTGCTCGGGATCGGCGGTACGCCCGAGGGCATCATCTCGGCGTGTGCCGTGAAGTGTCTGGGCGGCACGATCCAGGGCAAGTTGTGGCCCAAGGACGACGAGGAGCGGCAGCGGGCGATCGACGCGGGGCACGACCTCGACCGCGTCCTGACGACCGACGACCTCGTCTCCGGCGAGAACGTGTTCTTCGTGGCTACCGGGATCACCGACGGCGAGCTGATGCGCGGGGTCCGGTACCGGTCCGAGACCGCCACCACCGACTCGATCGTGATGCGGTCCAAGTCGGGGACGGTGCGGCGGATCGACTCGGAGCACCGGCTGAGCAAGCTGCGGGCGTACAGCGCGATCGACTTCGACAAGGCCAAGTAGCGCCGCTGGACGGTTGGTTGACGGTGGTCGTGGTTCCCGCGAGCCGTCTGTCACCCGCAGGGAAAAGGGCGCCCCCGGTGCGGTGGGGGCGCCCTTTCCTGTTGCCGGAGGAGGCGGTCAACCCGCCGCGGCTATCCGGCCCGGGGGCCGCGCCGTCTTCTTGAGTTCCATGTCGCGGCGTCGGCGCCGGGCGAGGACCACCCGCCGCTCGGCGGCGGTGAGGCCGCCCCAGACGCCGTAGGGCTCGGGCTGGAGCAGCGCGTGCTCGCGACACTCGACCATCACCGGACAGCGGGCGCAGACCCGCTTGGCGGCCTCCTCGCGGGAGAGGCGGGCGGCGGTGGGTTCCTTCGAGGGTGCGAAGAACAGACCGGCCTCGTCACGCCGGCACACCGCCTCGGTGTGCCATGGAGCGTCTTGGTCTCTGTCGCGCTCTGGTAGCCGCTGGGCCGGAACAGCAGCTACCTGCAGAGACGAATGCGGCGGTTGCAGCACGGTCTACTCCTGACGACGGCTTCGCGAGCGAGAGACGATGCAGCAAGGCCTACCCGCTGTACGCGTGCCTATGCACTGAGTTCCGAACCGCTGGATTTCGGGGGCTTGTGCGCGATGTCATGACCCGGTCGGAGTGGACCAACTGGCGTGCATCACGGCCGAATTCACAACCGTCAACGGTCCAGATGCCTGCGCAAACCCTTGTCGACCTTGCGCTGGACCCGGTCGAGGATGTCCGCGACGAGCTTGCCGCGCTTGGGCCGCGCCTCGATGTTGCCCAGGACGGCCCAGCCCTCGACGTAGACCACGGGGGCGTCCGGCTCGGGCGCGTCGAGCGTGTGCACCTCGAAGTTGCCGAGGACGCCGCCGCCGGTGCCGCGCAGCGACACGTTCTCCGGGACGCGTATCTCGACGTTGCCGAAGACCGAGACCGCCTTGATGACGACCTGCTGGTACTCGAAGATCGCCTCGCTGAGGTCGATGTCGACGCTGCCGAACACGGCGTAGACGTGCATACGGCGGCCCGCGCGCCAACGGCCCCTGCGCAGCGCGGTGCTGAACACCGCGACCACGTTCTCGTCGGCCTCGGCCGGGATGGCGCCCGCCGTCGGCCGATTGGGGGCGGGGCCGTACGAGGAGGTCGCGCGCCGCTCGTGGGCGGCGGGCAAGTCCTGTATGAACACGTCCAGTTCACCGACCGTCTTGGCGCTGAGCACCCCCTCGACCCGCTCGGCGTGCTCGTCTGCGGTCAGCCGGCCCTCGGCCAGGGCGTCGCGCAGGAGGTCGGCGACGCGGTCACGGTCGGCGTCCGAGGCGCGCAGCCCGGCCGGGTGCGTCTCGGCGCGGCCGGCGCCCGGTTCGGTCTGCTTCTGAAGGTCCACGACAGCAGAGTACCCAAACGCGATAGATCGCGACTAGGGGTGGGGACGACCCGGGCATGGCGAACTGAGCCACACCTCACAGCTTGGCTGTCGGAGGCAGGTCCTAGGCTGGTGGCGCCTGCCAACGGAGGCCGGCGCGCTGTCTGTCGAAAGAGGAATGGGCGACATGCCTGAGTTCGCGTACACCGATCTGCTCCCCATGGGAGAGGACACCACCCCCTACCGGCTGGTGACCTCAGAGGGTGTGTCCACCTTCGAGGCCGACGGGCGGACGTTCCTCAAGGTGGAGCCGGAGGCGCTGCGCAGGCTGGCGGCCGAGGCCATCCACGACATCCAGCACTATCTGCGGCCCGCCCACCTGTCACAGCTGCGCCGGATCATCGACGACCCCGAGGCGTCGGCCAACGACAAGTTCGTCGCGCTGGACCTGCTGAAGAACGCGAACATCGCGGCGGCCGGCGTGCTGCCGATGTGCCAGGACACCGGTACGGCGATCGTCATGGGCAAGCGCGGGCAGAACGTGCTGACCGAGGGCGGCGACGAGGCGGCGCTGAGCCGCGGTGTCTACGACGCGTACCTCAACCTCAATCTGCGGTACTCGCAGATGGCGCCCCTCACCATGTGGGACGAGAAGAACACCGGGTCGAACCTGCCGGCCCAGATCGAGCTGTACGCGACCGACGGCGGCGCCTACAAGTTCCTGTTCATGGCGAAGGGCGGCGGCTCGGCCAACAAGTCCTTCCTGTACCAGGAGACGAAGGCCGTCCTGAACGAGTCCTCGATGATGAGGTTCCTGGAGGAGAAGATCCGTTCGCTCGGTACGGCCGCCTGCCCGCCGTACCACCTGGCGATCGTCGTCGGCGGCACGAGCGCGGAGTACGCGCTGAAGACCGCGAAGTACGCCTCCGCGCACTACCTGGACGAGATCCCGGCCGAGGGTTCCGAGCTCGGACACGGCTTCCGGGACAAGGAGTTGGAGCAGAAGGTCTTCGAGCTGACCCAACGGATCGGCATCGGGGCGCAGTTCGGCGGCAAGTACTTCTGCCACGACGTGCGCGTGGTGCGGCTGCCCCGGCACGGCGCGTCCTGCCCGGTCGCCATCGCGGTCTCCTGCTCGGCCGACCGCCAGGCGGTCGCGAAGATCACCGCCGAGGGCGTCTTCCTGGAGCAGCTGGAGACGGACCCGGCGCGGTTCCTGCCGGAGACCACCGACGAGCACCTCGACGACTCCTCCGACGTGGTCCGTATCGACCTCAACCAGCCGATGGACGACATCCTCGCCGAGCTGACCAAGTACCCGGTCAAGACCCGGCTCTCGCTCACCGGTCCGCTGGTCGTGGCCCGCGACATCGCGCACGCCAAGATCAAGGAGCGGCTCGACGCGGGCGAGGAGATGCCGCAGTACCTGAAGGACCATCCGGTGTACTACGCCGGTCCCGCGAAGACCCCTCAGGGGTACGCGTCCGGTTCCTTCGGCCCGACGACGGCCGGCCGGATGGACTCCTACGTGGAGCAGTTCCAGGCGGCGGGCGGGTCCAAGGTGATGCTCGCCAAGGGCAACCGCAGCAAGCAGGTCACGGACGCGTGCGGCACGCACGGCGGGTTCTACCTCGGCTCGATCGGCGGCCCGGCCGCGCGGCTCGCCCAGGACTGCATCAAGAAGGTCGAGGTCGTCGAGTACGAGGAGCTCGGCATGGAGGCCGTCTGGCGGATCGAGGTGGAGGACTTCCCGGCCTTCGTCGTCGTCGACGACAAGGGCAACGACTTCTTCCAGAACCCGGCTCCGGAGCCGACCTTCACCCACATCCCGGTACGGGGTCCCGGACTGGTCTGACGCCCCCCGTGCGGGGTCCAGGACCGCTGCGACGCCACCCGTGCGGGATCCCCGGACCGGTGTGACGCCACCCGTGCGGGATCCCCGGACCGGTGTGACCTCGCGGGACACTCCGCCTCGGGGCCCCGTCCCGGGAACACGCGCCCCGTCGGCGATGCTGTCCCACTGGAGGTGATCGGCGATGGCCGACGAGCAGACAGCAGGGGCGTTCCGGGTCGAGCACGACTCGATGGGCGAGGTGCGTGTTCCCGCCGGGGCGAAGTGGCGGGCGCAGACGCAGCGGGCGGTGGAGAACTTCCCCGTCTCCGGGCAGCGCATCGAACGGGCCCACATCGAGGCGCTCGCCCGGATCAAGGGCGCCGCGGCCAAGGTCAACGCCGCGCTCGGCGTACTGGACGCGGACATCGCGGAGGCGATCCAGGAGGCCGCGCGGGAGGTCGCGGAGGGGCGCTGGGACGAGCACTTCCCGGTCGACGTGTTCCAGACCGGGTCCGGCACCTCGTCCAACATGAACACCAACGAGGTGATCGCCACCCTCGCGAGCGAGCGGCTCGGGCGGGACGTGCACCCCAACGACCATGTCAACGCGTCGCAGTCGTCCAACGACGTCTTCCCCTCGTCCATCCACATCGCGGCGACCGGGGCCGTGATCCACGACCTGATCCCCGCCCTGGAGCACCTGGCGGGTGCCCTGTCGCGCAAGTCCGTGGAGTTCGCCGACGTCGTCAAGTCCGGCCGTACGCACCTGATGGACGCGACGCCGGTGACGCTGGGCCAGGAGTTCGGCGGCTACGCGGCCCAGATGCGGCACGGCGCCGAGCGGCTCGAAGCCTCGCTGCCCCGGCTCGCCGAACTGCCCCTGGGCGGCACGGCCGTCGGCACCGGGATCAACACCCCGCCCGGTTTCTCCGCCGCCGTGATCGCGGAGGTCGCCCTGGTCACCGGGCTGCCCCTGACCGAGGCCCGGGACCACTTCGAGGCACAGGGCGCGCGGGACGGGATCGTCGAGACCAGCGGACAGCTGCGGACCATCGCCGTAGGACTGACGAAGATCGCCAACGATCTGCGGTGGATGGCCTCGGGGCCGCGGACCGGGCTCGCCGAGATCTCGCTGCCCGATCTCCAGCCCGGGTCCTCGATCATGCCCGGCAAGGTCAACCCGGTCATCCCCGAGGCCGCGCTCATGGTCGCCGCGCAGGTCGTCGGCAACGACGCCACCGTCGCCACCGCCGGGGCCGCGGGCAACTTCGAGCTCAACGTGATGCTGCCCGTGATCGCCAAGAACGTCCTGGAGTCGGTCCGGCTGCTCGCCAACGTCTCCCGGCTGCTCGCCGACCGCACGGTGGAGGGGATCGTCGCCCACCGCGAACGCGCCCGCGAGTACGCCGAGTCCTCGCCCTCGGTGGTCACCCCCCTGAACAAGTACATCGGCTACGAGGAGGCGGCCAAGGTCGCCAAGAAGGCGCTGGCGGAACGGAAGACGATCCGCCAGGTCGTGCTGGAGAACGGCTATGTGGACCGCGGCGACCTGACTCTCGGCCAGCTCGACGAGGCGCTCGATGTCCTGCGGATGACGCGGCCGTAACCACTCGTCGACCAGTCGTCGCGAGCACGTGAACCGTGACGCGCACCGCAGCGTCGTATGCCCGGGGCACCTAATATCTGTCCATGGCAGACGGTGGAGCGGTGAGAGCGGTGGAAGCGGACGCGTCGACGGCCTTCTGGGCGCCCGGGGACCACGTCCTGTGGCGCTACCGGGAGAACGCCGGCGACCGCTTCCACATCGCGCGTCCCGTCACCGTCGTCCGCGACGACGACGAGTTGCTCGCCGTGTGGATGGCGCCGGGCACCGAGTGTGTGAAACCGGTGCTGACGGACGGTACGCCGGTGCACGTGGAGCCGCTGGAGACCCGGTACACCAAGCCGCGTACGGTGGCCCGCGACCGCTGGTTCGGCAGCGGGGTACTGAAGCTGGCGCGGCCGGGCGAGCCCTGGTCGGTGTGGCTGTTCTGGGAGACGGACTGGGAGTTCAAGAACTGGTACGTCAACCTGGAGGAACCGCTGGTCCGTTGGGCCGGCGGGGTCGACTCCGAGGACTGGTTCCTGGACATCTCCGTTCATCCCGACCGGAGTTGGGAGTGGCGGGACGAGGACGAGTTCGCGCAGGCCCAGCGGGACGGGCTGATGGACCCGCGGCTCGCCCGCCGGGTGCGGGAGGCCGGCCGGTCGGCGGTGGAGGTGATCGACGCCTGGGGAGCGCCGTTCGCGGACGGCTGGCAGCACTGGCGCCCGGACCCCTCCTGGGATGTACCGTCACTGCCGGAGGACTGGGACCGCACCCCGGCTCGCCTGTCCGCATGAGACCCTTGATGCGTCCCCGGTCCGCAACCGTAGGATCGTCCTCCGCAAGGGCACACGCAGCAACTCCCGGTGCGCGGGCCGGGTCTGACCAGACGTCACCGAGGGGCGGCAGGACGTGAGCGAGGGGTACGAGGGCAACACCGGTGCGGACGGCAGAAAGTCCGCCGACGGCACAGGAACAGCCTCTGACCACGCGGGAATTCCGTTCCTGGGGCAGGTATTCCGGGTATCGGCATTTCGGCGGGACGAACCGCACGCGCGGCGTGCGGTCCCGGACGGACGGATTCGACACGCGTGACGGAGCAGCCCACCTCGTACGAGCGCCCCACCGGCGACGGCCCCGCGGAGCCCCGCGGGGCGCTCCTGCGTACCTCGACGCCCCAGCGGCCGTCCGGTGCCGGCGCCTTACCCGCACAGGCGCGCGGCGGCGAGCCGCCCGCCGCACCGGGAACGAGCACGCCTTGCGCCCAGGGGAAGGACCCGGCAGGTACCTCCGTGACGCCTGACACCTCGGGCGGCCCCGAGCACGCGCAGACCTCGGCCGCCGAACCCGACACCCACCGTCCGCGCCCCGCGCCCGAGACGATCCCGCTCCAGCCGCCGGCCGGCCAGGATCGGTCCGTCGGCGGCTCCGACGACAAGGAGCGGCGGTCCGGCCAGGGCCTGCCGCCGGGCCGGCCCATGCCGATGCGGCGGGACGGCGACCGGCTGCGCTTCGTGGGCGCCGCCACCCGGCGGATCGCCCGCGGCATCGACCTCGACGAGATCGTCATGGGGCTGTGCCGGGCGACCGTGCCGACCTTCTCGGACGCGATCCTGGTCTACCTGCGCGATCCGCTGCCGGTGGGCGACGAGCGGCCCACCGGTCCCGTCGTACTGCGGCTGCGCCGTACCGACCGGATCCCCGAGGAGCGGGACACGGAGAACGGCTTCCTGCCCGCGCTCCAGCCCGAGCAGCCGGCCGAGCTGTCGACGATCACCGCCGAACTCTGCGAGGTGCGGCCCGGCGGCGCGCTCAACGAGGTGCTGCGGGGCGTCCGGCCGGTCTTCGCCGACACCCCCGCCGCCCGCGCCGCGCTGCCCGAACTGCTCGGCGAGGGCGGTGAGTCGATCGTTCCCGGCGGCCAGCGCGCGATCCTCGCGCCGCTGCGCGGCCGGCGCCGGGTGATCGGCGCCGCGCTCTTCCTGCGCCGCCCCGAGCGGATGGCGTTCGAGGCCGACGACCTGCTGGTCGCCGCCCAGCTCGCCACCCACAGCGCGCTCGGCATCGACAAGGCGGTCCTCTACGGCCGTGAGGCGTACATCGCCGACGAGTTGCAGCGCACGATGCTGCCCGAGACGCTGCCCCGCCCGACGGGCGTCCGGCTGGCCTCCCGCTACCTCCCGGCCGCCGAGACGGCACGCGTCGGCGGTGACTGGTACGACGCGATCCCGCTGCCCGGCAGCCGGGTCGCGCTCGTGGTCGGTGACGTCATGGGCCACTCGATGACCTCGGCCGCGATCATGGGCCAGCTGCGCACGACCGCGCAGACCCTCGCCGGGCTCGACCTGCCCCCGCAGGAGGTCCTGCACCACCTCGACGAACAGGCCCAGCGGCTGGGCACCGACCGGATGGCGACCTGCCTCTACGCGGTCTACGACCCGGTCTCGCACCGCATCACCATCGCCAACGCCGGCCATCCGCCGCCCGTACTGCTGCACCTGGGCGGCCGGGCGGAGGTGCTGCGGGTGCCGCCGGGCGCCCCGATCGGCGTCGGCGGGGTCGACTTCGAGGCCGTGGAGCTGGACGCCCCGGCCGGCGCGACGCTGCTGCTCTACACGGACGGGCTCGTCGAGTCACGGCTGCGGGACGTGTGGACCGGTATAGAGCAGCTGCGCGAGAAGCTCGCCGCCACCGCGCAGCTCACCGGGCCCGACCATCCGCCGCCCCTTGAGGCGCTCTGCGACGAGGTGCTCGACATGCTCGGCCCGGGCGACCGGGACGACGACATCGCGCTGCTCGCGGCCCGCTTCGACGGGATCGCGCCGAGCGACGTGGCGTACTGGTATCTCGAACCGGAGGACGCGGCTCCCGGCCGGGCCCGCCGGCTGGCGAGGCGGGCGCTGTCCCGGTGGGGCATGGAGGACATGAGCGACTCGGTGGAGCTACTGGTCAGCGAGGTCGTCACCAACGCCGTGCGCTACGCCTCCAAGCCGGTCACGCTCCGGCTGCTGCGCACCGACGTCCTGCGCTGCGAGGTCGGCGACGACGTGCCGCAGCTGCCGAGGCTGCGGCAGGCACGGGCCACGGACGAGGGCGGACGCGGGCTGTACCTGGTCAACCGACTGGCCAGGCGGTGGGGTGCCACCCGGCTGAGCACCGGCAAGGTGGTCTGGTTCGAACTGAACCGGAACTGAACCTGCCGCACGGCGGAGAGGGGGGGCGGCGTCCAGCCGCGCCCCCCCCCGACGGCGGTCAACACAGGCCACGAGCTGACCGCA
>NZ_JBEXET010000003.1:0-292247 GCF_040606415.1 Streptomyces sp. NPDC005423 | reverse complement strand
ACAGCTTCTTTCGGTATGCACCACCCGCCACCCCCACCCCCCCCCCCGCGGGGGGGCCGGCCCGGCCGGCCCGCCCCGCCCCCCCTCTCCGCTGTTCTCCTCCGCGAGTCCCGCCCGTCCGGCGGGACTTACTGACCGAGCGGGTCGAAGGGGTTGTCCGTCCCGGTGTCCGTCGGTGAGCTCGACGGGCTGCTCGAAGTCTGCGACGGGCTCGGTGACGACGGTGTCTGCGAGGGAGTCTGCGACGGTGTCTGCGAGGGTGTCCGGGACGGGGTCGGGCTGAGGGTCGGCGTCGACGACGGCGTCAGGGACGGGGTGGGGGTGGGCGTCGGGGTGTAGGTGGGCTGGACGGCCGCGCCCTGGGTGGTCTCCAGGTCGAACTTGCCGCCGCTCTTGGTGACGCCGAACATGTAGGCCGCCCAGATCTGCGCGGGGTAGCCACCGCCGTTGATGCGTCCGGTGCCGGGGATGAGACCGGTGGCGCCGGTCAGCGGGACCTGGCTGCCGGTCTTCGCCTCCTGGCCGAAGAGGCCGACCGAGGTGACCAGGCCGGGCGTGTAGCCGGTGAACCAGGCCGACTTGTTGTTGTCGGAGGTGCCGGTCTTGCCCGCGACCGGCTGTCCGTCGCGCTTGGCGTTGTCCGCGACCGACACCTTGGCCGTACCGTCGTCGACCACGCCCGTCAGTACCGAGGTCACCGTGTCGGCGGCCTCGCGCGGCACGACCTGGTCGCCGATCGGGTTCGGGAAGTCGACGTTACGGGTGTTGTGCTCGACCTTCTTGACGACGGCCGGGGTGACCTTCTTGCCGTGGTTGTCGAGGGTGGCGTAGACGCCGGCCATCTGCAGCGGGCTCGCGCCCATGGTGCCGAGGGTCTGTGCCGGCACCGCCTGGAGGCCGGAGGTGTCCATGCCGAGCCGGCCCGCGACCTTGAGCACCTTGTCCATACCGACATCGACGCCCAGCTGCGCGAAGACCGAGTTGATCGACTTGTTCATCGCCGTCTGGACGGTGACCTTGCCGTAGTCCTGGTCGTCCTCGTTCTGCGGGGCGAAGCCGATGTCGCTGCCGACCACCGGACGCCGGCTCGTGCCGTCGTAGATGGTGTCGGCCGAAATCAACTTCCCGGACTGGGTCTTGGCGCCGTCCGCCAGGGCCGCCGCCAGGATCACCGGCTTGAAGGTGGAGGCGGGCTGGTAGTCGGTGCGGGTGGCGTTGTCGGTGAAGTGGGTCACGTAGTTCACACCGCCGTACAGCGCCACGACCGCGCCCGTCGCGGGGTCGACCGAGGCGGCGCCCGCCTGGACGTTCCCGTCGACCTTGCGCTTCTTCTTGTCGAGCTTGCTGGTGAGCTGCGCCTTGACGGACTTCTCCAGCGCGGCCTGCTTCTTCTTGTCGATGTTGAGCGTGATGGTCCAGCCGCCGGCGTTGACGATCGCCTCGGCCTCCTTGACGTTGGACGCCTGCCCCTGGGCGACCAGCTGCTTCTCCAGGGCGGTGTTGGCCGCGTCCACCAGGTAACCGGTCTGCCCCTCCATACCGGGGTCGGCCTTGGGCGCCTTCGGCACCTCGAACTTCAGGGACCGGCGGGTGGCCGAGTCCAGCCAGCCCTCCTCGACCATGTTGTCCAGTACGTAGTTCCAGCGGGCCTGGACCAGCTTCTTGCCGGTCTCGGTCGCGATCGCCCAGTCGTACTGGTTCGGCGCCTGGAGGAGGGCGGCGAGGTACGCGCCCTGGGTGACGGTGAGCTTGTCGGCGTCGACGCGGTAGTAGGCCTGGGCGGCGGCCTGGATGCCGTAGGCGCCGCGGCCGTAGTAGCTGGTGTTGATGTACCCGGCGAGGATGTAGTCCTTGGACTTCTCGCGATCCAGCTTCAGCGAGATGACCATTTCCTTCAGCTTGCGCGTGACGGTCTGGTCCTGCGTCAGGTAGTAGTTCTTGACGTACTGCTGGGTGATGGTCGAACCGCCCTGCGCGCCCTTGCCGGAGAGCGTGTTGAACAGGCCGCGGGCGGTGCCCTTGAGGTCGACGCCGGCGTCCTTGTAGAACGTCTTGTTCTCCGCGGCGACGAAGGTCTTCTGCACCTGCTTGGGCACCTGCGAGAGATCGACGACCTCGCGGTTGAGCTCGCCCTTGCGGGCCAGGACCGAGCCGTCGCTGTACTTGTAGACGTTGCTCTGGAGCTTCGCGTCGGCGTTGCCCGCGGGGATGCTGATCATCATGTAGAGCACGATGAAAGCGCCGATGCCGAGCAGACAGAGGCCGAGGAAGGTGCCGAGGATCTTCTTCCAGGTGAAGAGCCGGCGTATGGGACTCTTACCGCCGCCTTCACCCCCGGCCGCCCTGGACGCGCGGCGCCCGGGCGCCACGCGGCGATGGGCGTGCTGCCGCGCTCGTCTCTCTTCCGCTCGTCCCATGGGTCCGTCCGCTCCGCTTCCTTCTCGGCTGTCACTCGGGTGCGTGGCTCGGGTCAGCTCAGAAAGCTAACACTCGCAGTTATGACAAACGCCCGTCGATCCGGCCTTTTACGGACGTGACAATCAGCACCCGCACACAACGGAACTGACGTATCAGGGGATATGAGGGTTGCGCGGGACGGGCAATTCGGGGCCGGGCGGTCCCCCGGCAAGACCCGGCCGGCCGCGCGCCGGGCCGCCCGCCGCCCGCCCTCACCTCAGTAGCACAACCGTGACAATCGGCTCCGGCCTGCGCAGTCGCACGCCCGGCCACGCTCTGAACACTCCGTGTATACACCGTGGGTATACGCAGTGTGTAGAGTGCTCCGCATGTCCATCGGTCACACCCTTTTGGGACTCCTGGAGTCCGGGCCGCGCCACGGTTACGACCTGAAGCGCGCCTTCGACGAGAAGTTCGGTCACGACCGGCCGCTGCACTACGGCCAGGTCTACTCGACGATGTCCCGCCTGCTGAAGAACGGCCTCGTGGAGGTCGACGGGATCGAGGCTGGCGGCGGCCCCGAGCGGAAGCGGTACGCGATCACCGACGCCGGGATCACCGACGTACAACGGTGGCTCGCCACGCCGGAGAAGCCCGAGCCGTACCTCCAGTCGACCCTCTACATCAAGGTCGTCCTCGCGCTGCTCACCCACCGCGACGCGGCCGACGTGCTCGACACCCAGCGCGCCGAGCACCTGCGCATGATGCGCATCCTCACCGACCGCAAGCGCCGGGGGGATCTCGCCGACCAGCTGATCTGCGACCACGCGCTCTTCCACCTGGAGGCCGACCTGCGCTGGCTGGAACTGACCGCCGCGCGGCTCGACCGGCTCGCCGAGGCGGTGGCCAAGTGACCCATCCCGCCGGCTCTCTCCTCGCCGCCGAGGAACTGCGCAAGGTCTACGGGCCGACCACCGCGCTGGACGGCGCCGAGTTCTCCATCCACCCCGGCGAGATCGTCGCCGTGATGGGCCCCTCCGGGTCCGGCAAGTCGACCCTGCTGCACTGTCTCGCCGGGATCGTGACGCCCGACTCCGGCTCGATCATGTACAACGGCCGCGAGATGGCGACCATGAGCGACGCCCAGCGCAGTGCGCTCAGGCGCACCGAGTTCGGGTTCGTCTTCCAGTTCGGCCAGCTCGTGCCCGAGCTGACCTGCGTCGAGAACGTCGCCCTTCCGCTGCGGCTGAACGGCACCGCACGCAAGGAGGCCGAGCGCACCGCCCGGTCCTGGATGGAGCGGCTCGAGGTCGACCACCTCAGCGGCAAGCGGCCCGGCGAGGTCTCCGGCGGCCAGGGCCAGCGGGTCGCCGTCGCGCGCTCGCTCGTCACCAGCCCCCGGGTGCTGTTCGCCGACGAGCCGACCGGCGCCCTGGACTCGCTCAACGGCGAGCGGGTGATGGAACTGCTCACCGAGGCGGCCCGCTCCTCCAACGCGGCGGTCGTCCTCGTCACCCACGAGGCACGGGTGGCGGCCTACTCCGACCGCGAGATCGTCGTACGGGACGGCAAGTCCAGGGACATGGAGCGCGTCGTATGAACGTGCGCCAGTGGTCCCGGGATCTCGGCCTGGGGATGCGGTTCGCCTTCAGCGGCGGACGCGAGGGGTGGATCCGGGCCGGGCTGACGGCGGTCGGGGTCGGCCTCGGCGTGGCGCTGCTGCTGCTCACCACGGCGATACCGAACGCGCTGGCCGACCGCGACCACCGGGACAGCGCCCGGGACGACTTCAGGTTCGGCTCCCCGCAATTGGCGAAGAAGGACGACACGCTCGTCATCGCCCGCGTCGACACCACGTTCCGCAGTACGGACGTGCGCGGCCGGCTGCTGGAGCCCGAGGGTGCGCGGGCACCGCTGCCGCCGGGCGTGGCGGAGTTCCCCGCCAAGGGCTCCATGGTCGTTTCGCCCGCGCTGAAGAAGCTGCTCGGGTCGGGCTCCGGCGCCCTGCTGCGCGACCGCCTGCCGTACCGGATCACCGGCACCATCGCGAAGCCCGGCCTGATCGGACCGGCCGAACTCGCCTACTACGCGGGCGCCGACGGGCTGGAGAACCATCTGTCGGGCGGCTCCGTGGAGCGCATCGACTACTTCGGGCCGTCGAAGCACAACACGCCCGACAAGCTGGACCCGGTGCTGCTGCTGCTGATCCTGCTGGTCTTCATCGTGCTGCTGATGCCGGTCGGCGTCTTCATCGCGGCGGCCGTACGCTTCGGCGGCGAACGCCGGGACCGCCGGCTCGCGGCGCTGCGGCTGGTCGGCGCGGACGGCCGGATGACGCGCCGGATCGCGGGCGGCGAGGCGCTTGCCGGAGCCCTGCTCGGGCTCGTCCTCGGCACCGTCTTCTTCCTGACGGGCCGTCAACTGGCGGCCCTGCTCAGCGTGCGGGACATCAGCGTGTTCCCCAGCGACCTCGATCCGTCGCCCGCGCTGGCCGTGCTGGTCGCGGTCGCCGTGCCGACCGCCGCCGTACTGGTGACGCTGTTCGCGCTGCGCGGCGTCGTCATCGAACCGCTCGGCGTGGTCCGTACGGCGAAGCCGCCGAGGCGCCGGCTGTGGTGGCGGCTGCTGCTGCCGCTGGGCGGCCTCGCGATGCTGTACCCGATGATGGGGCAGGGCGACGCCAACGGGAACTTCAACCAGTGGCTGGTGACCGGCGGCACGGTCCTGCTGCTGGTCGGAGTCACCGCGCTGCTCCCCTGGATCGTCGAGGCCGTCGTGTCGCGGCTGAACTCCGGCTCGGTCTCCTGGCAACTCGCTGTCCGCAGGCTCCAGTTGAGCAGCGGTACGGCCGCCCGCATGGTCAACGGCATCGCCGTGGCGGTGGCCGGGGCGATCGCGTTGCAGATGCTTTTCTCCGGGGTCGAGGGGGACTACACCAAGGCGACCGCCAACGACCTGGACCGGGCCCAGGTGGAGGTCTCGCTGCACTCCGGCGTCCCGTCGGCCGAGGCGGCCGGCCGGCTCGCCAGGACCAAGGGGGTGTACAGCGCGTCGGCGATCTCGCTCACCTCGGTCGGCGAGCGGGCCCGCGAGCCGCAGAACGAACTGGAGGTCGCCGTCGGCAGTTGCGCGGAGCTGCGTGAGGTGGCCCGGCTCTCCTCCTGCCGGGACGGCGACGTTTTCAAGATCAGCGGCGGCGGGTCCGACCCGGTGCCGGGGAAGGTCGTTGCGGCGGGCCGCACCGTGTACTTCAACCCGTGGTACTCCGGGTCCACGGCCCACCCGGCGCCCTGGAAGGTGCCGGCCGGTCTGAAGGCGGCCGCCCCTCGCAAGGACCCGACCGGGTACGAACGCGGCGGTCTGCTGCTCACCTCGGGCGCGCTGCCCGCGGACGCGGCGGCCGGTCTGACCCCGAAGGCGTACGTCCTGCTCGACTCGTCGGTGCCGGACGCCCCCGACCAGGTGCGCAACACCGCGGCGCGGCTGGATCCGCTGGCGGAGGTGGACGTGCTCTCGGCCACCCGGGAGTCGGTCCAGTTCCGGTCCATCCGCACCGGGCTGTTCGTCGGCGCCACCTGTGTGCTGCTGCTGATCGGCGCGAGCCTGCTGGTCTCGCAGCTGGAGCAGTTGCGCGAGCGCAGGAAGCTGCTGTCGGCGCTGGTCGCCTTCGGCACCCGGCGGCGCACGCTGAGCCTGTCGGTGCTGTGGCAGACGGCGATCCCGGTCGGACTGGGCCTCGCCCTGGCCTCGGTGGTGGGGCTGACCCTCGGCGCGGTGCTGCTCCGGATGACCGGCTCGACCATCCGGGTCGACTGGATGAGCGTGCTGGCGATGAGCGGGATCGGCGCGGGCGTCGTGCTGGCGGTGACTCTGCTCAGCCTGCCGCCGCTGCTGCGGCTGATGCGACCGGAGGGTCTGCGCACGGAGTAGCGCGCACCGGACGCACGGCAGCGGGTCCCCTCCCGTCGCGGGGAGGGGGCCCGCTGCCGCGCGTCCCGTTCTCTCAGAGGCTGTACTCCCGCACCACGCGCCGTACTTGGGCGAAGAGCATGCCCACGTTGACCGACTTGCGGCAGACGACCACCGCGACCACGTCCTGCTGCTCGTTCATCCGCACGAACAGGTGCGTGAGGTTCTCGCTGTTGACGAGGATCTCCTGGAAGAAGTGGTGGTCACCGGTGACCCCGCGCCGCTCCTTGAAGACGTCCTCGATCATCACGACCGTCCGGCCCTGGAAGAGATCGAGGGTGGCACCCGCCAGCAGGTCCAGGACCTCGGGCGGATGGTTCTCCACGGTCTCGTACGACAGGAGCATGCCGGTCGACATGTCCACCACCCCCGACGCGACACAGTCCGGAGCGTCCGTGCGCAGCGATTTGACCAGGCCCATCACCTGGTCGGAGAAGCCTGGAGTCATACGTTTCGTCGCCATCCCTTCACACTCCTTCTGCGGCCTTCTCGGTGAGTACCGGGGCCCTCTCGGTCAGGATCGACTCGATGCGGTCGAGGACCGGCCGGGTCGCCAGGTGCAGGCGGTCCACGTCCATCCCCTCGTCACCGAGCACGACCATCAGGGCCGTGTCGCCCACCGCGTAGAAGGCGGCACAGCCGTGACTGCCGTACGCCACCGTCTGGCGCAGCGCGCCGCGGGCGGTGGCGTCGGCGGTACGGCGGGCCAGCCCGAGGCCGGCCGCGGCGAGGGCGGCGAGGCCCTCCGGGTCGATCGAGTCGGCGGTGTCCGCCGCGATGAGCAGTCCGTCGGCCGCGGCGACGGCGGTGTCGGTGATGCCGGTCACCTGTTCGCGCAGTGCGCGCATTTCCCATGCCAGGGCTTTGTGATCCACGTACTCAACTCCCCTGTGGCTGAAGGCTTTTCTTCGGTCCGTTCATCTGTCCGTCTGTCTGCGCACGCTGGTCATTTCGTTGTTCCGGTCATTTCGTTGTTCCGGTCATTGCGTGGTTCCGGTCATCTCGTGGTTCCGTTCCGCATGCGGAAGAACCCTTTCCAACCCGCCCCGCTCTTCTCCGGGGCGAGAGTTCCGGTGATGCCGCTGGCTCCGGGACTGCGGCGGGGCAGTACGGCGGGTTCGGCGGGCAGCGGCGGCGCGGGCCCGGGGGGCCGTTCGCGGTGGTGGACGCCCAGGCCGTCGGGGAGGGCGAGGACCGGGATCGGCGGGGGTGCTCCGGCGCACTCCATGAGCCCCTCGCCGAGCATCCGCGCCACCTCGACGGTGACCGCGTAGACCCCGCGGCCGGTCCGGAAGGCGAGGTCGCGCGCGGTACGGCGGCCGTCGGCGTGGGCGAGCAACTCCTGTTGCGGCACGCTGAGTCGGGAGTCCTCGCGGAGGGCGGGGAGAGGGCGCTCCCGGTCGGGGCGCACGGGATGGGGCAGCGCGCTGATCGCGGCCAGCCTGCGGGCTGCCTCCTGGAGCAGCCGGCCGGGCGTCTCGCCCACCGCGACCGGCGCCAACGGCCCTCTCCCGTGCGCGCGTTGACACTCGTCGACCTGCCCGGCGACGGTCGCGAAGACGGCGTCGCGCAGCGCCAGCACGCAGACGACCCGGAGTTGGGCGGCGCCCGCGTAGCCGTGTGCGATCAGCCCGGCCGCCGGCCAGTCGGAACCGCCCGACTCCCGTACCAGGTCGGCCCATTGCTCGCCGTCGATCCGGCCGGAGCGCAGCAGCAGCGCCTCCGGCCCCGGAGCGCCGGGACTCTCCACCGCGATGACGAGACCGCCGCGCAGATGGAAGGTGCCGCCCGGACGGCCGACCGCCCGCAACTCCCCCGTGAACTCCTCGCGCCCGCAGTCGGCCAGAGCCCGCCACAGCAGTTCGCCACCGGGCAGGCCGAGGGAATCCCGCATGCCCGACCTCGCTCCCCTTGGCCTTTCGCACACGCGCCTGACGTGTACGCCCGAGGAGGTAGGAGTATCAGTCCGCGCGCATATTCCGGGGGGTCTCTCGCTACCTGCCCCTCGTTGCGGGAAATTGCCGTCTCCGGGCGTTCGAATGGCTTTGTACGAAGCTCATTTGAACGAATCGGAACGGCTCGACGGCGGCTGTCCACCACCCGCGCGGGCAGTGACCCGAGCGGCACGACGCACCCGAAATCCTGGACGCGGAGCGGGAGTTCTACGGCACCGGGCACGCGCGGGGGTACGGCGAGCGGCAGGGAACGGCGGGCGGTGCGGCGCCCTACGCGGAAGCGGTGCTCTCCACGCCGGGCGCCGCACCGGACCGGACCCCGCTCACTTCTGCTGGGCGGGGTCCTCGGCGTTCTCCCCGACGACGGCTTCGGGGACCGTGTCCGGGGGTTCGTCCCCGCCCCGGTCGGTCTCCTTCGCCGAGGCCGAGGCCGACGTCGGCACCGAAGCCGGGCCGGCCTGCTGCGGCAGACCCGCGTCACCGCTGTACGCGCGCAGATAGCCCACGACCGTGTTCGTCACCGCCACCAGCGGCACCGCGACCACCGCGCCGCCGATGCCGGCGATCATGCCGCCGGCCGCGACCGAGAGGACGACCGCGAGAGGGTGGACGCGGACGGCCCGGCCGAGGATGAAGGGCTGGAGGATGTGGCCCTCGATCTGCTGCACCGCGAGGACCACGCCGAGCGTCATCACGGCGGTGAAGACGCCCTGGGTGACCAGGGCGACGACGACGGCCAGCGCGCCGGACGCCACGGCGCCCACCAGCGGGATGAACGAGAACAGGAAGATGAAGACGGCGAGCGGGACGGCCATCGGGACGCCCAGGAAGTAGATGCCCAGGCCGATGCAGATTGCGTCGATCAGGGCCACTATCACCGTGCCGCGCACATAGGCCGTCAGCGTGCGCCAGGCGCGCGGGCCGGCGCCCGCCATCGCCGGCCGGGCCGCCGCGGGCACCAGCTTCAGCGACCACTCCCAGATCCGCCGGCCGTCGTAGAGCAGGAAGAGCGTCGAGAAGACGGTCAGCAGGATGCCGGTGAGGCCCTCCACGACGACCTGGACGCCCTCCAGGCCGACCGAGGTGATCTGGTCGGTGTTGGCGCCGACGGCGTCGCGCAGGTTCTTGGCGATCTGGTTGATCTGCTTGTCGGTGACGTGGAAGGGGCTCCGCAGCAGCCACTTGCGCAGATCGTCGATGCCGCTCTGGATCTGGTCGGAGAGCGTGTCGATGTTCTCCATGACCTGCCAGGTCACGAACCAGCCGATCAGCGCCATCACGATGAACCCGAGGATGGCGGTGAGCGCGGTCGCGAGGCCGCGCGGCAGACCGTAGCGCCGCAGCCGTGCCACCGTCGGCTGGAGCAGCGCCGTGATCAGCAGGGCCGCGACGAACGCGAGGACCACCAGCTGTACGGCGCTGATGATGCGCATCAGCACCCAGACGGTGCCGGCCAGTACCAGCAGCCGCCAGCCCGCCTCGGCCGCCACCCGTACCCCCCAGGGCACCGCGACGGCGGGGTCGGGGCGCGCGGCGACGACCCGGACCGGTGTCGGCAGCGGCGACGCGTCCACCGGCACGACCGGTACGACCGCCACGACGGCGTCGTCCTCCTGCTGGACTTCGGCGCGGCGCTCGTCCAACCGCTCACCCATCTCGCTCAGTCCGGCACCTACCCGGCCGAGCCACCCTGGCACTCGCGACATGATGCGTCCTCTTCCCCCGTCGTTCCCCACCACTCCCCCCTTGGAGTCGTCGCGTCCGACCGTACAGGGCGAAAGCCCCTCCCCTGGAGACGGGGAAGGGCTTCGCGAGGTGGAGCGGACGCGCTGTCGGGCGCGTTACTAGTACCAGCTGTTCGCCTGCCAGAAGGACCAGGCCTCACACGGGCTGCCGTAGCGGCTGTCCATGTAGTTGAGGCCCCACTTGATCTGGGTGGCCGGGTTCGTCTGCCAGTCGGAGCCGACGGAAGACATCTTGGAGCCGGGCAGTGCCTGGAAGAGGCCGTAGGCGCCGGAGGAGGCGTTGACGGCGCGGTAGTTCCAACTGGACTCGTGGTCCACGATGTTGCTGAAGCACTGGAACTGGCCGCTGGGCACCACTGCCGCCGCCATCGCCTTGATCTGCGCGACGGTGTAGGAGCTCTGGACCGGGAAGCTGGCCGCGGAGACGCTCTTGCTGCGGCTGGCGGCCGCAACCTTCGCCGCCGCACGCTCCTTGGCTGCCTTCTCCGCCTTCTCGGCCGCGGCCTTCTTGGCCACGGCGGTCTCGGCGGCGGCCTTGCGGGCGGCTGCCTCGGCATCCTTCTTGGCGCTCGCGTCGGCCTGGATGGCCTGGGCGTCGGCCTGCTGCGTCAGGGACGCGGTCTGCACCTGGGCCTGCTGCCCTGTGGGGATGTCCGCCAGGAGCGTGGTGTCGGCTGCCGTCGCTTCGGCGTCATTGTTCTGCGCCTGCGCAACGCTGCCCGAGGCAACGCCTACGACGCTTCCGACGGCGGTGACCGCGGTGGCCGAGGCCACTGCGAATCCCCGGACCGAAATCCGGCTCACTCGGTTTCCTTCCAGCATCGCCCGCCTCGGTGACCCTGGCGGACGCAATCGTGCCCCTGAACGCTGGCCTCCCCACTACGCGGGTCACGGGAGGCACGGGCCCGGTGGGCGACTCCCGCACGGGGAGCGCCACATGAAGCGCGGGCGGCATACGACTACGCTGTTGAGTTGGCTTTGCTGCATCAAGTGGTGCCGTGTACCGCTGGGGGTACAGGTGTGTCGTATGCGGGGCCTGACAGGACTGAGACTCTGCCGTAACCGGACGCCAAGTGGCAATTCCGAGTTGCGTGTGAAAGCTCACACCCGGTTTGCCCCACGGGATTTGAGGAAATCCCCACGCACGAAGGCGCCGCCCGGCTAGGCTTGATGCCTTTCCCGGACGGCGCCAACTGCCGCGTAACCGACCCTTATTGGGCCTTGGTGCTCAAATCTGCCCGTCCTCCAGCATTTCGGTCACAAGAGCCGCGATCTGGGACCTCTCGGACCGGGTCAGCGTGACGTGGGCGAAGAGCGGATGCCCCTTCAGTTTCTCCACCACGGCGACGACACCGTCGTAGCGGCCGACCCGCAGATTGTCCCGCTGGGCCACGTCGTGGGTGAGGACCACCCGCGAGTTGGCGCCGATCCGGGACAGAACGGTCAACAGGACGTTCCGTTCCAGGGATTGGGCCTCGTCGACGATCACGAACGCGTCGTGGAGCGAGCGGCCGCGGATGTGCGTGAGCGGCAGGACCTCCAGCATCCCGCGGGAGGTGACCTCCTCGATGACCTCGCGGCTGGTGACCGAGGAGAGGGTGTCGAAGACCGCCTGCGCCCAGGGGCCCATCTTCTCGGCCTCGGAACCGGGCAGGTAGCCGAGTTCCTGCCCGCCCACCGCGTACAGCGGCCGGAAGACCATCACCTTCTGGTGCTGCCTGCGCTCCAGTACCGCCTCAAGTCCCGCGCAGAGCGCGAGAGCCGACTTCCCGGTGCCGGCCCGGCCGCCCATCGAGACGATGCCGATGTCCGGGTCGAGCAGGATGTCCAGCGCGATGCGCTGCTCCGCGCTGCGGCCCTTGAGCCCGAACGCCTCCCGGTCGCCGCGGACGAGCCGTACGTTGCCCTCGGCCGTGACCCGGCCGAGGGCCTTGCCGCGCTCGGACTGGATGGTCAGGCCCGTGTGCACGGGCATGTCCGCCGCCTCCGGGACGTAGGCGTGGCCCTCCTCGAAGAGGATGTCCACCTGCTCGCCCGGCAGCGTCAGTTCGGACATTCCGGTCCAGCCGGAGGCGTCCGTGATGGCGAGTTCGGCGCGGTACTCCTCGGCGAGGAGCCCCACGGACGAGGCCTTGATCCTGAGGGGCAGATCCTTCGACACGACCGTGACGTCGAACCCCTCGGCCTGAAGGTTGCGGGCGACCGCGAGGATGCGGGAGTCGTTGTCCCCCAGGCGGTAGCCGCTGGGCAGCACGCTGGGGTCCGAGTGATTGAGCTCGACCCGGACCGTCCCGCCGAGTTCCCCGATCGGGATGGGGGAGTCGAGGCGGCCGTGCCGGACCCGGAACTCGTCGAGCAGGCGCAGGGCCTGCCGGGCGAAGTAGCCGAGTTCGGGATGGTGCCGCTTGGCCTCCAGCTCTGTGACCACGACGATCGGGAGCACGACTTCGTGCTCGTCGAAGCGGCTGAGCGCGTTGGGGTCGGCCAGCAGGACGCTGGTGTCGAGAACATAGGTGCGCCGGTCAGGCATACGGCGCTTTGTGCTGGTCACCACGGAAGGACGTACCCCCTCGGAAGAGGTCGGGGAGCGACGGAGAGGAGCTGGACCGGTCCGGGCCGCGGTGCGCGGGCCGGAGACCGGCCCTCCGTCTCGCCCGTACTGACCGCACGGTCGGGCTGGTGCAAAGGGCCTCCCGGGCGGACGGCCCCGTGCCGTCCGCTGAGATCCGACACCCGTGGTTCGGGCGTCGACCTGCTAGGTCTATGCCCTCGAACGAGCGTCGCCATGCCATGACATGAGGCGGCGCGCCGGTGAACTCCTTGTTACGTCCGTGCCGGAGGGGGTATGCGCTCCGGCCGTGTCCGGGCCGGTCAGCCTCCGTAGCGCCGGTGGCGCGCGGCGTAGTCGCGCAGGGCCCGCAGGAAGTCGACCTTGCGGAAGGCGGGCCAGAAGACCTCGCAGAAGTAGTACTCGGAGTGCGCCGTCTGCCAGAGCATGAATCCGGACAACCGCTGCTCCCCGCTGGTACGGATCACCAGGTCGGGGTCGGGCTGGGCGCCGGTGTAGAGGTGCTTGCCGATGAGGTCGACGTCGACGGCCTCGGCGAGCTCCTCCATCGAGGTGTTCTTCTCGGCGGCGTCCAGGATCATCGAGCGGACCGCGTCGGCGATCTCCTGGCGGCCGCCGTAGCCGATGGCGACGTTGACCAGTATTCCGTCGACGTGCTCGGTGGACTCCTCGGCCTCTTTCAGGACGGACTGCATGCGCGGCGGCAGCAGGTCCCGGATGCCGACGTGGTGGACGCGCCAGCGGCCGTCGGCGGCGAGGGAGCCGACCACGTTCTCGATGATGCCGAGCAGCGGGCCGAGTTCCTCCTGCGGGCGGTCGAAGTTGTCCGTCGACAGCAGCCACAGGGTGACGACCTCGACGTCCGTCTCGCTGCACCAGCCGAGGAACTCCTCGATCTTGTCGCCGCCGGCCTGGTGTCCCTGGACGGTGGTGGAGCCGGCCGCCTTCGCCCATCGCCGGTTGCCGTCCATGATGACGCCGATGTGCTTGGGCACCTGGGCGTGGTCGAGATGGCCTCCCACCCTGCGTGTGTAGAACCTGACCAGCAGGCGGCGCAGGGTGTCGCGCAGGTTCACGTGTTGTCAGCCCCTCCGTGCGAATCGGACAGGCGCGGCCTGAAGCGGCCCTGAGAGTGCGGCTCGGCGCAGCGCTGCCCGTATGGCGGTCCCCCGGGGGGCGAAGCCTACCCCCGCCCGGACCCGGCTCTTCCGAAGGGTGACCGGGCACAAAAAACGGGCCGGTCCGTGGGGGGATACGGACCGGCCCGAGGGGGGGTTTCCACCATAACCCTTTGTAAGTGATGCCGCGCGCATCGGCGTGTCACAACTACTCTCCGGAGTCGCCCGGCAACACCCCGAGGAGGTCGGAACGCCTGATTCCGGCTCCGGTCATGGCCGGTTCACGGCGGATCGCCTGGTGGGAGCGGAGAAGAAGCGGAGATCCGGCGAATACCGGGAGGTCTGCCGGTTCACGGGGCCATCAGGACGCTCGCCCGCGTGTCGCCCGCAGGGGGTACCCCGTCGGCGAACGTCCGCTTGACGGAGACGGCACCGCGCGGCCCCCTCCTCCGCACGGTGCCCACCGCGCGGCTTTGCTCACGCGAATATCGTTGGCCTGAAGCTACGTGAGGACGAGGGCGGCAGGTGAGCCGTCGCCGGCAACGATGTGAAAACCCCGTGGCGGAACGGGCGCCCAAGGCCTCAGCGCTCGCGTTTTCGCGCGTCGAAGAGGTGCCGGGTGCTGTGCGCCACGAACGGGCCGTGCCTCTCGATCCGCTCGTGCAGGGCGCGGAGCCGGGGCTCGTACGCCTCCGCCGTGAAACCCGGGACCATCCAGATCACCTTGCGCAGGAAGTGGACGACCGCGCCGATGTCGTGGAACTCCATGCGCAGCCGCTCCGCGCGCACTGCGCCGACGTCGAGCCCCGCGGCCTCGGCCTCCGCGCGCTCGCCGTCGGGGTGCCGGGCGCCCGGTACGCCCGCCGCGCGGGACCCCAGGAACCACTCGGAGAGCTCGAAGACGCTGCGGGGCCCCACGTGTTGGGCGAAGTAGGTGCCGCCGGGTTCGAGGACGCGGGCTATCTCGGTCCACCGGGGGCACACCGGGTGGCGGCTGAGCACGAGGTCGAAGGCCCGGTCGGCGAAGGGCAGCGGGGCGTCCTCGGGGACGGCGACCACGGTGACCCCGCGCGGGCGCAACAGGGCGGTCGCCCTGGCCGTGTTGGGCGGCCAGCCCTCGGTGGCGGCGACGAGCACCGGCGGCCGCTCCGCGGCGGCGAGGGAGAGGTCGAGGACCTCTCCTCCCCCGGTCTGGATGTCCAGGGCCGCGGTGGCACGGGCGAGGCGTCCGGCGGCGGAGCGCGCGTATCCCCACGAGGGGCGGGCCTCGGTGGCCCGGCCCTCGAACCAGGAGAAGTCCCACCCGTCGGTGGGTACGGCGGCCCCCTCGGCCACCAGCTCCTCGAAACGGCTCGTCGCGTCGCTCATACGGAGATGGTGGCAGGGCGGTGCCGGTGGGCGCCGCTGGTTTTTCCGGCCCGGCGCCCGACAAGGGCGCCCTGGGGACGGCGGACGGGGCCGTGCGGACCGCCCGTCACCCGACCAGCGGCCGTACCTCCTCGGCGGCGAAGCGTATGAAGCCCTCGGGGTCCGGTTCGTCGCCGGTGGGCTGGAGGACGACCGTGTCGGCGCCGGCTTCGGCGAGACGCCGGACGGCCTCCGCGACGGTGGCCGCGTCGCCCGCCACTCCCGTGCCGGAGGCCGACTCCACGCCCTCGGCGGCCAGTTCGGCGCGCAGGCGGGCGCCGGCGTCGGGACCGGTCGCGGTGAGGAGGTAGACGACGACCCGGTGGGGGTCGGTGCGAGCGGCCGACCGGCGGCCCTCCTCGATGAGCAGGCGGGCCCGGCGGACGCCGTCGGGGGAGGTGGCCGCGGTGAGGACCGTACCGTCGGCCGCCTCGCCGGCGAGGCCCAGGGAGCGCGGGCCGGTGGCACCGGCGTAGATCTCGACGGGGTGCTCCGGCGGCCAGTCGAGGGCGACGTCGTCCAGCGTGACGTACCGCCCCTCGACGGTGAGCCGCTCACCCCGCAACAGGGCGCGCAGCGCGCCGAGATGCTCGCGCAGCAGCGTCACCGGCGACTCCGCGCGCGCCCCGACCTGCCCCATCCACGCCTGTACGCCGTGGCCGACGCCCAGGATCACCCGGCCCGGGAAGAGGCGGTGCAGGGTGGCGGCCTCCATCGCGGTGACGGCGACGTTCCGCAGCGGTACGGGCAGCAGTCCGACGCCGACCCGCACCCGCTCGCTCCACGCGAGCGCCGCTGCCGCCGCCGAGATCCCGCCCTCGCGAAAGCAGTCCTCCCACAGCCAGAGTTGCTCCAGTCCCGACTCGTCGGCGAGCCGGGTCACGGCACGCAGTCGCTCGGGGGGCAGTTGGGGCCGGAAGACAGCGCCGAGTCCAGTCATGGATCTTCCCCTACCCGGACGACGGGGGCCGTCAATCGCCGTGACCGGCACGGTTGTTGAGCTGAGCCGTACGGTCCTCCGGACGGGCGGGGCACCTCGTCGGCCGGCGGGGGCGGCCCGTCACCGCCTCACGCGGTCGCGGCCGCCCCCAGCAGGAGGCCCGTGAACGCGCCCCCGATCATGAACGGCCCCAGCGGGATCGCCGACTTGCGGCCCGCCCCGCGCAGCACGACCATGCCGAGGCCGTACAGGGCCCCGTAGAACAGGCCCGCGCAGCCGCCCGCGACGAGGATCGGCCAGCCGTACCAGCCGAGGGCCGTGCCGAGGGCGAGGGCGAGCTTCACGTCGCCGAAGCCCATGCCGGCCGGGTTGAGGAGGAAGAGCGCCAGGTACGCGGCGCTCAGGGCGACTCCGCCGAGCAGGGCGGTGGGCCAGGAGCCCGCGTCGGCCGGGAGCGCCGCCGCACCACCAAGGAGCGCGAGGACGGCGGCGGCGAGGGGCAGGGTCAGCACGTCGGGGAGGCGGTGGACCCGGTGGTCGATCAGGGCGAGCAGCACGGCCACGGGGGCGGTGAGCAGCCATACGGCGAGTTCGGGACGGGGTCCGGTGGCCGCGGCGAGGGCCCCGCAGACGAGGGCCGTGACGGTGGCCACGACCACCGCGGACGGGCCGTAGCCGCCGCAGGTTCCGGCGCAGCGGGCGGGTCCGAGCCAGCCGGCGAGCGGCCCGGTGATGGGGTGACCGGCGGGGCACGCGGCGCTCCACGGCTGCCCGGGGTCGACGGAGAACCGGTGCGCTGCCCGCGGCAGCAGCAGCCCGGCACCCGCGCCCCACAGGACACCCGCGACGATCAGAAACTCGCGCACGCCGGGACCCTATGCCGGGGCCGCCGGACGCGGCATGGGCCCGTGGGCCCATGTAGGGCCTACTCCCCGGTGGATACGGTCGGTGGGCACCGGATGCCGAGGCAGAGCGGGAAGGCGGCCTGACATGGGACGACGCTGGCGTGACGGGCGGGGGAAGCTGGTCGTGCAGGGGGCCCGGGGCGCGGTCGCGGTCCCCCTGGAGGTGGCGGCCTCCTACGGGGCCCGGACGAAGGGGCTGCTGGGGCGGGACGGGATCGACGGGGCGATGCTGCTCTCCCCGGCGAGCAGTGTGCACACCTTCCGGATGCGCTTCCCGATCGATGTGGCGTATCTGGACCGGCAGTTGACGGTCGTCGCCGTGCACACGATGGAGCCGGGGCGGCTGGGGCTGCCGCGGTTGCGGTCGCGGCACGTGCTGGAGGCGGAGGCCGGGGCCATGGCGGAGTGGGGGCTGGGCGCCGGGGCGCGGGTCACGGTGGAGACGACGACGTAGCGGTGGCGGCCGTCGCGACGGGGCGACGGGCGACGGGCGACGGTGGCCGTTCGCCCGGTCGGCTCAGCCCGGCCGGCCGCCGTCCGCGTGGTCCTGTTCCCAGCGGCGCATGTCCTCCGCGTTGCCGATCCTGATGCCGAAGGGCCAGCCGGGGTCGAAGAACAGCCAGTGGCGGCTTTCCAGTTCCAGGGCGAGGCAGGTGAGCGCGGAGTCGCCGGGGCCGAGGCCGGCGCCGGGCCGCGGGTACGGGCGGACGGTGGTGCAGCGCAGCCGGGTCCATCCGTCACCGAAGAGCTGCTCGCCCTGGGAGGAGAGGGCCAGTTCGTCGCCCTCCTCGGCGATGGCCTCGAAGAGGTCCACCCCGGCCAGCGAGACGGCGTCCACGAGCTCGGCGTCCAGCCGCCCGTACTGGCCGGCCGACTCCAACCGCAGCGCCCCCTCGTCGAGTTCGACGAAGACGACGAGCGGCTGCGGCACGAACCGCGCGATCCCGGCGACCGTCTCGTCCTGGTCGATCCGGCCCGGCACGAGGACATCGGTGACGTACCGGTCGCGCAGCGCGTCCTCGATACGGCTCCAGGGGGTACGGCTCCCGGTGGGAGGGGTCACTGCTGCTCCTGTCGCCCGGCCGGTGCGGCTCACTCGGCCCTCTTGGTGATCTCGATCGACGTGTCCAGGCCCTCGCCGGTCTTCAGCGCGGTCCAGAAGTCGCCGTTGTCGCGCAGGACGATCGTCACGCCGTTGCCACGGTAGATCAGTCCCTCCGGCTCGCCCTTCTTCAGCGTGCCCTTGCCGACCAGCTTGAAGGTGCCGTTCTCGATGGTGGCCTGGATGTCCTGGAGGAAGCGCGGGCCGTCCTCCTTGAGCTTCTTGTACTTGGTGCCGAGCGCGTCCTCCACCAGTTTCTTGTGGCGCAGGAAGTGGTCCTTGAACTTCTTCGGGTCGCCCTGGCCGACGGTCGGCCGCTTCGCCGCCTCGACCTCCGCCTTGTCCATCCGGCCGGCGGCGTGGTCGGCGTCGTCGGCCTGTTCGCGGGCGTCCTCGGCCTCCTTCTCGGCGTCCTCGTCACAGCCGTCCTCGGCGAGGACGACGTAGGGCGAGGCACCGGCCGCCAGGACGGTGGTGGTGGCGCCGCCCGGGACGGGGCCGGCGCCGCCGCCGTAGGGGACGCGGCGGGCCGGGGCGGAGACGGTGCAGCCGGTCTTCCTGGCCTTCTCCTCCGCCTCCGCCGCCGCGTCGTCGGCGTCCTTGGCGGCCTTCTCCGCGGCGGCCAGGTCACCGGCCTTCGCCGCCTTCCTGGCCCTCTCCGCCGCTTCGGCGGCCTTCTCGGCGAGCTCGCCCAGCTTCCCTAGCCTGCCGACCTTGCCGAGGTCGCCGACCTTCTCGACGACCTTGCCGACGTCGTAGCCGGGGATGAAGAGGGACCCGACGTTCCACAGGACGTGGCTGACGGCGCGGGTCTTCTGCCCGTGGTTCCAGTCGTCGGCGACGTCGTCCCCGACGAACACGTCGTAGACGACCGTGCCGCCGGTCTTCAGCGACGCGCCGCCCCAGTCCCATAGGGCCCCGCCGTAGTCGCCGTCGGCCCACTTCTTCGCGGCGCCCCGGGAGTTCTTCGTCCAGTCCGTGCCGAGCTTCTTGCCGTAGTCGCCGATGCCCTTCACGGTGTCGACGGGGTGGCGGACCAGGCCGTAGATGCCGGTGAGGTCGCCCCAGACGCCGTCCACGCCGACGCCCTGGCCGACCTGTTTGACCTGGTCGCCCGCGCAGCCGAAGAAGGCCCCGACGCCGGAGAAGCAGCCGTCGTCCTTCCCGCCGTCCTTCTTCTTCGCCGAGACGGGGACGGCGGGCGTGCCATCTCCCTTGTCCCGTACGGACGTTGTGTCCGTACCGTCGCCTCCGCGGGCCGGTGCGGGACAGCCGGCGCCGGTGACCTTGCAGACCTCCGACCGGATGCCGTCGAAGATCCGCGGACCGAGACCGCCGACGAGCAGGGCGGTGACGAGGGCGACGACGATCGCCACGAAGCCGAGGTACTCGACGGACGTCTGTCCCCCGTCGTGCCCTGGGCGGACCAGCCGGGCCAGGGAGAACGGCCGGCGTTCCACCCGGTCCAGGACGGGCAGCCCGTACCACTCCCGGCTCTCCGGCCGGAGCACGAAGCAGAGGACGAGCACCGGGAGCAGGAGCTGCGTGCCGCCGCGGGCGGAGCCGGCGGCGACATGGGCGAGCGCGCCGACAACCGACCAGACCTGTACGGCGACCAGCCCGCGCCGGACCCGGACCCCGCCCTCCCAGCTACGCCGGGCCAGCCACCAGCCGAGGACCCCGGGCGCGGCCCCGTAGGCGACGAGCCCGACGGTCTCGCCGTCGAGCACGCCGTACGACGCGGCGGTCGCCAACAGGCCGAGCCCGCCGACGACCGTCACCGCGAAGAGTGTGTGGACCAGCACCAGCGCGACGCGGACGGAGTCGGGCATCGCCCGGCGCCCGCCCGTCCCGGCCGGCCCCCGCCATCCGCCCGCGGGCCCTGGCACTCCCCCGTAAGAGGCCATGTCTCACCCGTCCCCCGACGTCAACGGTGCGCAACACCGCCAGAACTCAGAGAGGTTACGGACCCACGGTCATCCGCGCATGGGCCCGTGGGCCCAACGCGGGCCCACGGGGGGGGTGGGCCCCGGGGGCCTGCGCTCAGTCTCCCGGTCGGGGGAACGTCACCTCGACGCGCCGGTTCTTCTTGCGGCCCGCTTCCGTCGAGTTGTCGGCGATCGGGTACTGCTCGCCGTACCCGCGCACCTCGAAGGTGATGGCCGGGTCGTTGAGGTCGGAGTCCAGGACGGCCTGTACGGCGTCGGCGCGCTGCTTGGACAGCACGTCGCCGTGGGCCGAGGAGCCCAGGTCGTCCGTGAAGCCGAAGACGCGGACCTGCGTCGCCTTCTGCTTCTTGATCTCGGCCGCGATGGCGTCGATACGGGACTTGGCCGCGGCGCCCAGCTTGGCGCTGTCCTTGCCGAAGAGGACCTCGGCCTGGAGCGCGAACGTCACGTCGGAGTTGGTGTCCTCGCGGCGTTCCTCGCCGCCCTGGTCCTCCACGACGGACTTGATGTCGAGGACCTTGGGATCGGCGAGGGTCGCGCCCTCGGGCAGTTT
Organism: Streptomyces sp. NPDC005423; assembly: GCF_040606415.1. Lineage (NCBI taxonomy): Bacteria > Bacillati > Actinomycetota > Actinomycetes > Kitasatosporales > Streptomycetaceae > Streptomyces > Streptomyces sp. NPDC005423. The sequence continues at coordinate 271,638 of NZ_JBEXET010000003.1, read as the reverse complement.
CAGGTCGGGGTCGGTCGGGTCGACCTTCACCGGCGCGGACGCGGTGGCCTCGGTGCCCGGGGGCACGCTCGGGGCGGGCGTGTCGTCGGCGCGGGCCGCCACCGCGCCGACGATGTTGGCGGCGACCATGATCGTGGCGGCGGTGATCGTCACGGCGAGGCGTGGAGTGGTGGTCACTGTGGCCTCATCCGGAGATCTTGATCGTGCCGCTGGAGAAGGTGGGCAACTCGAGTGTCACTTGGCTGGCGCTCGTCGGCGGTGCGGGGAACTGCATGAAGACCGGGATCGTCTGCCCCGCCTCGATGGTCGTGAGACCGGTCGTCGTGAGCGGGCGCCCGTCGGTGTCCCGCAGTACGTAGTAGCGCTTCTTGCCCTGGGAGTCGATCAGCGAGGCACCGCCGAGGGACGTACCGTGCTTGAGGATCTCGGTCTCGTCACCGCGCACTTCGGCGGGGATCACCACTGACTGCGACGCGTCGTTCTTGAACTGGCCGTTCAGCGTGAGGAATCCGCCCGAGTCCCGCTGGGCCGAGGTGATCTGGAGAAGGAGTCCGCCCCCACCCTTGAGTTCGGCCAGGGGGGTCTGCGGCTGCGTCTCCTGAGCACTGGTTCCCGCACCACTGCCCTGCGAGGCGGACGCCGAGGAATCCGGCTTCTTGTCGTCTCCGCCCCCGCTGCCGCAGCCGGACGCACCGATGGCCAGGCCGGTCACGAGGGCCAACGCGACCATCCCCCTGCGGGCCTGCGCAGTGAACCGAACGCTCATCGCTCTGCTTCCTTCATCACTCGTCGTTCGCTTGTCAGTCGGCCAAATGGACGTCGAAGAGGTCCGCGGGTCCCGGGAGGGAGGTGGGGTTCTGCGGATCCGGATTCCAGGTCTTCTGGTTGTCGCAGAAGAGTTCCGGCAGCACGCCGCCGGTCCCGGTGCCCGTACCGGGGAGCTGGAAGTGGCAGAGCGGTTGGACGACGGCCGTAGCGCTTGCCTTCGACCTCTTGTGCGCCGTGATCGGGACGACGGACCGGCCCATGGTCTCCCTGGTCTGCACAACGATGTCGTAGCCCACGCCGTGAGACGTCGGCAGACATCCCTTCAGCACGGCGTCGTTCTGGCCGGCCAGCTGACCAGCCCGCGCACACGCACCGGGAGCCGTCCCGGCGCCGGCGAAGATGGGGCCCCACTTGGTCGGATCGAGTAGGTCGGTCACCCACTGGCCCGCGAGTTCGTCCCGGAGGTCCTGAGCCGCGGCGAGCGCCGCCGCGTCGGCGGCGGTCTGGGCACCGCTGCGGTTCACCGTGGCCTGGCCGACCGCGAAGTAGGCCAGCGCGAGAAAGAGCAGGCCCCCCACCACCGTGATGTAGATGGGAAAGACCTGCCCTGAGTCGCTGTACCGGCGCGGTCCGCTCAAGGGCCACCGACCTTGCTGATGATGCTCGTGATCTTGTTGAGGATCGCGGTGCCGATGCTCGTACCCCCGATCGCGACCACGATCGCCACCACCACGGCGATGATGCCCAGGTACTCGACCGCGGTCTGTCCCCTGTCGCCCGCGCGGCGCTGGACGGCCTGGACCGTCGTGTTCCTCCAGCCGCTCATACGGACCTGCGTCGCAACGGCGGTCTTCAGCATCAGGTCGCTCATGGTTTTCCTCTCCGAGTGAGGCGTAACCGGCTTCCTCCTTGCCGGTGCCGCTGACGCAAGCACGGTATGCGGCGCCCGCGGGTCCGACACAGGGCCCGTGGGCCCAATCCGGGGCCCAAACCGAGGCCCGGAGCCGGTCTTCCCCTCCCGCTGCGGCCATGGCGGATCACCCCAGCCCTCGGTGCGAACCCGGCGCGGTACCCAGCCACTTGGCGGCGGCCTCGGAGCGGCTGGTGCTGTGCAGCTTGGCGAAGATGCGGTTGATGTGGTTCTTGACCGTCTTCTCGCTGATGAAGCACAGGGCGGCGATCTGCCGGTTGTTCATGCCGGCCGCGATGTGGTCCATGATCTCCACCTCCCGCGCGCTCAGTTGGAACCGTGACCTGTCGACGGCGGCCGGCCGGCCGCCTGTCCACCCAGACGACGACTGTCCCACATTCGGTTGCATTTGCGAAAGGTTTTCTGAAGAACTGTTTGAGGGGTGGGCAGTTGGCGAGTACTGAGCATGTGCACTCGCACCGAATTGCGGCTCCTGGGAACCCAGGCCCTCGGGCAGGGACGGGCCGCCCTGTCCCTGCTCCGGCCGCTGCCCGTACCCCTCACGCAACTGGGCGAGCAGCGCACCCGCCGCCGTGGCGCTGAAGTGCGCCCGGCCCTCCCTGATGTCCCTGACGGCGGAGACCAGTTCGTCGGCGGTGAACTCGCCGTGGACCAGGTAGCCGCCCGCGCCCCGGCGCAGCGCCTCCTGGACGATCTCCGACTCGCGGCTGTACGTCAGCATCACCACCGGCGCGATCCGCACCAGGTAGGGCAGCGCCGAGATGCCGTCCACACCGGGCATGCGGACGTCGAGGAGGACCACGTCGGGCCGGTGCTGGTGCGCCGCCTCGTAGGCCTGGCGGCCGTCCGCCGCCTCCGCCACCACCGTGATGTCCGGGCGGCCGGAGAGCAGGGCCGTGAGGCCGGCCCGGACCACGGGGTTGTCGTCGGCGACGACGACCCGCAGCGGGGCGGCCGGTGTGGCCGCCGGGAACTGCTCGAAGGGGTTCGGGGGCGGTGACTGCGGAAAACCGGGGGGCGTCGTCTGGTCCGGCATCGGGCGGCCTCCTCTCGGGTCGTGGGGGATGTGGGGCGGCGGATACGGCGTACCGCTCATGATGCCGCCGCCGTCAGGGCGCCGAGCGGGAGTTCCAGGCGGACTTCGGTGCCCGTCGGACGGCCGCCTCGGCCGATGCGGATGCGGGCACCGACGGAGGCGGCCCGTTCCACCATGCCGACGAGGCCGAAGTGGCCCGCGCGGCGCAACTGTTCCAGGGTGGTGCCGGGCGGCAGGCCGCGCCCGTCGTCGTAGACGCTGATGCGCAGGAGGTCGCCGTGGACGCCCGCTTCGACGTCCACGCGGGTCGGGGCCGCGTGCCGGTGGGCGTTCTCCATCGCCTCCGTGGCGATGGTGAGCAGTTGGCGGGCGACGGCGAGCGGTACCGGCGGGACGTGGCGTTCGCCGGTCGGGTGGTAGTCGGCGGCCAGGCCGGTGCGGGCGCTGAAGTCGCGGGTACGGGCGGCCAGTTCGACCAGGACGTCGGTGGCCTCCTCCGGGTCGGACTCGCGGCGCAGGTCCGACAGGAGTTCCCGGGACTCGGCCGCGGCCCGGCGGGCGGAGCGGGCCACCAGTTCCGCCTGCTTCTTGACCAGGTCCGCGTCGAGCCGGTCGGCGCCCGCCGAGGAGGCGAGGCCGTCCGCGACCAGGGCCACGCCGTGCAGGGTCTTCGCCACCGAGTCGTGCATCTCCCGTGCCAGCCGGGAGCGTTCGGCGCCGACCGCCTCGGTCACGGCGAGCCGGGCCTGCACGGTGGTGAGGGCCTGGGTGGCTTCGCCGAAGCGGAGCATCAGGTTGCGGAGGGTGACCCCGACCGCGCCGCTGATGACACAGAGGCCCGGCAGCAGGGAGGCCTCCGCGACGCCCGGGTGGGCGCCGGCCGCGGCGCTCTGGGCCAGCAGCAGGATCAGCGCCTGGAGCGAGGCGAAGCAGCCCGCGCCGCGCCAGCCGTAGACGAGGCCGGCCAGGAGGGGGGTGCAGACGCTGACGTAGGCGAGGGTGCTGCTGGGGCCCGCGGAGATCAGGAGCAGGGAGGCGAAGAGGGTGTCGACGACGAGGAGGGAGGGGTGGCGCAGCAGGAGGGGGCCGAAGCGTTCCCAGTCCCGGAACAGGACGTAGGAGAGCATGAAGGTGATCACCACGGCGGCGCTGACCAGGTTTCTGGCCGGGCCCGGGTTGGAGTTGAGGAGGGCGGAGGGGGAGGCGAGGGCGATCATGGCCAGCCGGAAGCCGAAGACCTGCCGGCACATCGCCTGGAGGGCACTCACCTGGATCGGTATGGTGCGGTCGTCGGCGGGATCCGCGGTCTTGGCCGGGCCGCCGGAGGCCGACGGCCCCTGGGGGTCGCCCGGCCGGTCCGGGCCCGTCGGTGCCCATCCCGGCGGCAGCGCCGGCGTCACCGAGGTGACGGGGATGTCCGCGGCGCCCGTACGGACGTGGTCCGGCAGGACGGTTCCCACCGGCGGACCGGTGATCTCCGTCGTCTTCGGGCGCCGCCGCAGCAGCCCCTTCCGTTCGGCGGTGGTCGTCATGGTTGCGGTCCCTTGCCCTACTTGCCCGTGACCGAGCTGAAGTCCGTGCCGGACCCCAGGAGGAGGCTGGCGCCGAGCAGCAGCATCGTGGCCGGGACCATGAACGTGGTGATCATCACGGTCGCCTTGGGCACGGCACGAGCGGCCTTGCGGCGGGCGTTCTGGGCGTCGGTGCGACGCATGTCCTTGGCCAGTGACACCAGGGTGTCGACGATCGGCGCGCCCAGCTCCTCGCCCTGCTGGAGCGCGGTCACGAACATCGCCACCTGCTCGGAGTCGTTGCGGCGGCGCAGTTCGGCGAAGGCCTGGCGGCGGCTCATGCCGAGGTCCATCTGCCGCAGCGTGATGCGGAGTTCGTCCGCCCAGGGGCCCTCGTACTTCGAGGAGACGCGGTCCAGGGCCTGCCGGAAGCCGAGGCCGGCGCTGACCACGACGGCGAGGACGTCCAGGAAGTCCGGCAGGGTCCGCTCGATCACGTCCTTGCGGAGGCGGATCGCGGACCAGATGCCGACCTCCGTCCAGAAGGCACCAAAGGCGAAGAGGATCAGGGCGACGAAGTAGCTGCCCTTCATGATCATGACCAGGCCGCCGAAGCCGCCCAGGAAGCCGTAGACCGCCCGCCGGGCCGCGTACCGGTCGATGGTGAGGCCACCCGGGTTGCCCGCCAGGTCGATCTTGCGCCGGTACTTGATTACCTGTTTGGGGCCCATCAGCCGCAGGACGGTGGGCGCGTAGCGCATGCCGAGGCGGTCGACGAGGGAGTCGACCGCGCCGGTGCGGGTGGAGCCGACCTCCAGGGCGAGGGCGAGGTCGCTGGGGAGTTTCGCGTCCGCGCGGTACATGCGGACGCCGGCGAAGATCCCCCAGACGCTGAGGGCCATCACGAGAGCGAGCAGGAGTGCTGCCATGGGTGCGTAACCTCCTCGGGACCTGTCGGCCTCAGACGTCGATGCGGGAGAGCCGGCGGATCAGGATGAAGCCGACGGCGTAGAGCGAGAAGGCGATGATCACGCAGGCCTGGCCGACCGGGGAGCCCGTCATCCGGTCCAGGGCGCCGTCCTTGACGCCGTTCATCAGGAACAGCGCGCCGACGCCCATCACCGGCACGGCGTAGGAGGTCATGTTGACCTGGGACAGCTGGGTGCGGACCTCACGCCGGGTCTCCTTGCGTTCGTCCAGGGTGTCCGTGAGGTTGCGCAGCGCGCTCACCACCTGGCCGCCCGCCCGGTTGGAGAGGACCAGTGTGGTGACCAGGACCACCAGTTCACGGGAGGGGAGGCGGTCGGCCAGTTCGCCGAGTGCCTCGTCCATCGACGCCCCCACCGCCAACTGGTTGGCCACTTTACCCAGTTCCTCGCCGGCCGGTGCCTCCAGCTCCTCCGCCGCCATGCCGATCGCGGTGCGCAGGGCCAGGCCGGCGTGGGTGGCGTTGGCCAGGATGCGGGCCAGTTCGGGGAGTTGGTTGATGAACCTCTCGATGCGCTTCTGGCGCTGCCAGTTGAGGAACTGGACCGCCACCCCGATACCGAGCAGTCCGGCGATGGGGCCGAAGAAGGGGGCCAGGGACGCCTGGCCGATCAGCCACAGGGCCGCCACGGTGGCCAGCATGTAGGCGAAGAACTCGCCCGGGGTCATGTCCAAGCCGGTGGCGGCCAGGCGCAGTTCGAGCTTCTTGCCCAGTTTCGTGCGGCGCAGCCGGCGGTCCAGGCCGCGGAACCGGCGCTGTCGGCCGATCCGGATGTTGCCGGTCGAGGAGAGCCGGTCCACCAGCGCCGCGCGCTGCGCCTTGCCCATGGCGTAGGCGTGCAGTCCGGCGACGGCCAGGACGCAGGTGAGCAGGGTGACGCCGGTGGTGAGCGTGGCGAGGGACTGAAGATCCATGGACGGTCCTACCTGGCTTCTCGGACGGCCAGTTGGTCCGCGCTCTGCGCGACGCCGAAGGCCTGGGGTATGGGCTGGCTCGCCATGTAGAGCCGGTCGGCGGTGCGGCGAGAGAGCGGGAAGTACTCGAAGGCGCCGTAGACACGGCCGTCGGCGGCCATCGGCTGGGCGTTGAAGCGGGCCACGGTCGCCAGCCGGTAGGGCTCGCTGCCGTGGCTGTCGAGGAGGGCCACCTCGGTGATGCGGCGGACCCCGTCGGCGAAGCGGGTGAGCTGGATGATGACGTCGACGGCGCTGTTGATCTGGTCGTGCAGCGCCTCGAAGGGCACACCGGCCTCTGACATCGATGCCAGTGTCTTCAGCCGCATCAGCGCGTCCTCGGCGCTGTTGGCGTGGACGGTGGCGAGGGAGCCGTCGTGGCCGGTCGACATCGCCTGGAGCATGTCGAGGGACTCCCCGCCGCGGACCTCGCCGACGACGATGCGGTCGGGGCGCATCCGCAGGGAGTTGCGCACCAGGTCGCGGATGGTGACCCGGCCCTGGCCCTCCACGTTGGGCGGCCGGGCCTCCAGCCGGATCACGTGGGACTGCTGGAGCTGGAGTTCGGCGGAGTCCTCGATGGTGATGATGCGTTCCGTCTGGGGGATGAGCCCGGAGAGCGCGTTCAGGAGCGTGGTCTTCCCGGTGCCGGTCGCGCCCGAGACGATGATGTTGAACTTCGCCTGCACCAGCCCGGCGAGGAGGTACAGCATGTGCTCGTCGAGGGAGCCGAAGCCGATCATCTCGCGGAGGGTGAAGGAGCGCGGGAAGCGGCGGATGGTGAGGACGGCGCCGGTCAGCGAGAGCGGGGGGATGATCACGTTGACGCGCTCGCCGGAGGGGAGGCGGGCGTCGACCATCGGATTGGACTCGTCCACCCGGCGGTTGACCGTCGAGACGATCCGCTCGATGGTCTGCATCAGCTGGTCGTGGGAGGGGAAGCGGAGCGGCAACTGCTCGACCCGGCCGCCGCGTTCGACGAAGATCGCGTCGGGTCCGTTGACCATGATCTCGGTGATCGACGCGTCTTCGAGCAGCGGTTCCAGGATGCCGAGACCGAGCGCCTCGTCGACCACCCGGCGGATCAGCTGCGAGCGCTCGACCGTCGAGAGGACCGGGCCCTCGCGGCTGATGATGTGGCCGAGCACCCGCTCAAGACGGGCCCTGCGCTCGGCGGCGGCCAGCGCGCTCATCTCCGCGAGGTCGATCTCCTCCAGGAGCTTGGCCCGGTAGGAGGCGACCAGGTGGCCGTCCTCGCCCCGGTTGCCGTTCTCCTCGGGGGAGTTGATGCGTGCCCGCAGACTCATGGGTCCGTGCTCCTCGCTCCTCGTTCAGTGGTCGAGCGGCATGGTGGCCGTCTTGTGGACGTTTCTACCGCCCCAGCCGGGGAGGACGGAGGGGATGTGGACGGTGGCGGTGACCGTGACGGTGTCGGCGCCGCGCGCCTGGACACAGGTGGTGCTGCGGGCGAGCCGGCTGCTCACGGCGGCCCGGCAGGCCTGCTGGGCGCTGTGCCCGAGCGAGGCGCTGCGCGCCCCGGCGCGGGCCGCCGTACCGGCCTGCTGTGCCACGTAGGCGATCACTCCGAGCTGTACGGCCGCCAGCGCCACGAGCAGCAGGATCGGGATGAACCCGATGTACTCGATGGCGACTTGGCCCCGGTCCCGCCCGGCGCGCGGCCCGCCGCCCCTCCCGCGGTACGCCATCTCAGTTCGTCGCCTCCTCTACGGCGCCGGCGTGGCCGTGGATGCCGGGGACGTGGAAGCCGATCGAACCGGGGAAGAGCACGGGGACGTTGAGGTACACGTCGGCCGTGACGAAGCCGTTGCTCGTCCAGCAGCTCACCTGGGCACCGCTCCTCCACGCGGCCGACAGCTTGTCCAGACCGGCCTGCCGGCAGGCGGCGTCCCGCGCGCCGCCCCGTACGGCCGCCGTCGCCGCGCGCACCGCCTCGTCCGCGGCGTTGCCCGCCAGCGTATAGGTGTAACCCACCAGCACGATCTGCCACATCAGTACGAGGGTCAGGATGATCAGCGGGGTCATCCCGAGCAACTCGATGGTCACCTGGCCCCGGTCCCGCTCCCGCGCCCGGTCCCGCCCGCGCGCTTTCACCCGTCCGTCCATCCCCTCACTCCTTCCGGCGCCGGAAGGAGACCGAGCCCCGGTCGCCGCCACGTGCGCGGCCACCCCGCTGAGGGGTCTCCTGGGCCCGGACCAGACCCAGTTCGCCGGCCAGGCTCCACAACGCCTGCTTCACCACACTCTTGTTGTCCAGTTCGTGGATGCGCCCGGCGTCCACCACGCTCTGAAGTTCCTTGAAGTGGGCGGGGATCGCGGTGGCCGCCACCGCCGTGCCGGTGATCTTCTGGATCAGCGGGGGCTGGATCTCCGTAGCGCGGGTGTGCCGGTTGACGACGATCGTCGTCTCCTCGGCCTTGCGGATCTGGAGGCGGTCCCACATGCGGACGGTGCGTTTGGCCGCGCGTACGGCGACCACGTCCGGGGTGGTGAGGAGCAGCGCGGTGTCCGCCATCTCGACGGCCGCCGCGCCGGCGCCGCTCATCTGGGCCCCGCAGTCGACGACGACGACCTCGTAGCGGGAGCGCAGGGCGCTGATGATCTGGCGGGCCGACCGGTCGCTGACCTCCTCGCCGCGTTCGCCCTCGCCGGGGGCGAGCAGCAGGGCGACGCCGGTGTCGTGGCGGAAGACGGCGTCGGCCAGGACGCGCGGCGAGATGTCGGTGATGGCGGCGAGGTCGACCACCGAGCGGCGGAACTGCACGTCCAGGTAGGAGGCGATGTCGCCGGTCTGGAGGTCCATGTCGACCAGGACGGTGGGGCGGCCGGACGCCTGGGCGGCGAGGGCGAGCTGGATCGCGGTGAGGGTGGCGCCGGTGCCGCCCTTGGCGCCGCTGACCGTGACGACGGTGCCGCCGACGCCGGTGAACACGTCGCCGCCGTGGCCGAGATGGCGCCGTACGCCGACCGACCACTGGGCCACGGCCTGGACGCGGCTGGCGAGTTCCTCGTAGCTGAGGGGCATGGCGACCAGGCCACGGGCGCCGGAGTCGACGGCGGCCTGGAAGAGGCCGGGGCTGACGTCGGTGGTGACGAGGATGACGCCCACCGCCGGGAAGCGCAGCGCCACTTCGCGGATCAGTTCGAGCGCGGGGACCGGACCGATCCGCTCATGCACCACCACGACCTCGGGCAGCTCGTCGACGGACTCCGCGGCCAGGCGCGCGAGGGTGTCGATGAGCTGGGTCGAGTCGGCCACCGGGGTCACCGGGTCGGCGTCCGGGAGCTGGCTGAGCCGCGTCATGATGGCGCGGATGGCGTCCGCGTCGCCGACCGCGGGGAGGATCCTCGTGGGCATGCGGGTCCCTCACTTGTCGTTCGCGAGTTCGTACGTCCGGTCCTTGTCGGGCACGGTCGTGGCGCTGCCGGGTGCCACCAGCGCGAGCCTGACCCGCTGGGCGAAGGACTCGGCGTACGTGATCCGTTGAGCGTCGAGGGTGGACAGGGCGAAGGTGATCGGGACGGCGTCGGTGGGCTGCTGGGTGGTCTTGTCGCTGCTGCTCGGGTCCAGTGCGGTGATTTTACCGACGTCGATGACCTGGGCGTTCGTCACGATGATCTTGGATTCGGACGGGTCCCCCTGGCGCGCGCCGGTGAAGGTGGCGTAGACGTTGACCGTGGCGCCCGCGGTGATCTTGCCGGCCACGCCGGTCGCCGCGTCGATCATGATGGCGACCTCCTGCTGCCCGGGCTTCAGGGCCGGCTGGTCGACGATCATGTCCGTCTGGAGGAGGGACCCCTGGCGCAGGGTATTCACCGCGATCTTGCCCTCGATCTGCCGCAGGTCGGTCACGGCGTTGCCCGACAGCCACCGCTTGGGCATCTTGATCTTCTCGAACTGGCCCGCGGTGAGCGGCGTGTAGGGCGCCACGTCACTCTTGATCTGGTAGGCGGTGACCTCGGGGCCGACCTTGGACTTCACGTCACTGATGACGGAGAGGACGCCGACGAAGGCGCCGAGGGCGCAGACGACCGACAGGAGCAGGAGTATCACGCCGCGGCGCTGACGGGAGTTCATGAACCGTACAACCTCATTGGGGATATCGGTCGATCGGGCGGGATCGGTACGAGCGGTGCGCTGACGGGTGGTTCGGGGTGTTCGGGTGGTGCGTCCCGTGGTGCCGGACTCACCTCGCCTGTATCTGGTTCTCGTGGACGGGTGCGGTGGCGGAGCAGAAGACGCAGCGATCACCGATGACGTCGATGCCGCACCAGTGGCAGACGGACTGCCGGACCGAGGTGACCAGTTGGTAGAGGACCGACAGGTCGGGCAGGAAGGTGCAGAACTCGACCAGTCTGCCCGTCCCCCACCAACTCGCGGACTCGGCGGGCAGGGTGGCCTCGCGCAGCCCCAGCACGTTCCACGCCGGGGCGAGGGCGGTGCCGATCCACTCGGACTGGAGCTGGCCCTTGGCGACCAGCATCCAGGTGCCGAACTCCGGTCCGTTCAGCGTCGCGTCGGGTCCGATCCGGACGAGTTGCGGCTCGGGGTGGGCTAGGACGGCGAACTGGGTCCCTGGGACCCAGGACTTGGCATGGGCCCTGAGACCCACCGGGACCCGGTCCAGCTTGGTGACGGAGCCGAGCAGCGCGCCCGCGTGGATGTAGTGGGTGAGCAGCCGGCCCGCCGAGGCGAGCACCCCGGGGGTGAGGTCGCAGGAGGCCAGCTGCCTCAACTGACGGGCGAGTACGGCCAGTCCGAGCGGGGGCAGATCGGGCTGGAACAGGGCGATCCGGTCACTCTCCAGGATGGACCGCACGGTGTGCAGCCGTCGCCGCACCCCTTCGGAGACCGCCTGCGAGGAGACGACGATGAGATGTCCGTGCTGGTCGAGCAGGGCCTGGACCTCCGACAGCACCTCGTCGAGGGGCCGCCGGTCCAGTTCGGCCAGGACGACGGCGGGCAGGGTCCGGTCGTCCTGCGCCGGCAGCGCCATGTCAGCACTGGTCACGGCAATGGCAGTTGGCACGCGTAGCTCCCGATTCACCGCCAGTGGGCCCACCGGTTCTGCTCCGGTGCGCCGGATCGACTTCACTGCGTGACTTCCTCCGCACTGTATCCACGCCTCTGTGGCCGGAGAACAGCGTTTCTGTAGCTGTGCGGCAACGGCCACCGCACAACACCCGCCAAACCGGGGCAGGTCGAGCGCCCGGTCCAGGTTGGGTCCGGGTTTGGGTCCGCAGGCCCACGCCGCCCGGGGGTGCCCGAACCTACGTTTACGGCACAGCCAGTCGCTGTGATCCACACGGCAAGAAAGGGCCAGCGAAATGAACAGCACCCAGAAGAAGATCCAGACGCTGACCGGCGCCCAGTTCTCGGGCACACCCCAGTCGAGGATGCGCACGTACGTCCCCTACAACTGCTGCGTGAACTGATCACCTCCCACACAACTCCTCCCGTACGACACCTTGTTCCACACGATCACCTCCGTCACACAGGACGGCCGCGGACGCCGGGCCGCACGGCCGTTCAATTCTCCCTGGCACTGGACAAGTTGGTCTGGACCTCTTGACAAGAGAATTGGTCTGGACCAACTTGTAGATGCAGCGGTGGCCACCGTCCCCAACTCCTCCCCTCTCCCCCACCGGAGGCATCAGTGGACCGCCTACCAGGATCTCCCGGCAGAAGACGCGTCTGGGCCACCACCGCCCTCGCCGCCCTCGCCCTCTCCCTCGCGGGCACCGGCCAGGCGTCGGCCGCCGACGTCAACAACGCCAGGAACGCCGGTTTCGAATCGGGTCTGAGCGGCTGGACCTGTACGGCCGGCAGCGGAACGACCGTCTCCTCCCCGGTGCACGGCGGCTCGGCCGCGCTCAAGGGGACACCGGCCGGGCAGGACAACGCCCAGTGCACGCAGTCGGTCGCGGTCAAGCCCAACTCGACGTACACGCTGAGTGCCTGGGTGCAGGGCGGCTACTCCTACCTCGGTGTGACCGGCACCGGCACGACCGACGTGTCGACCTGGACGCCGGACACCAGCGCCTGGAAGCAGCTGTCGACGTCGTTCACGACGGGCGGTTCGACCACCTCGGTCACGGTGTACACGCACGGCTGGTACGGCCAGGCGCCCTACTACGCCGACGACCTCTCCGTGTACGGCCCGGACGGCGGCGGCGGGGGCGACCCGGCCCCGACGGTCCCGGCGGCGCCGACGGGCCTCACGGTGGCCTCCGCGACCTCCTCCTCGATCTCCCTGTCCTGGGGCACGGTCTCCGGCGCGACGGGCTACAACGTCTACCGCAGCGGTACGAAGGTGACCGCGGTGACCGGCACCTCGGCGACCGTGACCGGCCTCTCGGCCTCGACGGCGTACTCGTTCCAGGTCACGGCGGCCAACTCGGCGGGTGAGTCGGCGAAGTCGGCGGCGGTGACCGGCACGACGGCCGCCACCGGCGGCGGGGGCGGTACGGGTCTGCCCAAGCACGCGGTGACGGGTTACTGGCAGAACTTCGACAACGGCGCCACGGTGCAGAAGCTGTCGGCCGTCTCCTCGCAGTACGACATCATCGCGGTGGCCTTCGCGGACGCCTCGACGACCCCGGGCGCGGTGACCTTCAGCCTGGACTCCGCGGGCCTCGGCGGTTACACCGTCGACCAGTTCAAGGCCGACATCAAGGCCAAGCAGGCGGCCGGCAAGAAGGTCGTCATCTCCATCGGCGGCCAGAACGGCACGGTGTCGATCAGCGACTCCACGTCGGCGGCGAACTTCGCCAACTCCGTCTACTCCCTGATGCAGACGTATGGATTCGACGGCGTCGACATCGACCTGGAGAACGGCCTCAACGCGACGTACATGACCCAGGCCCTGCGCTCGCTGTCGGCCAAGGCGGGCTCCTCCCTGATCCTGACGATGGCCCCCCAGACGATCGACATGCAGTCGACGTCCAACAGCTACTTCCAGACGGCCCTGAACGTGAAGGACATCCTCACGGTCGTCAACATGCAGTACTACAACAGCGGTTCGATGCTGGGCTGCGACGGCAAGGTCTACAGCCAGGGCTCGGTGGACTTCCTGACGGCGCTCGCCTGCATCCAGCTCCAGGGCGGGCTCGCCCCGTCCCAGGTAGGCCTCGGCCTCCCCGCCTCCACCCGCGCGGCGGGCAGCGGCTACGTCTCCCCGGCCGTGGTGGACAACGCCCTCGACTGTCTTGCCAAGGGCACCGGTTGCGGCACCTTCAAGCCGTCGAAGACCTACCCCGACCTGCGCGGGGCGATGACCTGGTCGACCAACTGGGACGCCACCGCGGGCAGTTCGTGGTCGAACACGGTGGGAGCGCACGTCCACGCGCTCCCGTAGCGTCCAAGCACCCGCCACGCCCCTCAGGTCCCCGGACCCGCCGTGCCGCCCGGCCCCTCACACAGGGCCGGGCGGCACGGCGGTCTCAACCGGGGCCCCGCTACGGCTTCTTAGGCGCGCCGGCCGACTTTCCGTCGGCGGGCTCGACGGGTTCGGCGGGCGCCTCGGCCGAGGCGTCGGTCGCGTCGGCGTCGCCCGTGTCGTCGGCGTCAGCGGCAGCCGTGCCGTCCGTGTCCTCGGTGCCTTCGGTGCCTTCGGCGTCAGCGGCCTCGTCGGCACCGTCGTCGAAGAAGGCGTCGAGTACCGCGTCCAGTTCGGTCTCCCACTCGGCGAAGCGGCTTCTGGCGGCCGCCTCGATCTCGATGGGGTACCAACGGCGGTCCGGGGTGTGCACCGTGATCGTGAACCGCTTGCCGAAGCGCGGGGTCTCGGTCTCGATCGCGCCGATCTCGTCCCAGCGGAACTCGCACTGCTGGTCGTCGAGGCGCAGGCGTACGCCACTGTGGTCGGCGACGATCTCCGCGCGGCGGTCGGACGCCTCGAAGACCGGGCCCTCGGGGGCGACTTCCTCGGGAGTCCCCTCCTCGGCGTCCTCGGGGGCCTCCGCGTCCTCGGGGGCCTCGGGGGCCCCGGCGTCCGGCGCCGGCGGCTCGGTCGTGTTCTCGGGCTCCTCCGCCTGGGCCTGCGCGGCCTCCGGCTCCGTGTCCCGCTGTCCGCCGGACACGGGCGGGGTGAGCCCGGGGATGAAAGCCGGGTCGAACCCGGCGCCCTCCAGGGGCTGGCTGCTCGAACCTATGCGCTGCTCCACAGCGGGCAGTATGGTCGACGATCCTGTGCCGGGCACAGCCAGCCCCAACTTCGTTATCAGACGACTACACGAAGAGGCTCAGCACCGCCGCCACCGCGAACCCGGCGACCGACAGCACCGACTCCAGCACGGTCCACGTCCTCAGCGTGTCCCGTTCGCTGATCCCGAAGTACTTCGCCACCATCCAGAAACCGCCGTCGTTGACGTGCGAGGCGAAGATGGAGCCCGCCGAGATGGCCATGATGACCAGCGCGACGAAGGCCTGCGAGTGGTCGCCCTCGGCCAGCAGCGGGGCCACGATGCCCGCCGTCGTCACGATCGCGACGGTCGCCGAACCCTGCGCGACCCGCAGCACCAGCGAGATCAGGTACGACAGGACGAGCACCGGCAGACCCACGTCGTGGAAGGTGTCCGAGAGGGCCTGCGCGACCCCGCTCGCTTTCAGCACGGCGCCGAAGATCCCGCCCGCGCCGACCACCAGCAGGATGTTGCCGACCGGCTTGAGGGACGAAGTCGACACCGCCTCAAGGGACTTGCGCGACCAGCCGCGGCGCAGGCCCAGCAGGTAGTAGGCGAGGAGCAGGGCGATCGTCAGGGCCACGAAGGGGCTGCCGAAGAACTCCAGGACCGAGCGGAGCGTGGAGGGGTCCAACGCGATCGAGGAGAAGGTGGCCGCCAGGATCAGCGCCAGCGGCGTACCGATGATCGCGAGGACCGTGCCGAGCGGGACGGGCGTCTCCTGCGGCTCGACGCCGGCCGCCCGCTGCTCGTCGAGCACCGCTTGCCGGGCCTCCTGAGCCGCCTCCACCATGTCCTGCGGTACGGCGACGAAGATGCGCTTGCCGATCCAGGCCGCGTAGGCCCACGCGGCCAGCACCGCCGGGAGACCGCAGACGACGCCCATCAGGATGACCCAGCCGAGCTGGACGTGGAGCAGGCCGGCCGCCGCGACGGGACCGGGGTGCGGCGGCAGGAACGCGTGCGTCATCGACAGGCCCGCGAGCAGCGGCAGGCAGTAGAGCAGGATGGACTTGCCGCCGCGCTTGGCGGCCGCGTAGACGAGCGGTGCCAGGACGAAGATGCCGACGTCGAAGAAGACCGGGATGCCGAAGATCAGGCCGGTCAGGCCCATGGCGAGGGGTGCCCGTCTCTCGCCGAACAGCCCGAGCAGCCGGGACGCCAACACCTCGGCGCCGCCGCTCACTTCGAGGATCGCACCGAGCATCGTGCCCAGGCCGATGATGATCGCGACATGGCCGAGGATGCCGCCCATGCCGGACTCGATGGTCGAGACGGCGTCGGAGCGCTGGACCGTGCCGAAGAGTTCGGTGACCGACAGACCGGCGAGCAGGCCGACGGTTATGGAGACGGCGAGGAGCGCCACGAAGGGCTGCAACCGGGCCTTGATGATCAGGAAGAGGAGCAGGGCGATACCGAGGGCGGCGACGGTGAGCAGTCCCGTCGTGCCGCCGACGAGGAGGAGCAGGCCTCCGGTGTGGGGTGGGGCGGCGGGTGCGGTGGCGGCGAGCGGTAGGTAGGACAAGGGGGGTCCTCTGGTGGGTGGGAGCATCGGGCTTTCGGGCAGGGGGTATCGCGGCGCGGCGTCCGCCGCGTGCGGGGCGCCGTGCCGTGACGAACGCGGCATACGGTGTGCGGGAGTTGGGGCCCGGGGAGGGCCGGCGGGGCGGTCGGGGGCGGTCAGCCCAGGACGGCCAGCGCGTCGATCTCGACGAGGAGCCCGGCGGGCAGGCCGACGTAGACCGTCGTACGGGCGGCCGGCGCCTCGGTGAGGTGCTGCTCGAAGTACTCGTTGTAGATCGTGTTCAGCTCGGCGAAGTGGTCGGTGTCCGTCAGGTAGACGCGGATCATCACCACGTCGTCCCAGGAGGCCCCGCCCTCCTCCAGGATCGCCCGGACGTTGGCGAGGGTCTGGAGGGTCTGCTCGCGCAGGCCGGGCCCGGCGGGCGTGGGCGGCCTGCCCTCCTCGGCGGGGAGGAAGCCGACCTGCCCGGCCACCTGGAGGATGTTCCCCTTCCGCACCCCGTGCGAGAACCGGGCGGGCGGCGCGGTGTGGGTCTTCGGGGTGAGCGCGGTCTTCTCGGTCATGCCGGGTCCTTTGCTGGTGCGGGGGTGCGGCCGGAGTACTCGCCGCTGATGGCGTCCGCCGTGCGGCGCACCAGCGGAAGCAGGGTGAGGAGTTCGTCGGCGGTGACGACGACGTTGGGCGCGGAGACCGACATCGCGGCGACCACGCGTCCGTCGGCGCCCCGGATCGGCGCGGCGACGCAGTTGATGGACTCCTCGTGGCCGCCGAGGTCGGTGGCCCAGCCCTGCTCGCGCACCTTCTCCAACTCCCGCAGGAAAGCTGCGGCGTTGGGGGTGGAGCGGGAGGTGTAGAGGGGGTAGTCGAGCTTCTCGGCGAGGGCGCGGCGCTCGGGTTCGGGGAGGTCGGCGAGGAGGAGTTTGGCGACGGCGGCGACGGTGATGGCCACCGGTTTGCCGATCCGCGAGTACATGCGGACGGGGTAGCGGCTCTCCACCTTATCGATGTAGAGGACCTCGTTCTCCTCGTGGACGGCGAGGTGGACGGTGTGGCCGCACCGCTCGTTGAGCCGGGCGAGGTGGGGGTGGGCGATCTCGCGGATGTCGAGGTTCTCCATCGCCTCCTGGGCGAGCGCGATCAGCCGCGCGCCGAGGCGGTAGCGCTGGTCGGACTGGCGGTAGACCAGCCCGTGTTCGTGGAGGGTGCGCAGCAGCCGCAGCGCGGTGGACTTGTGCACGTCGAGCCGGCCGGCGACCTGGCCGAGGTCGGCGGGGCCCTCGGCGAGCAGCGGCAGGATGCTGAGCGCGCGGTCGACGGTCTGGCTCATGGTGTGTGTACCTCCTCGTCGGCCCGCGAGGCGTCGGTCCAGCCGGGGCCGAGTCGCAGTCTCTCCCACGCCGGGTCGTCGAGGGCGGCCAGCCGGTCGGCGTGGCCGCGGGCGGGCGGGGCGGCGAGGTCGCCGTGGACGGTGAGGGCGGCGGCGGCCGTCAGATGCCCGTGCCGCAGCCGGTCGCGGACGGGCAGTCCGCGCAGGGTCGCGGAGAGGAACCCGGCGGCGAAGGCGTCCCCGGCGCCGACGGCGGCGACGACGTCCACGCGCGGTGCGGGCACGAAGGTGACCGTCGGCCCGCCGTCCCCGGCGCCGCGCGCGAACACGGTCGCGCCGCGCCCGCCCTGCTTGACGACGACCGTCCTGGGGCCGGGCAGCGCGGCCCGTACGGCGTGCGCGCCGCGCAGCCCCCACACCTCCTGCGCCTCGTCCTCCCCGACGAAGACGGCGTCGGCGCCGCGCGCCAGTTCCAGCAGCGGCCCGGGCCCGTCGGTCCCGCGCCACAGTCCGGGCCGGTGGTTGACGTCGAAGGAGACGAGGGGGCGGCCGGGCCGGGGCGCGGTCAGCGCGCGCACCAGGGCGAGGCACTCCGCGGAGAGCGCGGGGGTGATCCCCGAGAGGTGGAGCACGCGGGCGGCGCGTACGGCGGCCAGGTCCACGTTCTCCACACTCATCGCGGAGGCGGCGGACCCGGCCCGGTAGTACGCCACCTCGTGGGCGTCGGTGGCCCGGTCGCCGGCGGTGCGGAAGTAGACGCCGGTCGGGCGGGCGGGGTCGCGTCGTACGGACGAGACGTCCACGCCGTAGCCGCCGATCGTCTCGACGAGGTGGTCGCCGAAGCCGTCGGCGCCGACCCGGCTGACCCAGCGCGCGGAGTGCCCGGCCGCGGCGAGCACGCAGGCGACGTTGGACTCGGCGCCGCCGATGGCCCGGTCGAAGGACGGTACGTCGGCGAGGCGGCCGGGGCGGGTGGGCAGGAAGGTGACCATGGACTCGCCGAGCGCGACGACGTCCACGACATCGGGGGCGGCACGGACAGGTCCTTCGGCGGTCACGATGGCGGGGCTCCTCGTCGGTGCACCGGGGGCGGCGGCTCCGTTGACCCGGTGTTGGGCGAGATGTTAGACAGCAGTAAGCGGCATACGCAATGAGCGTTGCAGAGAACACAACACACCAGTTCAGGGAGGCTCCATGGTCCGCGACACGGGTACCGAAGCGCTCGCCCGGCTCGCCGGGGAACGCGTCGACCACCGCTTCAAGGGCCTCCCCCCGGACGCGTACGGCCTGACCGTCGGCGAACTGGCCGCCCAGCGCCGCAACCTCTTCACCGGCGGCTTCACCACCCCGGTCCTCGCGCTGTCCGCCGAGCGCCTGGAGCACAACCTGACGCTCATGGAGGGCTACGCGACCCGGCACGGCCTCGCCTTCGCCCCGCACGGCAAGACGTCCATGGCCCCGCAGCTCTTCCACCGGCAACTCGCGCACGGCGCCTGGGGCATCACCCTCGCCGTACCCCACCAGGTGCGCGTGGCACGGGAGTTCGGCATCGACCGGATCTTCCTCGCCAACGAGCTGGTCGATCCGGCCGCCCTGAAGTGGATCTCCGCCGAACTCGACTCCGACCCGTCCTTCCACTTCGTCTGCTACGTCGACTCCGTGCGCGGGGCCGAACTGATGGACGCGGCCCTGCGCGGCGCCGCCCGCCCGCTCGACGTGGTGGTCGAACTCGGCGCCGGCGCGGGCGCCCGCACCGGCGTCCGTACGGAGGCGGAGTGCGCGGCGGTGGCGGACGCGGTGGCCGCGGCGCCGGCCCTGCGGCTGGTCGGTGTCGCCGGCTACGAGGGCGAGGTGCCGGAGGCCGATCCGGAGCGGGTGCACGCGTGGCTGCGCCGGCTGACCGCGCTCGCCGTGGACTTCGACCGGGCCGGCCGGTTCGCCGGGACGGACACGATCGTGGTCAGCGCCGGCGGCAGCGCCTGGTTCGACGCGGTGGCCGACGTCTTCGCCGAGCTGCCCGAACTCTCCTTGCCCGTGCTGAAGTTGCTGCGCTCGGGCGCCTACGTCTCGCACGACGACGGCCACTACCGCAGGCTGACCCCCTTCGCCCGGGTCCCGGAGGAGGGCGCCCTGCACCCGGCGTTCCGGCTCTGGGCGCAGCTCGTCTCCCGGCCCACGCCCGGCCAGGCGTTCGCCAACGCGGGCAAGCGGGACGCGGCCTACGACCTCGACCTGCCCGTGGCCCAGGCGGTCCGCCGGGACGGCACCGAACGCCCGGCCACCGGCGTCGAGATCACCGGCCTCTCCGACCAGCACGCCTGGCTGCGCACCTCCCCGGAGGCGGACGTGCAGGTCGGCGACTGGCTCGCGATGGGCCTGTCCCACCCCTGCACCTCCTTCGACAAGTGGCAGCTGATCCCGGTGGCGCGGGCGGACGGCACGGTCGTCGACTACCTCCGTACGTTCTTCTAGAAGACCCCGCACGCACACGGCAGGAGGCCGGCATGGAAGAGCTCGTCATCCGGGACGCCGACGTCGTGGACGGCTCCGGCGCCCCCTCCTACCGCGCCGACGTGGTCGTCGACCGCGGCAGGATCGTCTCGATCGTCCAGGAGGCAGCGGCGGCCGGCTGCCAACGCCCCAAGGCGCGGAGGGAGTTGGACGCGGAGGGGCTGGTCCTCTCCCCCGGCTTCATCGACATGCACGCGCACAGCGACCTCGCCCTGCTGCGCGACCCGGACCACAGCGCCAAGGCCGCGCAGGGGGTGACGCTCGAAGTCCTGGGCCAGGACGGGCTGTCGTACGCGCCGGTCGACGACCGTACGCTCGCCGGGGTGCGGTCGGCGATCACCGGCTGGAACGGGTCCGGCGACGACATCGACTTCGACTGGCGTTCGGTGGGCGGCTATCTGGACCGGCTGGACCGCGGGATCGCGGTCAACGCGGCCTACCTGGTGCCGCAGGGTACGGTCCGCGCGCTCGTCGTCGGCTGGGAGGACCGGGAGGCGACGCCCCAAGAGGTGGACCGGATGCGGCAGTTGGTCGCCGAGGGCCTGGAGCAGGGCGCGGTGGGCCTCTCCTCCGGCCTCACCTACACCCCCGGCATGTACGCCCGGAACGCCGAACTCACCGCACTGTGCCGGGTGGTGGCGTCCTACGGCGGCTACTACTGCCCCCACCACCGCTCCTACGGCGCGGGCGCCCTGGAGGCGTACGCGGAGATGGTGGAGCTGACCCGGGAGGCGGGCTGCGCGCTCCACCTCGCGCACGCCACCATGAACTTCGGCGTGAACGAGGGCCGCGCCCCCGAGCTGCTGGCGCTGCTGGACGAGGCGCTGGCGGCCGGCTCGGACATCAGCCTCGACACCTACCCCTACACCCCCGGCTGCACCACCCTCGCGGCCGTGCTGCCGGGCTGGGCGAGCGCGGGCGGCCCGGAGGCGGTGCTGGAACGGCTGGCGGACGACTCCACGGCCGAGCGCATCCGCCACCACCTGGAGGTGACCGGCTCCGACGGCTGTCACGGCGTACCGATCGACTGGGACACGATCGAGATCTCGGGCGTGAACGACCCGGCCCTGGCCGCGATGGTGGGCCGCACGGTCCAGCGGTCGGCGGACCTGAACGGCGAGACCCCCTGGACGACGGCCCGGCGGCTGCTGGTCGAGGACCGGCTCGGCCCAACGATCCTCCAGCACGTGGGCCACGAGGGGAACGTCCGGACGATCATGCGCCACCGCGTCCACACCGGCGGCTCGGACGGCCTGCTGCGGGGCAGCAAGCCGCATCCGCGCGCCTACGGCACGTTCCCGCGCTATCTCGGCCACTACGTAAGGGAGTTGGGGCTACTGTCGCTGGAGGAGTGCGTCGCCCACCTCACCTCGCGGCCGGCCGCCCGGCTGCGGCTGCCGGACCGGGGCCTGGTGCGCGAGGGGTACCGCGCCGACCTGGTCCTGTTCGACCCGGCGACGGTAGCGGCCGGCGCCACCTTCGCCGCACCGCGCACACCGCCGACGGGCATTCCGTACGTCCTGGTCGACGGCCGGTTCGTGATCGAGGACGGCCGGCGCACGGACGTCCTGGCGGGGCGGTCGGTCCGTCGCAGTCCCGTGCGACGGAACGGTCCCGCGTGACCCGGGCCCTACGGCTTGGGCAGCGTGCAGCCGCTCGCGCTGAGGCTGAGCACGTTGGCCGAGGTGAAGCAGGCCGGGATGGTGTAGGTCTCCTCGGCGTAGTTGATGCCCTCGCGGACCGTCACGTTGCCGTTCGCGTCGACCTCGCACGGGTTGTCGACGGTGCAGGTCTCACCGTCCTCGTTGCCCGTGTTGTTGACGGCGACGACCTGGCCGGTACTGGTGTCGATCACCGGGGAGCCGGAGGTGCCGCCGATGGTGTTGCAGGCGGAGGTGTAGCGGACCGAGTCCTTCCAGGTCCAGTCGCCCTCCTTGAGCCGGTACACGAACCCGTCGATGGCGCAGCTGTAGATCGTCTTCCAGTACCCGGAGACGACCTTGATCGCGGTGCCGGCGGTCGGGTGCGTGGCGCTCACGGTGAGCGGGCTGATGCCGTACGCGCTCTTGATCGCCGCGTACGTCGTGGTGGTGCGGTAGATCGTCACGTCCGTGTCGGTCATCGTGGAGTAGACGACCTGGTTGGCGCGGAGCGTGGCGACCTTGCTGCCGGCCGAGTTCAGCAGCCCGAAGGTACGGCTGGAGGACTGGCCGGTGATGACCTCGCCCGGGTCCGGGAAGCCGGTCTCCAGGCAGTGGCCGTTGGTCAGCACCAGCGCGGGGGCGGTGTCGGCCGAGCCCGGGAAGCGGATGACCGACCCGGAACAGTTGCTGAGGGAGACGGTGCCGGCGAAGTCGACGGTCACCGCCGCGGTCCGCTGCGCGGCGACCGCGGGCGCCACGCCGGTCCCGGCCAGGGCCAGGACGGAGAGCGCGGCAAGGAGAGGTTTGTTCATGTGGGGGTTCCCCTCTACTGACACGGGCTGCCGGAGATCTTCCGGCCCACCCGGAGTTGTCATGCGCATTGTTAGCGGAGGGGTGCGCGAGGGCAAGGATCCGTTTCCGGCCGCGAGCGACGCGTCCACGTGGCGGAAAACACGAGCCTCGGCGCGTTACCGGGCCGTAAGCTCCCAGACATGCAGGTGATCCAGTCGACCAAGCTCGCCAACGTCTGTTACGAGATCCGGGGACCGGTCCTTGAGGAGGCGATGCGGCTGGAGGCGGCAGGCCACCGCATCCTCAAGCTGAACACCGGCAACCCGGCCGCGTTCGGCTTCGAGTGCCCGCCCGAGATCCTGGAGGACATCCTCCGCAACGTGTCGTCCGCCCACGGCTACGGCGACGCGAAGGGGCTGCTGGCCGCCCGCCGCGCGGTGGTCATGCACAACCAGACCCTCGGCATCGAGACCGACGTCGAGAACGTCTTCATCGGCAACGGCGTCTCCGAACTGATCGTCATGGCGATGCAGGGCCTGCTCGACGACGGCGACGAGGTCCTGGTACCCGCCCCCGACTACCCCCTGTGGACCGCCGCCGTCTCCCTCTCCGGCGGCACCGCCGTGCACTACCGCTGCGACGAGCAGTCCGACTGGATGCCCGACCTCGCCGACGTCGAGCGCAAGGTCACCGACCGCACCAAGGCGCTCGTCATCATCAACCCCAACAACCCGACGGGGGCCGTGTACGACGAGGCGATGCTCAGGGGCCTGACCGACATCGCCCGCCGGCACAACCTGCTGGTCTGCTCCGACGAGATCTACGACAAGATCCTCTACGACGACGCCGTCCACACCCCGACCGCCAAGATCGCCCCCGACCTGCTCACCCTCACCTTCAACGGCATGTCGAAGGCGTACCGGGTGGCCGGCTACCGGGTCGGCTGGGTCGCGATCTCCGGCCCCCGCGCCCACGCCGAGTCCTACATCGAGGGCCTGACGATCCTGGCCAACATGCGGCTCTGCGCCAACATGCCCGGCCAGCACGGAGTCGTCGCCGCGCTCAGCGGCCGGCAGACCATCGGCGACCTGGTGCTGCCCGGTGGCCGGCTGAAGGAGCAGCGGGACGTCGCCCACGAACTGCTGACCCAGATCCCCGGCGTGACCTGCGTGAAGCCGCGCGGCGCGCTCTATCTCTTCCCGCGGCTCGACCCCAAGGTCTTCAAGATCAAGGACGACCGGCGGATGGTCCTCGACCTGCTCCGCCGGGAGAAGATCATGGTGGTCCAGGGCACCGGCTTCAACTGGCCCGAACCCGACCACTTCCGGGTCGTGACCCTGCCGACGGTCGGTGATCTGCGGGACGCGGTGACCCGGATCGGCAACTTCCTCGACGGGTACGGCCAGCCCTGACGGTGACCGGACGTAGCCGGTCCGGCCGGGTTTGTGAGCAGCTCAACTTTAGACGACATCTAAGCTAGGATGGTTTCCTGTCAGAGCACAGGAGGCCATCCCCATGTACGAACCGATCCGCACCAAGTCGGTGCACAGCACGATGGCCGGCGTCCCCTCCGACTTCCCCCATCGGTCACGCGAGGAGGAGCTGGACATCCAGCTCGCGAGTCATCTCGCCGCACTGCTCACGGTCACCGACGAACTGCGCGCCCTGGAGCCGTCCGCCGACCTGGACGCGGCGGCCGAGCGGCTCGCCGCCGAGGTGGCCCGGCTGCGCGGCGGAGCGGGACCGCTCCGCGCCACCGTGACCGTCTCACCGTCACCCCTCGCGGCCCTGCACCGGCGCGCACACGCCCTCGCCAACCGCGCCCTGGTCGTCGCCGCCTCCCGCGCCGACACGGCCGCCGCGATCCTGGCCGCCGAGCGCATGGACGCCCACGCCGACGCGCCGGAGCCCCGGGCCCTCGCGTCCCACTGAGCCCGTCCCGCCGAGCCCGTGCCGCGGCGCTCGTCGCGCGCCGAGCCCGCCCCCCCGAGCTCTTGCCCCGGAGCTCGCGCCGGTCAGCCCGTCCTGTCGAACCGCTCCACCGAACTCAGCGCGCCGCATGCGTAGCGCTGAGCCCCTCGTCCTCGCCCCGTCCGGCCGTCCGTGCCGGGCGGGTCCCGAGCCCCCCGGCTCCCCAGAACGGCCCCGGTCCGCGCGCACCCGCAGCGACGTGCGGACCGGGTGCCACGACCCCCTGCGGGCGCGTCGAGCGCACGCGGCGAGCAGACGAGAAGGGCCCCGCACGACGTCGGTCGTCGTACGGGGCCCTCACTCGTCTGCTGTCTCCGCGGCCGGCCGTGACGACGCTGGTCAGGGCAGACGGGACCGGCCGCGGAGGTCGAGGGGTGCTCAGCCCAGGCGCTCGACGAGCGCGTGGTACTCGTCCCACAGCTCCTTGGGCGTGTGATCGCCGAAGGTGTTGAGGTGGTCGGGGACCAGCGCCGCCTCCTCGCGCCACACGTCCTTGTCGACGGTGAGCAGGAAGTCGAGGTCGGCGTCGGACAGGTCGAGGCCCCGGGTGTCGAGGGCGCCCTTGGCCGGCAGCACGCCGATCGGGGTCTCGACACCCTCGGCGCGGCCGTCGAGGCGGTCCACGATCCACTTCAGGACGCGGCTGTTCTCGCCGAAGCCGGGCCACACGAACTTGCCCGCGTCGTTCTTGCGGAACCAGTTCACGTAGTAGATCTTCGGGAGCTTCGACTGGTCCCGGTCCTTGGCGACATCGACCCAATGGCCCATGTAGTCACCCATGTTGTAGCCGCAGAACGGCAGCATGGCGAACGGGTCGCGGCGCAGTTCACCAACCTTGCCCTCGGCGGCGGCGGTCTTCTCGGAGGCCACGTTGGCGCCGAGGAAGACGCCGTGGTTCCAGTCGAAGGACTCCGTCACCAGCGGAACGGCGGACGCGCGCCGGCCGCCGAAGAGGATCGCCGAGATCGGCACGCCCTTGGGGTCCTCCCACTCGGGCGCGATGATCGGGCACTGCGAAGCCGGCACGGTGAAGCGGGCGTTGGGGTGCGCGGCGGGTGAACCGGACTCCGGCGTCCAGGAGTTGCCCTTCCAGTCCGTCAGATGGGCCGGAGTCTCCTCCGTCATCCCCTCCCACCACACGTCGTTGTCGTCGGTGAGCGCCACGTTGGTGAAGACGGAGTTGCCCCACAGGGTCTTCATCGCGTTGGCGTTGGTGTGCTCGCCGGTGCCGGGCGCGACGCCGAAGAAACCGGCCTCGGGGTTGATCGCGTAGAGCCGGCCGTCCGCGCCGAACCGCATCCAGGCGATGTCGTCACCGATCGTCTCGACCGTCCAGCCGGAGACCGTGGGCTCCAGCATGGCGAGGTTGGTCTTGCCGCAGGCGCTCGGGAAGGCGGCGGCCACGTACTTCGACTCGCCCTGCGGGGGCGTGAGTTTGAGGATCAGCATGTGCTCGGCGAGCCAGCCCTCGTCGCGCGCCATGACGGAGGCGATGCGCAGGGCGTAGCACTTCTTGCCGAGCAGCGCGTTGCCGCCGTAGCCGGAGCCGTAGGACCAGATCTCGCGGGTCTCCGGGAAGTGGGAGATGTACTTGGTGGAGTTGCACGGCCACGGCACGTCCGCCTCGCCCTCGGCGAGCGGCGCTCCGAGCGTGTGCACAGCACGCACGAAGAAGCCGTCGGTGCCGAGTTCGTCCAGGACGGGCTGCCCCATGCGGGTCATGGTGCGCATGGAGACGGCGACGTAGGCGGAGTCGGTGAGTTCGACGCCGATCGCGGAGAGGTCCGAGCCGAGGGGCCCCATGCAGAACGGGACGACGTACATCGTCCGGCCCTTCATGGAGCCGCGGAAGATGCCCTGTTCTCCCGCGGAACCCTCCCGCGCGCCCTCGCCGGTGAAGAGGGCCCGCATCTCGGCGGGCGCCTTCCAGTTGTTGGTCGGGCCGGCGTCCGCTTCCCTCTCGGAGCAGATGAACGTCCGGTCCTCGACCCGCGCGACATCGGTCGGGTCGGAGGCTGCGTAGTAGGAGTGGGGGCGCTTGACCGGGTCGAGCTTCTTGAAGGTGCCCTTCTCGACGAGCTCCTCGCTCAGCCGGTCGTACTCCGCCTGGGATCCGTCACACCAGACCACGCTGTCCGGCTGGGTCAGTTCGGCGATCTCGTTCACCCACGAGATCAGTTCCTTGTGCTCGGTGGGAATGACGGGGGGAGCCGCGATGTCGCGCGCCACGATTGCTCCTATGGTGAGGGGTTTCGTCCTTGTTGCCCCTTGGGGGCCGCGACCCGGATGCTTCACGGTGGGGGGTCCCTGGCGCTCATCCGGTGCCGACCGCACTCATTTGATCATCCGACGCATCCGCCCATCTGTCCAGAGGGCCTCACACCTGAGCGGCGTGACCATCGCCACGTACCGAGATGTTTTCCGTCCGTCACCACGGCTTCACTTCGGGTACCCAGCGGCCCGGTACGCATGAGAGCATGGCCACTTCTGGCTCTTCATCAGGTGGGACCGACGCGTAACCTACGGTTGCGTAGGTACGATGCGGGTATGACTGCGTCCGTCCCCGACGCGCCCACGGACACGCCGGCCGCAGGCCGCGGTCCCGTCGCGCTCCCCCTGCCGCATCCGGTCAAGCCCAAGCTCCGCGGGTGGCTGCACCTCGGCATGTTCCCGGCCGTCCTCGTGGCGGGTCTGGTGCTCACCGCCCTCGCCGACTCCCCCCGGGCCCGCCTCGCCTGCGGGATCTTCGCCCTGACGGCGTGCCTGCTGTTCGGAGTCAGCGCGCTCTACCACCGGGGTGACTGGAGCCCGCGCATGGACGGCGTCCTGCGCAGACTCGACCACGCCAACATCTTCCTGATCATCGCCGGCACCTACACCCCGCTGACGATGCTGCTGCTGCCCGGCGCCAAGGGGCGCTGGCTGCTCTGGAGCATCTGGGGCGCCGCCCTGGCCGGCATCCTCTTCCGGGTCTTCTGGGTCGGCGCCCCGCGCTGGCTCTACACCCCCTGCTACATCGCGATGGGCTGGGCGGCCGTCTTCTTCCTGCCCGACTTCATGCGCACGGGCGGCATCGCCGTCCTGGTCCTGGTGGTCGTCGGCGGACTGCTCTACAGCGCCGGCGGCGTGATCTACGGCCTGAAGCGGCCCAACCCGTCACCGCGCTGGTTCGGTTTCCACGAGGTCTTCCACTCCCTCACCGTGGCGGCCTTCCTCGTGCACTACGTCGGTATCTCCCTGGTGGCGTACCGGCACGGCTGATCCGCTCCACCCGCCCCCCTCAGGGCCACGGCTTGCGAGCCGTGGCCCTTTTCCGTGCGCCCGCACAGCCTCTGACAGAGCCCACCCATTGACAGCTACCACCTTTTGACAGTTACTCTCATTTCATGGTTACTGTCACTCAACCCGATGCCGTCCGGAGCGACCCGCGCCGCTGGTGGGCCCTCGCCGCCCTGGTCGCGAGCATGCTCACGCTCGGCTTCGACACGACGATCCTCAACGTGGCCCTGCCCACCATGGCCGCCCAACTCGGCGCCACCACCGGCCAGCAGCAGTGGATGGCGGACGCGTACGTCATCGTCTTCGCAGCGCTGATGCTCCCCGCCGGCCTGCTCGGCGACCGGTTCGGCCGGCGCCGGATGCTCGTCGCCGGGCTCGGCGTCTTCCTCGCCGGCTCGGTGGCCGGCGCCCTCGCCGACGACGTGAACTGGGTCATCGCGGCCCGCACCGTGATGGGCTTCGGGGCCGCGCTGATCACCCCGCTCGCCTTCTCCGTCCTGCCTTCGCTCTTCGAGCCCGCCGAGCGCACCAAGGCCGTCGGCATCATCTCGGCCGGCTCGGCGCTCGGCCTGCCACTGGGTCCGATCATCGGCGGCTGGCTGCTCGACCACTTCTGGTGGGGCTCGGTCTTCCTGGTGAACGTCCCGATGGCCGCCATCGGCATCGCCGCCTGCCTCTTCCTGTTGCCGGAGACCCGTGACCCCGCCTCCCCCCGGGTCGACGCCCTCTCCACCGTCCTCACCGCCGCCGGGCTCGGCGCCCTCATCTACGCGATCATCGAAGCCCCCGGCCGCGGCTGGGCCAATCCACTCGTCCTGAGCATGCTCGGCGGCGGCGCGCTGCTTCTCGCCGCGCTGGTGCTGCGCGAGCGGCGGATGGAGCGGCCCATGCTCGACATGGCGCTCCTGCGCCACCGCGGCTTCCTCCTCAACACGCTGGCGGCGACCCTGGTGATGTTCGTCCTCTCCGGCCTGCTCTTCGTGCTGCCGCCGTACCTCCAGGCCGTTCTCGGCAACGACGCCCTCGGCACCGGTCTGCGACTGCTGCCCATGATGGGCGGTCTGCTCGTCGCGGCCCGCGTCGCGCAGCCGATCGTGGCCCGGCTGGGGGCGCGCGCCGTGGTCAGCGGGGGCCTGGTGGTGCTGGCCTTCGCCGCGCTGCTCGGCAGCCGTACGACGGCCGGCTCCGGCTACGGCTTCACCGCGCTGTGGCTGTCGATCACCGGCTTCGGCTTCGGTTTCTCGGTCGTGCCCTCGATGGACGGCGCGCTGGGCGCCCTGCCCCGTGACCGGGCGGGCAGCGGCTCCGGGCTCCTCATGACGCTGCGCCAGGTGGGCGCCGCCGTCGGCATCGCCCTGCTCGGCAGCCTGCTGGCGAGCGCGTACCGCGACCGTCTCGACGTGAGCGGCCTGCCCGCGAAGGCCGCCGACACCGCCGGGGAGTCCGTGGTCGCCGCGCACCTCGTCGCCGGGAGGACGGGCTCGGCCCACCTGGTGGCCTCCGCGAACAGCGCCTACGTCCACGGCATGGGCCTGGTCCTGCTGGTCTGCGGCGTCGCGGCCGTCGTCACCGCCCTGCTGGCCGCCGCGCTGCTGCCGAACGCCCCCGTGCCGCCCGCCGCGAAGGAGGACCCGGACCCGGCCATGACCACTGTTCCGGCGGATGCCGGACAATGACCGTCATGACGGCCGCACCCTCCCCCCCGAGCCCCGCCGACCGCCCCCAGCCGGGACTCCGCGAGCGGAAGAAGATCAGGACCCGCGAGGCGATCCGTACCGCGACCTACGCGCTGGTCGGGGAACAGGGGTACGACGCGACGACGATCGAGCAGATCGCCGAGCGCGCCGAGGTGTCGCCGTCGACGGTCTTCCGGTACTTCCCGACCAAGGAGGACATCGTCCTCACGGACGAGTTCGACCCGCTGCTCGTGGAGGAACTGCGGGCCAGACCCGCCGACGAGCCGTGGATGCAGTCCCTGCGGTACGTGCTGCGCAAGACCGTCCAGCTCGGCATCGACGAGGACCCCGAGGTCTCCCGGCTCCGCACCCACCTGATGGTCCAGGTCCCGGCGGTGCGCTCCCGAATGATGGAGAGCATGTCGGTCACCGGCAGCATGCTCTGCGAGGCCATCGCCGAGCGCACCGGCCTCCCCCCGGACGGCCTCGAGGTCCGGGTCTACGCCATGGCGCTCATCGGCGGCCTGATGGAGACGTCCCTGTACTGGGCGGAGAACGGCCACCGGGACGACTTCGCGGGCCTCCTCGACCGCACGATGAACGTCCTGGAGAACGGGCTGCCCCGGTAGGTCGCAGCCGGTCCGCGGTCGGTTCGGAGCCGGTTCAGTGCCGGTTCAGTGCCGTCCGCAGTCGCTCCGGGTCGGTGGTCGGGGCGTCGCAGGTGAAGTTGCGGCAGACATACGCGGCGGCCCGCCCGTCGATCAGCGGCCGGCCGGCGAGCAGCGGGAGTTCGCCGGCGCCGGCCACCCCCACGGCGACGACGGCGCCGGGCGCGGTGCCCAGCAGCGCCGTACGGCGCAGGGCCGCCGTCTCCTCGTCGGTGAGCGAGGGCCCGACGACCGCCACCTCGCGCGGTCCGTCGAGATACGCCTCGGCGACCGCGAGACCCCAGCCGATGAACCGCGGAACGCGCGGCCCGAGCGCCTTCACCACCCCCAACGCCCGTTCGGCGGCGGCCCGGTGGGGTTCGGCGCCGGTCTGCGCCGCATAACTCAGCAGGGCGCCCGCGGCGGCGGTCCAGCCGGACGGGGTGGCGTTGTCGGTCGGATCCTGCGGGCGGCGGATGAGCCGCTCGGCGTCGGCGGCGGTGTCGTACAGCGCCCCTGACGCGTCGGTGAACCCGGCGAGCACGTGGTCGAGCAGCAGTCCGGCGAACTCCAGCCAGACCCCCTCCCCGGTGACCGACGCCAGCGCGAGGAACCCCTCGGCCACGTTCGCGTAGTCCTCCAGCACCCCGGCGTTCGGACCGACCCGCCCGTCCTTGCTGGTACGGGCCGGCCGCGCCTGCTCGTCCAGATGCAGCCGTACGAGGAGATCGGCGGCGCCGACCGCGGCCTCGACCAGGTCGGGGCGGTCGAAGTACGCGCCGGTCTCGGCGAGGGCGGCGATCGCCAGGCCGTTCCAGCCGGCGACCACCTTGTCGTCGCGGCCGGGGGCGGGCCGGCCGCCGCGGGCGGCGAGCAGACGGCTGCGGACCGACTCGATCCGCCCGGCGTCGAACACCGCGTCGCTCTGGGGAAGTTGGAGGACCGACTGGCCCTCCTCGAAGGTGCCCTCCTCGGTCACCCCGAAGTACTGGGCGGCGAGAGCGGCGTCCTCCTCCCCCAGCACCTCGCGCAACTGCCCGGGCGTCCAGACGTAGTAGGCGCCCTCGACATGCCCGCCACTGCCGTCGTCGCTGTCGGCGTCGAGCGCGGAGGCGAACCCGCCCTGCGCCGTGCGCAGTTCACGCACCATGAAGTCCGCGGTCTCCAGGGCGACTTGACGGGCCCGCGCGGAGCCGGTGGCGCGCCACAGATGCGCGTACACCCGGCAGAGCAGGGCGTTGTCGTACAGCATCTTCTCGAAGTGCGGGACGGTCCAATCGCGGTCGACGGAGTACCGCGAGAAGCCGCCGCCGAGCTGGTCGTAGAGGCCGCCGCGGGCCATCCGCTCACAGGTGTCCTGGGCCATCTGGAGAGCGCCCTCGGCGCCGGTGCGCGCGTGGTGGCGGAGCAGGAACTCGATCACCATGGACGGCGGGAACTTGGGCGCCCCGCCGAATCCGCCGCGCTGCGGGTCGTACTCGCGGGTGAGGCCGAGGAGCGCGGCGGCGAGCTCCTCCTCACCGGGGGCCTCGGTGCCGCCGTAGTCGATCTCGCGCTGGGAGAGGTCCCGGACGATCTTCCCGGCGACCTCCGCGACCTCGTCCCGGCGCTCGGTCCAGGCGCCGCGGACGCCTTCGAGCACCTGCCGGAAGGAGGGCATGCCGTGCCGGGGGGCCGGCGGGAAGTAGGTGCCGAAGTAGAAGGGTTCGGCGTCCGGGGTGAGGAAGACCGTCATGGGCCAGCCGCCCTGGCCGGTGGCCGCCTGGACGGCCTCCATGTAGACGGCGTCGACGTCCGGGCGCTCCTCGCGGTCGACCTTGACGCTCACGAAGTGCTCGTTGAGGTAGTCGGCGGTGGCCCGGTCCTCGAAGGACTCGTGCGCCATGACATGGCACCAGTGGCAGCTGCTGTAGCCGACGCTCAGCAGGACGGGGCGGTCCGTCCTGCGGGCCTCCTCGAAGGCCTCGGCCGACCAGGGCCACCAGTCGACCGGGTTGTCGGCGTGCTGGAGCAGGTACGGGGACGTCTCATCGGCCAGTCGGTTCACCGTTCCACTCTCCCATGGGCCACGGCGGCGCGCGGGGCACGGAGCCGGGCGGCGCGCCTCCCCCGCGCCCGTCCCCGTGATCGCCGCCCCTCTCGCGCTCGCGCCCCGCCCGAAGGACACTCGTAGCCAACGGAGTTGCTGCCGGAGGGGGACGTGACATGCGGGAGAGCCATCGGGCCGACGCCGAACGACTGCTGGCTCGGGCGGTGGAGGAGGAGGTACGCCGCTCGGGCGGGCGCACGGACACCCAGACCCTGCTGACCCGCTCCAGGGCCGCGCTGGACACCATCGCCGCGACGGCGGCCGGGGAGTACGACGCGTACACCCGCTCGCTCGACGAGGTGGCGGCGGACCGGCTCACCTTCGGGCAGCGGTACGCGCGGGAGGCGGGCCCGACTCCCCTGCTGGTGGCGGGAGTTGCCGCCGTCGCCGCCGTGGTGGCGGACCTGGCGCTGGGCACCGGCACCGGTCCGGCCGTCGGCGCGGGCGTCGCGGCGGGCGTCGCGGGCGCGGCGGCGACGGTGGCGAAGGTGACCGCCTCGCACCTGCCCGCCGCGCACCACCGCGCCGGAGCCGCCGGCCAGCCCGGCGGCCCGGAACAGCTGCGGTTGCAGTGGCTGACGGCGCTGGAGGTGCGGGGCATCCGCCCCTTCCTCGACCAGCAGCGGGTACTCGGCGCCGCCACCGGGCCGACGAAGCGAACGGGACCCCAGCTGCGCGGCACCGACAAGAGCGCGGCGGCCCGCAGACGCACTGTGCTGGAACAGTCCTTCGGCCAACTCCCGTCCCCCACAGGGTCGTTCGCGGGGCGCCGGACGGAGATGGCGCGCATCCGTCAGTGGGTGCAGGCGGCCCGGGCCCACACCGAGACCCGGCCGACCGTCGTCGTCCTGCACGGCGTGCCCGGCTCGGGGCGCAGCACCCTGGCGGTCCGCGCCGCGCACGACCTGCGCGACCAGTTCCGCGGCGCCTGCGTGGTGGACCTGCGCGGCGACGCCGAGGAGACACCGCTGCCCACCCGGGACGCCCTGCTGCACCTGCTCAACCGGCTCGGCGCGCCCCGCGAACAGCTGCTCTTCCGGGAACGCTCCTCCCCCGACCAGCAGGTCAAGCGGCTGAGCGAGCTCTACCACCAGCACCTGACCGGGCTGCCCGTGACGATCGTCCTGGACGACGCCGTCGACCCGGAACAGGTGCGCACCCTCGTCCCCGAACGCTCCGACAGCCTGGTCCTGGTCACCACCCGCGAACCCCTCGACCTGCCGGCCGCCCTCCTCGCCTGGGTGCACCACCTCCCGGTCGAGGCCCTGGACGCGGCGGGCGCCGAGGAGCTGCTGACCGCGGCGGCACAGGACACCTCGGCGCCCTACGACGCCACGTCCGAGGAGCGGATCAGGGAACTGTGCGGCGGGCTCCCGTTGGCGCTGCGGATCGCGGGCTCGGCGCTCGGCCCGCGCTCCCCGCGCCGGCTGGCCGCGGACCTGGACGCGTACGGGCCGGTGCAACCCGTCGAACGGGTGCTGTGGCTGCGCTACACCGACCAATCGGACCCGGCCCGGCGGCTGCTGCGCCGGCTGGCGCTGGCCGGGCGGGCGTCGCTCGGCGCGGCCGCGGCCGCCGCGCTGCTCGCCACCGACGAGACGGAGGCGACCCGTCACCTGGAGGCGCTCTCCGAAGCGGGCCTGATCACCCATGTGCGGGGCCGCCGCTACCGGCTGCACGACCTGGTCCGCGCCTTCGCGCAGGCCCGCCTCCTCGACGAGGAGGACCCGGCCGAACGCACGGCGGCGCAGGAACGGCTGATCGTCAACTACGCCGAGCTGGCCGACTCGGTGCTGCGCCTGGTCGACGGGAACATGTCGACCCGGTCGGACCGGTTCGGACCGCACGGCTTCACCTCCCTCGACGAGGCGCTGCGCTGGCTGGACGACGAGTCGAGCTTCATCACCTCGACCCTGCGGCAGGCGGAGGACGTCGACCAGGGCGCCGTACTCAACCTGCTCGGCGCCCTGTGCGACTACTGCCTGCTCCGCGGCGACCTCTACCGGCTCGGCGAGATCAGCGAGTTGGCGCACAGCGTCGACCAGGGGCTGCTGGTCCGCTCCGTGCAGTGGCGCACCGGTATCGCCGCCCGCCAGCTCGGCGAACTCGACAAGGCACGGACGACACTGACCTCCGTCGTCGACCTCTACATGGAGGCCCACCACGACGCCGGCGCGGCCCGCGCCCTGGGCTCCCTCGGCATCACCCTGCACCACCAGGGCAACCTCACCGAGGCGGCGGCCCGGCTGCGGGAGGCGCTCGATCTCCAGGCCTCCCCCGAGCTGGCCACCGACCGGGCCTGGACGATGCACGCGCTGGCGGCCGTCGAACGGGACCGCGCCCGGCTGGCCGAGGCACTCCAGCTCCTCACCGAGTCCCTGGTCCTGCACCGCGCCGGCGAGTCGGTGCACGGCGAGGCCTGGGCCCACTTCCAGCTCGGCCAACTCGGCCTGCGCATGGGCGAGATCACCCGCGCGGAGACCGAACTGCGCACCGCCCTCGGCCTCTACGGCCGCACCCACGACGCCCGCGGCGAGGCCTGGGCGCTGACCCAGCTGGCCCGGGCCCGGCTGGTGGCCGGCGACGCGTCCGCCGCGGTCGACGGCCTGCGCCGGGCCGCCGCCCGGCACCGCGACAACGAGGACGCGCGCGGCGAGGCCTGGACGGTCTACTACCTCGGCCAGGCCCTGGAGGAGACCGGCGACCTGAACCAGGCGGTCCGCGAACTGGAACGGTCCAGGACGATGTTCGCCCGCATCCGGGACGTCTACGGCCTGGCCTGCGCCCGCCATCACTCGGCCCGGGTGACCCGCGACCAACGCGCCGCCCAGACCGGCTCACTCCGCAACTCCGGCTTCGCCCGCCAGCTCCTGGTCGACGGCCGCGCCGACTTCCAGCGCATCGGCGTCGCCCACGGCGAGGCGTGGACCTGTCTGGAGCTGGCGGTCGTCGACGCGGGCAACGCCCGTACCCAGCAGGCCCTGGGCCTGTGCGACGAGGCGATCGGCCTGTTCACCTCGTACGGCGACCGGCGCGGCGAGGACTGGGCCCGCTTCCTGCGCTGCACCCTCCTGCCGTACGCGGCACCCGGCGGGGTGGAGATCGGCACGGCGGTGGCGCAGGAGGAGCTGGCCCAACTGGCGCGCGGCGGCCATCCCCTCAGAGACGAGAAGCTCGACGACTACGTGGAGGCGTACCAGCTCCTCCTGGAACGCGGGGTGAACCTGGAGGCGGGCTGGCAGGCGTGGCGGCTGGGCATGGTCCCCGGCCGGCACGCCCGGGAGGTGATGGGCGTGCCGGTCCCGACGGTGCCGACGGACCACTGACCCCGGCGGCCGGCCACCGGCACTCCCGGCGCTCCCGTCAGGCCTGCCGGGCCCCGGGCTCGGCCGGGGCGGCGGCCCCGGACTCCGCCTTCGCGTCCCGGTCCGGGCCGGCGGCCGGGGTCTCCTCGAAGTCGACCCTGCCCATCTGCTTGCTCATCGACTTCATCAGGCCCCAGACCGCCACGGCCATCACCGCGAAGACGATGAAGCCGAGGATGCCGGGGGTGACCTTGTTCTCGTCGACCTCGGCGAGGGGGATCAGGTGCGTCATTACCGAAGCTGCGCTAGCGCTCATGTCAGGCATTGTCGCGGATGCCCGCAAAGAGGTCGTCCTCGGGGAGGGAGGTATCGACGAGGGACTTCGCCAGCTCGTACTCCTCGGTGGGCCAGACCTCCTTCTGGAGCTCCATCGGCACCCGGAACCAGCCGCCGTCCGGATCGATCTGGGTGGCGTGCGCGATCAGCGCCTTGTCCCGGATCTCGAAGAACTCCGCGCACGGAACGTGCGTGGTCAGCGTGCGCTCGGTGCGCTCGATCTCGTTCCACCGCTTCAGCCAGTCCTCGTACGGGGACTCCAGGCCGCGGGCGATCAACGCGTTGTGCAGGGCCTCGGTGCGCTGCCGGTTGAAGCCCTGGTTGTAGTAGAGCTTCTGCGACCGGTACGCCGGGCCGAACTCCGACTCCGGGTACTTCTCGGTGTCCGCCGCGCCCTCGAACGCCACCATCGAGATCTTGTGGGTCATGATGTGGTCGGGGTGCGGATAGCCGCCGTTCTCGTCATAGGTGGTGATCACCTGCGGACGGAACGAGCGGATCTGCCTGACCAGCTCGCCGGCCGCCTTGTCGACGTCCTCCAGGGCGAAGCACCCCTCCGGCAGCGGCGGCAGCGGGTCGCCCTCGGGCAGACCTGAGTCGACGAAGCCGAGCCACTCCTGCCGGACGCCGAGGATCTCGCGGGCCTCGTCCATCTCCTTCTTGCGTACCTCGTGGATGTGCTCCTCGATGTACTTGTCGCCCTGCAGCTTGGGATTGAGGATGGAGCCGCGCTCCCCGCCCGTGCAGGTCACGACCAGTACGTCCACCCCCTCGGACACGTACTTCGCCATCGTCGCCGCACCCTTGCTCGACTCGTCGTCGGGGTGGGCGTGGACGGCCATCAGTCGCAGCTGGTCAGTCAAGACACAATCCTCATAGGTCGGCGCCCGGTGTGAGCGGGTGCGATCGGCGCTTCTATAGTGACCGAATCGGGGGGCGAATAATTCCGGGGCCCCGCCCCTCCCAGGAGGACGATCATGAGCGCGGCGAGCACGCGACTTCCCGAGGGCCGCTACGGCCGCTCGTCGGACGACCGCGCCGACCGCAAGCTCAGAACCGCCGGCTACGTCCTCGCCGCGGCCCTGATCGCCCTGGTCGGGTACTTCGCCTACCACTACGTCGTGGAGACGAAGATCAGCGCCGAGGTCATCACCTTCCAGGCCTCGGACACCGCGGTCAGGGTCCACCTCGAAGTGCACAAGAACGCCGGCACCGACGGCTACTGCACCCTGCGCTCCCAGGCCGCGGACGGCGACGAGGTCGGCCGCGCGGACTTCCACTTCGACGGCTCCGCCACCCGTATCGACAAGGTCGTCACCCTGCGCACCACCGCCCGGGGCACCACCGCGGAGCTGCTCGGCTGCCACTCCGGCTGACGTCACCCGTTCTCTGTAGGGACTGACCTGCGCCGACGTAAATCTGATGGGTTATGTCCTCCCCTGGCGGCCCGGGAATTGTTAGGCTCGTGGTTTCGCCCTTTCATGGAGGAACATGCTTCTGGGCAGGGCGATGCTTTGTATTCCCAGTACCTACGAGGAGCACCTGTGACCCAGACCAGCGAAGACGTCACCTGGCTCACCCAGGAGGCGTACACCAAGCTCAAGGACGAGCTGGAGTACCTGTCTGGTCCCGCGCGCGCCGAGATCACCGTGAAGATCGCGGCCGCTCGCGAGGAGGGCGACCTGCGCGAGAACGGCGGGTACCACGCGGCCAAGGAGGAGCAGGGCAAGCAGGAGCTCCGCATCCGCCAGCTCACCCAGCTCCTGGAGAAGGCCCAGGTCGGCGAGGCGCCGAAGTCGACGGACGGCACGGTCGCGCCCGGCATGGTCGTGACGATCGCCTTCGACGGCGACGAGGACGACACCACGACCTTCCTGCTCGCCTCGCGGGAGTACGCCAGCTCCGACATCGAGACCTACTCGCCGCAGTCCCCGCTGGGCTCCGGCGTGATGGGCCACAAGGTCGGCGAGGACGCGCAGTACGAGCTGCCCAACGGCAAGAAGGCCTCGGTGACGATCCTCAAGGCCGTGCCCTACAACGGCTGACCCCACCCGGGGACGGGGCCTCACCGCCCCCGCACCGCCCTCCCCTCCCCGCCCTCTCCACGACGAACCCCCGGCCGCCCGTGCGCGCGCCGGGGGTTTCGCCGTGCGTACCGTCACGGGCGCCTGTCGGGCCTCTGCGGCTGGGCGCCGTCACGCCGTAGCGGAGCGGTACTTGCGTACGGCCAGCGTGCGGAAGACGACGATGATCAGCACGGAGTAGATCAGCGACGCCCACACGGGGTGCACCATGGGCCAGGCACCGGAGGCCGACCGGCCGGGGTTGGCGAAGAGCACCCGGCAGGCCTGCACGGTCGCGCTGAACGGGTTCCACTCGGCGATGTGCCGCAGCCACGGCGTCATGTTGCCGGTGTCGACGAACGCGTTCGAGATGAACGTCACCGGGAAGAGCCAGATCAGTCCGCCCGAGGTGGCCGCCTCGGGTGTGCGCACGCTCAGACCGATCAGGGCGCCGATCCAGGTGAAAGCGTAGCCGAGCAGGAGAAGCAGACCGAAGGCGCCGAGGACCTTTCCGGCGTTGGTGTCGCCGTCCGACCCGACGCGCCAGCCGACGAGCACGGCGACGATCGCGAGCACCAGCAGGGTCAGCGCCGTCTGCACCAGGTCGGCGAGCGTCCGCCCGGTGAGCACCGCGCCGCGCGCCATGGGCAGCGAACGGAAGCGGTCGATGAGCCCCTTGTGCATGTCGTCGGCTATGCCCGCGCCGGAACTCGCGGTGGCGAAGGTGACGGTCTGCGCGAAGATGCCCGCCATCAGGAAGTTCTTGTAGTCGGTGGCGCTCGTGCTGCCGCCGATCCGCATGGAACCGCCGAACACGTAGGTGAACAGCACCACGAACATGATGGGCTGGATGAGCCCGAAGATCACCATTTCAGGGATCCGGGACATGCGGATCAGGTTCCGTTTGGCGAGGACCAGGGAGTCGTGGACCGACTGGCCGAGCGCGCTGCTGGGGGCCGCGACCGGCACGGTATCGGTGGTGGTACTCACTTGGCGGTCTCCTTCTTCTGCTTGCGGTCCTCGGTGCCGGTGCCGTCCGTTCCGCTCTCTCCGTCGCCCGCCTCGGCGACATGGCCCGTCAGGGAGAGGAACACGTCGTCGAGGGTGGGGCGGCGCAGGCCGATGTCGTCGATCTCGATGCCCCGGGTGTCCAGTTCGCGGATGATCTCGGCGAGGAGTTTCGCTCCGCCGGAGACCGGGGTGGTGATCTTGCGGGTGTGCTGCTCGATGGTGGTGTCGCCCTGGTCGGCGCCGCGCACGCTGAACCGGTCCATGAGGGCGGAGACGGTTGCTATGTGCTCGCGTTCGTGGACGACGACCTCGACGCGTTCGCCGCCGGTGCGGGCCTTGAGTTCGTCGGAGGTGCCGCGGGCGATGACCCGGCCGTGGTCGACGACCGCGATGTCGTGGGCGAGGTGGTCGGCCTCCTCCAGGTACTGGGTGGTCAACAGGAGCGTCGTACCGCCGGACACCAACTGCTTGATGACCTCCCACAGTTCCTGGCGGTTGCGCGGGTCGAGGCCGGTCGTCGGCTCGTCCATGAACATCACGGGCGGGGAGACGACGAGCGCGGCGGCCAGGTCGAGGCGGCGGCGCATGCCTCCGGAGTAGGTCTTGGCGGGCCGGTCGGCGGCGTCCGCGAGATGGAACTGGTCGAGCAGTTGCCCGGCCCGGGCCTTGGCGACCCTGGCTTTCATCTGGTAGAGCTGGCCGACCATTTGAAGGTTCTCCCGGCCGGTCAAGTACTCGTCGACCGCGGCGAACTGGCCGGAGAGACCGATGGAGCGCCGTACCTCGTTGGGCTGCTTCAGCACGTCGAGGCCGGCGACGATCGCCCTGCCGCTGTCGGGTCTGAGGAGCGTGGTCAGACAGCGGACGGCCGTGGTCTTGCCCGCCCCGTTCGGTCCGAGCAGGCCCAGGACGGTGCCCTCGGGGACATCGAGGTCGACGCCGTCCAGAGCTTTCACGTCGCCGAAGGTCTTCACCAGGCCTTCGGCATAGATGGCGCCTGGCATATGAGTCTCCACGTCGTCGGGGATTCTGGGAAAAGCCTAGGGTTCGTGCCCACGTTCGCGCCTTCTGTTTTCGCCGAGCCGCGGCACGAGACACACCATAACGCGATGTATCGCGTCTCTCAACAGACTTTCCCGTACGAGTGAGCAGGAGAGTGGCCCCGCACCACGGCCGAAGGAATGCGGGAGGAGTGCCGCAGGAGGCCGGACCGGCCCGGACGTCAGGCGATGACCGGGTAACCGGCCGCGCTGAGGGCACGGCCGACCTCGGCGATGTGCGCCGCGCCCTTCGTCTCCAGGTGCAGCTCCACCTCCGCCTCCGTGAGCCCGAGCCGCGGATCGGTCCGCACATGGCTCACGTCGAGCACGTTGGCGTCGACCGCCGACAGCACCCCGAGAAGCGTCGCGAGGGCGCCGGGCCGGTCGGTCAGCCGCAGCCGTACGGCGAGGTAGCGGCCCTGCGCGGCCATGCCCTGGCGCAGGATGCGCTGGAGCAGCAGCGGATCGACGTTGCCGCCGGAGAGCACCGCGACGACCGGTCCGTCGAAGCCCCGCGGATCGCTCAGCAGCGCCGCGACCGGGCTCGCGCCGGCCGGTTCGACGACCAGTTTCGCCCGTTCCATGCAGAGCAGGACCGCGGCGGACAGCTCGTCCTCGGTGACCGTGCGGACCTCGTCCACCAAGTCGCGGACGATGCCGAACGGCACGTCGCCGGGGCGCCCGACTCTGATGCCGTCGGCCATCGTGACCGGGTTCCGCACGGCCACCGGGCGACCCGCGGCGAGCGAGGACGGGTACGCGGCGGCCCCCTCCGCCTGCACGCCCACGATCCGCACGTCGGGCCGCAGCGCCTTCAGCGCGACCGCGATCCCGGCCGCGAACCCGCCCCCGCCGATCCCCACGACGACGGTGCGCACCTCCGGGCACTGGTCCAAAATCTCCAGCCCCACCGTGCCCTGGCCCGCGATCACGTCGGGGTGGTCGAAGGGGTGGATGAACACGGCGCCGGTCGCCTCGGCGTACTCCTGCGCGGCGGCCAGCGTCTCGTCGACCACCTGGCCGTGCAGACGCACATCGGCGCCGTACTCCTCGGTGGCGCTGATCTTCGGCAGGGGGGCGCCCTTGGGCATGAACACAGTCGAGGCCACGCCGAGCAGCGAGGAGGCGAGGGCGACGCCCTGCGCGTGGTTGCCCGCGCTGGCGGCGACGACACCGGCGGCGCGCTCCTCGGGGAGCAGTCCGGCGATACGGACGTAGGCGCCGCGCAGTTTGAAGGAACCGGTCCGCTGGAGGTTCTCGCACTTGAAGTGCACCGGGGCGCCGACGAGCTGGGACAGGTGCCTGCTGCCCTCCATCGCGGTCACCCGTGCCACGCCCGTGAGCATCTTCTGGGCGCCGCGCACATCGTCGAGGGTGACGGGCCGCAGGGGGTCGGCCGGGCTGTAGCTCATGACTCCAGCATCGCAGTCCCCACCCGTGAATCGCTGGTGTGACCAACCACCGAGACCGGTTTGCGCAGCCCCCGTACGGCCCGCCGCCCGGCCGCGTACCCTGTCCCCCAACCCAGCGCCCCCTTCATGAAGCGAGCCCCCGGCCATGCCCACAACACCAGAAATGTCGATGGACATGACGACCGTCGGTGACCCCGGTCTTCTCGACACGTTGCAGCACGAGGTGGCGGTGTTCGCCCGCCGTGCCGAGCAGACCCGGCTCGGCGGTGTCGGGCAGGTCCGCAACTCCATGGACCGTGCCGCGTACCTGCTGCTCAACCGCCTCGACAAAGAGGGCCCGATGGGCGTCAAGGCGCTCGCCGCGAGCATGGGGATCGACTCCTCGACGGTCACCCGGCAGGTGGCTCCGCTGGTCGACACGGGGCTCGTCAAGCGCACCTCGCACCCCGAGGACGGGCGTGCGGTGGTGTTGCAGTTGTCGCCGCGCGGACTGTCGCGGCTGGAGGAAGTCCGTTCGTCCAGGCGTCAGTTGATGGCCGAGCTGACCCAGGACTGGGAGCCCGGGGAGCGCGAGACGTTCTGCGCGCTCCTCACGCGCTTCAATGACGCGCTCTCCGCCCGGATGGCGGTACCGGGAATGCCGGGTACGGAGAACTCGCCGGCCTCCTGAGCGGCCGCCGCCCGCGATCGACGGCCACGCGCGCGCACTGTCCGGCCATCACCTTGCCGCCGCACTCTTGACCGCGGTACGGCCCGGGGCCTCATATGAGACCGGGTCCTGTCGTACGCCGTTGTGCGCCCCGCGGGAGCGACCGGACCCGGTGCCCTCAGGGTCGCGTTCAGGCGGGAGGAGCGGTGCGAGAACGGCAACTGTCCCAAGACGCCCGCCGGGCCCGGGAGTTCGAGGCCTTCGTGGCGGGAGCGGCAGGGCGGCTGCTGCGTGCCGCCACCCTGCTCACCGCCGAGGCGGACGACGACAACCCGCGCGCGCGGCGCCTGCTGGCCCACTCCCTCGCCCAT
Organism: Streptomyces sp. NPDC005423; assembly: GCF_040606415.1. Classification (NCBI taxonomy): domain Bacteria; kingdom Bacillati; phylum Actinomycetota; class Actinomycetes; order Kitasatosporales; family Streptomycetaceae; genus Streptomyces; species Streptomyces sp. NPDC005423. Next base: position 229,602 of record NZ_JBEXET010000003.1, on the reverse strand, counting down.
ACGTACGCGTGCTGGGACCGGCTGCGCGGCGAGGACCCCTACGCCCGCGCCCGTCAGTACCTGGCCACTCGTTTCGCCCGTGCGGCCTGGCACCAGTACGGCGGTTTCGGCCGCGCCCGCCCGCACCCGGGGAGCGCGCTGGCCGCCCTCGCACCCCGGGAGCGGCTGATCCTCGTTCTCAGGCTGTACGAGGGGGTCGCCGAGGAGCAGACCGCGGCTCTGCTCGGGCTGCCCACGGAGCGGGTGAGGACGATCTGCGACCGGGCGACGGCGACCCTGCTGCATCCGCCGAGGGGGCCGGCGCCGACGGTGCTGGGTGCCGAGGTGGCGCCGTCATGAGGTCCGGGAGCGGGGGGACGCGCGCGTGAACCGCCCCCAGCGGGAGGCCGCCGTACGACGGCTCATGGGTCTCCGGCCGCCCCAGGTACCGCCCGAGCTGTACGGCGATGTGGTGCGCCGGGGCGCCCGGATGCTGCGGCGCAGAAGGATCGCCCGGCGACTGCTGTGGATGGTGCTGTGCACGGCGGCCGTCGCGTTCACCGTGTGGGCGCTGACGGCCAGGCCCTGGGTGGAGCCGCCGTCGGAGACGACTCCACCCGTGACGAACTGGACGAACTGGTGACCGGCGGTCCGCCGGCTACCGCCCCAGGGCCTGCTGAAGGTCCTCCAGGAGGTCGTCGACGTTCTCGATGCCCACGGAGAGGCGGACGAGGTCGGCGGGGACCTCCAGGGCCGAGCCGGCGACGGAGGCGTGTGTCATGCGCCCGGGGTGCTCGATCAGCGACTCGACACCGCCGAGGGACTCGCCGAGGGTGAAGATCTTGGCCCGGTTGCACACCTCGACGGCGGCCTCCTCGCCGCCCTCGACCTGGAAGGACACCATGCCGCCGAAGGACCGCATCTGCTTGGCGGCGACCTCGTGGCCGGGGTGGTCCGTGAGACCCGGGTAGAGGACGCGCGTCACGCGCGCGTGGCGGACGAGCATCTCGGCGACCTTCGTCGCGTTCTCGCTGTGCCGGTCCATGCGCACCGACAGCGTCTTGGTGCCGCGCAGCACCAGCCAGGAGTCGAAGGGGCCGGCGACGGCACCCATCGCGTTCTGGTGGTACGCCAGTTCCTCGCCGAGCGCCGGGTCGCTCACGACCAGCGCGCCGCCCACGACGTCCGAGTGGCCGCCCATGTACTTGGTCAGCGAGTGCACGACGATGTCCGCGCCGAGGGACAGGGGTTGCTGGAGGTAGGGCGTGGCGAAGGTGTTGTCCACGACGAGCTTCGCGCCGGCGTCCCGGGCGATCTGCGCGACGGCGGCGATGTCGGTGATGCCGAGGAGCGGGTTGGACGGCGTCTCCACCCAGACCGCCTTGGTCTTCGGGGTGACGGCCGCCCGGACGGCCGCCGGGTCGCTGGTGTCGGCGACCGACCACTCGACGCCCCAGCGGGAGACGACCTTGGCGAAGAGGCGGAAGGTGCCGCCGTAGGCGTCGTTCGGGATGACGACGTGGTCGCCGGGGCTGAGCAGCGTGCGCAGCAGGCAGTCCTCGGCCGCCAGTCCGGACGCGAACGCGAGGCCGCGGCGGCCGCCCTCCAGGGCGGCGAGGTTCTCTTCCAGGGCGGTCCTGGTGGGGTTGGCGCTGCGGCTGTACTCGTAGCCGCCGCGCAGGCCGCCCACGCCGTCCTGCTTGTAGGTCGAGACCTGGTAGATCGGCGGGACGACCGCCCCCGTGAGGGGATCGGCGGTGTTGCCCGCGTGGATCGCGAGGGTCTCGAAGTGCTGACTGATGTGCCTGTCGCTCATGAGGACCGAGCGTAGTGCGCCCGCCGGGCGGACGCCCTATCGGACGCTTCGCCGCGGGCCGGCCGCTCGGCCGCGCGAGGAGTTCTCCACCGGGCGGGGGCCGGGGTGCCGACGGTTTTCCACAGGGCGGGGAGCGGGTTGGCCAATTGTCGGACCCGTCTGGTTCGCTTGAGGCATGGAGATTCTCTGGGTCCTGATGGCGCTGGTCATGATGGGCTTCGTGCTGGTCCCGTTCCTGCGGCGCAGGCGCGGGGCGATCGAGCAGGTCGCGCCGGGCCACCCGGACGCCGCGGACCCGGCCGACTACGGGTTCGTGCGCGAGGAGGAGCTGGACATCCGCATGCCCGGCCCCGACCAGGACCTGCTGGACGTCCTGGACCTCGTCCAGCGCACCCAGGACTACCGCGCGGCGGCGCAGTTGCTGGCCGGCACGGAGACGGCGGGCGAGCGGCGCTGGCAGCGCGTGCAGGCCTTCGCGGGCGCCGCGTCGCTGGAGCTGCGGGAGCGGCCGGGCGGGGTCTCCGAGACGCCGGGCGGCCAGTGGCTGCGGGTGTGGCGGGCCGAGAACCCGAAGGACGCGGGCGGCGCCGCCGTCCACGCCGAGTTCCTGGTGCAGCAGGCGTGGCGTACGTCGACGCCCGGTACGGACGAGTTCCGGATCATCATGGAGGAGGCGCGGGACGCCTGCGGACAGGCGGCGCTGCTCTCCCCCGGTGACCCGGTCCCGTACGTCGTCGAACTGTCGGCGGCGCGTGGACTGGCGTACTCCCAGCCGGAGTTCGAGAAGCTGTGGCTGAAGATCCTGGACCGCGCGCCCGCCCACATGGGGGCGCATCTGGCGGCGCTGCACTACTGGTGCGCGAAGTGGCACGGCTCGCGGGAGGTGGCGAACTCGTTCGCGGAGGCGGCCGCCGCGCGGGCCCCGCAGGGTTCCCTGCTCGCCGCGATGCCGCTCTTCGCGGTCTTCGAGCACCTCCCCGAGGTGAACCTGGTCAGCAGCTTCTACCGGAGCGAGGTCGTCCTGAAGGCGATCCACGGCGCGCTCTTCGCCGTCCACGCGGCCCGCCCCGACGACCCGATGCTGGCGCACGTCCGCCACCTGCTGCTGTTCTTCCTGGTCCGCTCCGAGCGCTGGTCCGAGGCGATGAACCAGCTCATCCACATCGACGGCCACGTGGGCGCGCTTCCCTGGACCCTGTCGGCCGATCCGGCGGCGGAGTTCGCGGACTACCGCGCGCTGGCGGTCGCCGGCTTCGAGGCGAACGGGGGCAGCCCGGCAACCCTGTCGTACTGAGCACCCTGCCCTGGCCGGGCGTAGGCGGGCGGGGTGTGGGCGTGGGCGGTGTGGTCGGGGGCGGGCGTGGACCTGGCCGGGTGGTCACACGGGCTGCTTGGTCGGGGCTGGTCCTGGGCGAAATGCCTAGCGGCGCACGGGGGTTGGTACGGGGGCGCCCGGTCCCCACGGGGCGTCGATGCCGAGCGCCGGCCCTGGGGAAACCGACCGGGCACGGTCGCCGGCGCTCCGCGTGGGGCCGTGGACGAACGACGTACTCGAGGCGCCGCGCACCGCGACGGGAACGGGGCACAGCCGCACTGCACGCGGCCCGAGCGGGAGCCCGGGTCGATCGGGCTCCGGGTGTCGTCGGGCCGCGTCGGGGTCAGTCCGTCGCGCGGGCCGGCAGTCGCCAGCCCGGGCGCGGGAAGTGGCAGGTGTAACCGTCCGGGTAACGCTGGAGGTAGTCCTGGTGCTCGGGCTCGGCCTGCCAGAACGGGCCGGCCGGCTCCACCTCGGTGACGACCTTGCCCGGCCACAGGCCGGAGGCGTCCACGTCCGCGATCGTGTCCTCGGCGATCCGCTTCTGCTCGTCGTCGACGTAGTAGATCGCCGAGCGGTAGCTGAGGCCGATGTCGTTGCCCTGGCGGTTCTTGGTGCTCGGGTCGTGGATCTGGAAGAAGAACTCCAGCAGCGCGCGGAAGTCGGTCTTCTCGGGGTCGTAGAGGATCTCGATGGCCTCGGCGTGCGTGCCGTGGTTGCGGTACGTCGCGTTCGGCACGTCGCCCCCGGTGTATCCGACCCTGGTCGCCGTCACACCAGGGAGGCGGCGGATCAGCTCCTCCATCCCCCAGAAGCATCCGCCCGCCAGCACGGCCCTCTGCGTCTGCGCAGCCATTGCGGCCCCTCATTTCTGTCAGCTCGGTCACGCGGGCCAGCCGGCTCACTCACCACCGGCATTCCATGCGCATTCTCCTCAACACGCGAGGGTTCCGAGCGATTCCGTGTCCGTCCGACCGGCCCCGCGGGCCCCGCCACCGGCCGGGTCGCCGGCCACCGGCCACCGGACCCGCTATTCGACGTCGATGCCGAAGTCCCGTACCAGTTCCTCCAGGCCGCCCGCGTATCCCTTTCCGCCCAGTACGAAGTCCCAGTCGCCGTTGGTCCGGCGGCGGAAGGAGCCGAGGACCAGGGCGGTCTCGTGGGAGCGGCCGTCGGAGACCTCGAGGCGGCCCTGTTCGGTCAGGCTGGGGTCGAGGAGGCGGATGGAGGCGTCGGTGAAGCCGGAGAGGTCGGCGTCGGGGTTGACCTCCGGGTCGACGGCGGCGACGAGGACGAAGCGGTCGGCCTGCCGGGGCAGGGCGTCGAAGGAGACGCAGATCGCGGCCTTGTCGGGGGCCGTGGGAGGCAGTGCCCGGACCGAACCGTCGGCTGTGCGGGGGTTGTTGTAGAAGACGAAGTGTTCGTCGCTGAGGACGTGGTTGCCGTGGCAGACGAGGGCGCAGACGTCGAGGGCGACGGCCCCGGTCCACGACATGCCCAACACGTTGTAGTCGTCGGGGAGTCGGGTGTCCACGACTGTCGGGGTCGGCTGGGCCGGGCTTCGGCGGTTGCCCTCGCCCAGCCGTCCGCGCAGGCCGTGGCGGTGCAGCAGGTCGACGAGCTGGGGGCCCGGGATCAGTTCGAGGGGCTTGCCGTTGGCGAAGGTGTGCGAGCCGGGGCCGAAGCCGGAAGTCGTCACCAGGACACCCTTGTTGGCGCCGGCGTCCTGCACGGTGCCGAACAGGTCGCGTACGGCGGTGGGCGGCACCGTGTTGCGGTAGCGCTTGACCTGGACGACGATCTTGCCGCCCCGGATCGGCGTCGGGTCCACCGCGTCGACGTCCACGCCGCCGTCGTTGGAGCGCTGGGTGGTGACCGCCCGCATCCCCATGGCCCGGAAGAGTTCCGCGACCAGGTTCTCGAACTCGATGGGGTCCATCTCGTACAGGTCGGGTTCCTCGGCGCCGCCGCCGTGGGCGACGACATGGTTGCCGACGTCCCGCGGGAGGCGGCCGGGCCGGACCGTCGCGAGCTGGTCGGGGCGGGCGGAGAGCTGGCCGCGCAGGGCGTCGGCGAAGCAGCTGCCCGCGTCCACCTGGGCCAGGTGCAGCCCCTGGAACGTCGAGCGTGCGGCCATGACGGTGGCCAGGTACATGTGGCCCGGCCGGCCCGTCGTCGGGTCGTGTCCGTCCACGAAGCCGTTCAGGGTCACCGACTCCAGCGCGCCGGACTCGTCGGCGGTGAAGAGTTCGTGCAGGACGAGCAGCATGCACTGGGCGAGGACCTCCCGGTACAGGGCCCGGCGCTGTCCGGCCGGGCGGGGCGTCTCCTTGTCCTGGTCGGTCCCGGAGACGTAGCGCACCGACTTGGCCTCGGGTACCACTCCGATGTCGGGCAACTCCCAGTCCAGCACCAGCTGTTGGGCCGACGCGTCGTAGGCGGCGGCCACCTGGCGGGGGAAGTCCTCCGGCCACGACGAGGAGGCGTAGAGCGCGGCGGTGAAGTACTCGACCACGGCATCGGGATCGCGCCGCCGCACCCCCTCGGTCACCTCGGTGACGCCCGCGTTGTGCCGGCGGACCTCGGCCTGCCGGCCGTCCGCCCACTGCTGGTACTCCCGCTGGTACTCGGCGAGCCGGCGTTGGCGTTCGGTCTCCGCCGCCTGGGCCGCGTGCCAGTCCCGTTCGAAGCGGGCCCGCGCCTCCTCCTGTGCCTGGGCGCGGCGGTTCGCCGTCCATCCGCTCTGCGGCTCGTACTGGCCGAAGTCCGGCATGGGCACCGGCTGTGCGAGCGCTCCCGGGGCGAAGGGCTCGAGGTCCTCGGCGGCCCGGAGCAGCGAGGCGGGCCGGAACGGCGGGGCCTGGCACCCCGAGGCCAGCAGGGTCTGCAGGGAGGCGACCTGGGCGTCCAGTTCCTCCGTGCGGCGCACCGCCTCGGCCTGCCGGTACTCGCGGTGGCTCTGCGCGGCGCGACGCTGATAGGCGCGTGCCTGCTGCGCCTCCTGCCGCTGCCGTCTGGCATCCGCTGCCAGCTGGCGCTGTTGCTGCCGCTGCATCTCGGCCCAGACACCGACCATGCCGGTGGAACGACGACTCATCTGCGCAGGCCCTCCCCGAGGCACTTGGTTGTCCCCACAACCAGGTGTGACGGGACGACTCTATCCAGCGATCACCGTGGTCGTCCCCGGCCGTCACCCGTCGCGGCGAAGTCACCTAGGGTGGGCGGGTGTTGGAGAGAGCCCGGGGACGCCCCGAGTCGGCGGCCGAGCGGGCCGCGCGTGAACTGGTCGCCCGGTGGCGGACGCGGAACGTCCTCGTGCGCGACGGAGCGCTCGCCCTGGCGATCGCCGCCGTGGCCTTCGCGCCGGGGCTGGTGGAGAACGGGGTGCTCCTCGGCGAGCTGCCCGAACGCCGGCTGGACGGGTGGGGAGTGCTGCTGGGGCTCGCCCAGTGTCTGCCGCTGGTCGCGCGGCGGCGCCGGCCCGTCATCTGCCTGACCCTGGCGGGCGGGGCGTTCGCCGTGGACCAGGCGCTCGGCTACGTCCCCTCGTTCGGCAGCGAGGGCGTCCTGATCGCCCTGTACTCCGGCGGCGCGTACATCGAACGGCGCCGGGAGAGTACGGCGGAGCGGGCCGTCGGAGGCCGCCGGTGGGTGGTGGCGGGGGTGGCGATCGCCTGCTACGCGGTTCTCGTCGTCGTGCTGCACCGGCTCGGCTCACCGGAGCGGGCCGTGGAGTTCGTGACGTTCTGGCTGGTGCTGGCGGGCTGCTGGGCCGCCGGCTGCTGGACCCGGGCGTGGCGCATCCGCGAGGAGCAACGACGGCTGCACAGCGCGCAGTTGGCGGTGGCCGAGGAGCGTGCGCGGATCGCCCGTGAGCTGCACGACGTGGTGACGCATCACGTCACGGCGATGGTCGTGCAGTCGGACGCGGCCCGGTTCCTGCTGCCGGGCGCGCCCGACCGCGTGGACGAGGGGCTCGACGCGATCGGGCGCACCGGCCGCCGGGCGCTGGTCGAACTCCGCTATCTCCTCGACGTGCTGAGCCGTCCCGAGGACTCCACGCCCGACCAGCCGGGCCCGGCCGATCAGGTCGCCCGGCCCGGCCTGCCCCACCAGCGGCACGACTCGTCCGCCACCTCCGCCTCCGCACCCACCTCCGCCTCCGCCGCCGCCCGTGCCCCCGGTCGGATGAGTGACCTGGTGGAGACGGCCCGGTCCGCGGGGCAACCCGTCGAGCTGGTGGAGCGCGGGCAGCCCCGGCAGCTGCACGGCAGCGTGGCGCTCGCCGCCTACCGCGTCGTCCAGGAGGCGCTCACCAACGCCGTGAAGTACGCACCGGGGCGACGGACCGTGGTGCGGCTCGCCTACGACGCCGAGGGCATCGACATCGACGTGGTCAACGACGGGGAGGCCGTACCGTCCTCGCGGCGCCGGGAACCGGTGGTGCCGGCGGGCCGGCGGGGACTGACCGGGCTGCGCGAGCGGGTCGGTGTCTTCGGCGGCGAGCTGTCGGCGGGGCCGCGCCCCGACGGCGGCTTCCGGGTCCGTACCCGGCTGCCCCTGGGAGAGCCCCGGTGAACGACGTACGGCAGGAGCACTCCCCGGTCAGGGTCCTGGTCTGCGACGACCAGGCGCTCGTCCGCGCGGGTTACGCGACCATCCTCGCCGCCCAGCCGGGCATCGAGGTCGTCGGTGAGGCCGCCGACGGCCGGGAGGCGGTGGACTCCGCGCTGGCGCTGCGGCCCGACGTGGTCGTGATGGACGTACGCATGCCGGTCCTGGACGGTATCGAGGCGACCCGGCGGCTCGCCGGACCGGAGGTCGGGACGCCCATGAAGGTGCTCGTCGTGACGACGTTCAACCTCGACGAGTACGTGTACGAGGCACTGCGGGCCGGCGCCAGCGGGTTCCTGCTCAAGGACGCCGGGCCGGCCGAACTGACCGCCGCCGTAAGGACGGTGGCCTCCGGAGAGGCGCTGCTCTCGCCCGCCGTGACCCGCAAGCTGGTCGGTGACTTCGCCGGGCGGGTGCGGCCCGCCGAGCGTGCCGCGGCGGCGAGGAACGAGTCGCTCGCGGCGTTGTCCCGCCGGGAGACCGAGGTGCTGCGGCTGATCGCGGCGGGGCTTTCGAACGCCGAGATCGCGGCGGAGCTGGTGATCAGCCCGGAGACCGTGAAGACGTATGTGTCCCGCATCCTGACCAAGCTCGATCTGCGGGACCGGGTGCAGGCCGTGGTGCTCGCCTACCGGACGGGACTCGCGACCGCGGAGGACTGACGCACCGCCCCGTTGCCTTGCCCGAGGAGCGGTGCGGGCCGCACCTCACGAGCCGCCGCTCCCGCCGCTTCCGCCGCTTCCGTACGGCTTGGTCAGGATCTCCAGGCGGTGGCCGCTGGGGTCGTCGAAGTACGTGCCCCGGCCGCCGTCGTTGCGGTTGATCTCGCCGGGGCGGCGGTGGTAGGGGTCGGCCCAGTAGGTGAGGCCGGCCGCGCGGAGGCGGGCGAAGATCGCGTCGAAGTCGGACTCCGAGACGAGGAACGCGTAGTGCTGCGGGGTGACCGGGCCGGACGCGTCCGCGTCGGCGAAGTCCAGCGTCACCCCGCCCGGGATCTCGACCGGCACGAACGGGCCGTACTCCGGGCCCACTTGCAGGCCCAGCAGGTCGGCGAGGAAGTGGGCCGAAGCGTGTCTGTCGTGGGCGGCGACGATGGTGTGGTTCAGCTGAACGGTCATCGTGGGACCTCCTCGGCCCAACATACTCCCGAGGCGTGACCGGGTACCGGTCGGAAGCCGGCCATCGGGGAGGTCCCCGGAACGCCGGGAGCCCCGGAGCGGTGCGGCTCCGGGGCCCCGGTTCGAGCGGCCTGGGTCAGATGGTGGCCGCGTCGATCACGAAGCGGTAGCGGACGTCGCTGGCCAGGACGCGCTCGTACGCCTCGTTTATCTGGTCGGCGGAGATCAGCTCGATCTCCGCGCCGAAGCCGTGCTCGGCGCAGAAGTCCAGCATCTCCTGGGTCTCCTGGATGCCGCCGATGCCGGAGCCGGCCAGGGTCTTGCGGCCGGAGATCACCGAGAACAGGTTGAGGGCGACGGGCTCCTCGGGGGCGCCGACGTTCACCAGGGCGCCGTCCGTCTTCAGCAGCGACAGGTACGCGCCGAGGTCGAGCGGGGCCGACACCGTGGAGACGATGAGGTCGAGGGTGCCCTTCAGCTCCTCGAAGGTCTTCGGGTCGCTGGTGGCGTAGTAGTGGTCGGCGCCCAGCTTCAGGCCGTCCTCCTGCTTGCGCAGGGACTGCGAGAGGACCGTGACCTCCGCGCCGAGGGCGTGCGCGATCTTGACACCCATGTGGCCGAGGCCGCCCATGCCGACGATCGCGACCTTCTTGCCGGGGCCGGCGTTCCAGTGCTTCAGCGGCGAGTACGTCGTGATGCCGGCGCAGAGCAGCGGCGCGGCCTCGTCGAGGGAGATGCCCTCGGGGATGCCGAGCACGTACTTCTCGTCGACGACGATCTTCTCGGAGTAGCCGCCGTAGGTGGGCTCGCCGTCCTTGCCGACGGCGTTGTACGTGCCGACACCGCCGCCGGTGCAGTACTGCTCCAGGCCGGCCTCGCAGTTGTCGCACTCACGACAGGAGTCGACCAGGCAGCCGACGCCCACCCGGTCGCCCACCTGGTACTTGGTGACCCCCGAACCCACCTCGGAGACGATCCCCGCGATCTCGTGACCGGGAACCATCGGGAAGATCGCCTCGCCCCAGCCCTCGCGGGCCTGGTGGATGTCGGAGTGGCAGATGCCGGCGAACTTGATGTCGATCAGGACGTCGAACTCGCGGACGGCCCGGCGCTCGATGGTGGTGCGCTCCAGCGGAGCCTTGGCGGCGGGGGCGGCGTACGCAGCGACAGTGGTCATTCCGGAACTCTCCTAGCGGGGGGTCGCGCCGGCCGGCTTCTGACCGGGCGCGTTCTCCAGCGTGCCCTGGATGGGCACGGCTACCCAGCCACCGGTTGTACGTAGGTCCGCTGTGCGTACCACTGACGGGGTCAGGCTCCTGTGCGTATGACGGGGAATACTGGGGGCATGGACGACAAGCCCGCATCCTCCCCCGAGCCGGCCGCGGACCCCGCCGGCCGCTCCCTGGACCGGCGTGCGGAGCTGAGCGAGTTCCTGCGCACCCGGCGGGCCCGGCTGAAGCCGGAGGAGGTGGGGTTGCCGGACTTCGGGCGGCACCGCAGGGTCCCCGGGCTGCGCCGCGAGGAACTGGCGCAGCTGGCCGGGGTGTCGGTGGCGTACTACACGCGCCTGGAGCAGGGCAACGGGCGGAACGTGTCGGCCGAGGTCCTCGACGCGATCGCCCGCGCGCTGCGGCTGAGCGACGCCGAGCACGCGCATCTGACCCATCTGGCCAAGCCCAAGCAGCACAAGAAGAAGGCGTCGGCGCGGACCCAGCATGTGCGCCCCGCGCTGGGGCAGTTGCTGGACGCGATGGACGGGGTCCCGGCGTACGTCATCGGCCGGCGTTCGGACATCCTGGTCTGGAACCGGATGGCCGCGGCCGTCTTCGGCGACTGGTCCCAACTGCCGTCGCAGGAACGGAACTGGGCGCGGCTGGTGTTCCTGCGCCCCGAGTACCGGGACCTGTTCGTGAACTGGGACCAGAAGGCCAGCGACATCGTCAGCATGCTCCGGATGGACGCGGGCTGCCATCCCGACGATCCGCGGCTCTCCGCCCTGGTGGGCGAACTCTCCGTGAAGAGCGGTGAGTTCAGGCGGCTGTGGGCCACCCACGACGTCAAGGAGAAGGTGTACGGCGTCAAGCACCTGCACCACCCGCTCGTCGGTGACCTCGCGTTGTCCTTCGAGGGCTTCCACTCCGCCGACGACGGCGAGCAGATGCTGGTGACGTACCACGCCGAGCCGGATTCCCCGTCGGCGGAGGCGCTGCGGCTGCTGGCCAGTTGGGGTACGGACGCGACCCGCGCGGGCACGGACGCCCACCGCGCCTCCTGACCGCCCGCGCTCGCCGCCGTCTCAGTCGCGGACGCCGAGGTCCGCCCGCATCAGCCGCCGCATCGCGGCCAGCCGGGGCTCGGCCTCCTTCAGGTCGAGCAGCGCCTCCTCGGCGCTCTCCCCTTCGGGCGACAGGCCCCGGTCGAGCCGCTTGGCGACGGCGTCCGCGGCCGCGAGCACCTGGTTCACCGCGCGGGAGGCGTCCAGGATCCGCTCGGGCACCACCATCTGCGCCTCCGCGTAACGGTCCCGGTAGTCGCGGCGCGCCTCCTCCAGCTGGTCGCGTTCCTGCTCGGTGTAGACGCCGTCGCGGATGCGGTGCAGGGCGTCCTTGAGGAGCGTGTGGAACTGCCGTGAGGCCCGGTTCATCGCCGTGTACGCCGCCCGCCGCTCCTCGAACCGCCTTCGCTCCGCGGCCAGTTGTGCCTCCTCGGCGCGGTGCCGCGCGGTGAGGCGCTGGCTGAGCACGGGTGCGAAGAGCGTGCCCAGCACCCCGACGACGGCGGTGATCATGGCGGTCACGGCGGCGGTCATGCGGCGACCCTATCCGCGCCCCTGGTGGACGGTCCGGCGGAAGCGGGGGCTCCGCCGGACCGCTCGCCGTCGAGGCTCTGTTCGGGTCCGTCGCCCGGCTGTGGTCAGGCTCCGGCGTTCTCCTTGACCGTGATCTTCCCCTTGCGGATGGTGGCCAGCCGCGGGGCCTTCTTCGCGATCGCGGAGTCGTGGGTGACCATGATGAAGGTCAGCCCGTGCTCCTTCCACATGCTTTCGAGTACGTCCATGATCTCGTCGCGCATCGACTCGTCGAGGTTGCCGGTCGGCTCGTCGGCGAGGAGCACCTTCGGCTGCTTGACCAGGGCGCGGGCGATGGCGACGCGTTGCTGCTGGCCGCCGGACATCTCGCCCGGCAGATGGCCGAGCCGCTCGCCGAGACCGACCGACACCAGCGCCTCCGCGGCCCGTTCGCGCCGTTCCTTGCTCTTGACGCGCAGCGGTACGAGGGCGGTCTCGACGTTCTCCTGCGCGGTGAGCGTCGGGATGAGGTTGAAGGACTGGAAGACGAAGCCGATGTTCTCGCTGCGGACCTTGGTCAGCTTCGCCTCGGAGAGCTTGGCCAGGTCCACTCCGTCCAGGACGATCTCACCGGTGGTGGGCCGGTCGAGTGCGCCGATCATCTGCAGCAGCGTCGACTTACCGCCGCCGGTGGGGCCCTGGATGACCAGCCGGTCGCCGTCCCCGATGGTCAGGTCGATGCCGTCGAGGGCATGGACGACTTCCTTGCCCCGCGAGTAGCGCTTGGTGACGCCTTTGAGTTCGTACATGGTGCAACTCCTGGTTATGCGAAAGGGGGTTGGGGCCCGTCGAGGTGACGGGCCCCGGTGCCGCGCGTGCTGTGCGGGGCGGTGCCGTGGCGGGGCGGCGTGAGGTGGGCGGCCGGACCGCTACTCGACGCGGCGCAGGGCGTCCGCGGGGCGGAGCCGGGAGGCGCGCCAGCCGCCGAAGGCCCCGGCGATCAGTCCGCCGGCCACGGCGAGACCCACCGCGAGGGCGATGGTGGTGCCGTTGACGGGCGCGGTGAGCGCGACGTCGAGCGTCTTGGCCGCGGCCTGCCGGCCGCCGCCGAATCCGCCGCCGCCACCGAAGCCGGCGCCGCCGGGTCCGCCCTGGCCGCCTCCGCCGCCCGTGCTGCCGACGGAGGCCGACAGCGTCGGGCTGATCGCGGTGACGACGTACGCGCCCGCCAGGCCGAGCGCGATACCGAGGATGCCGCCGACCAGACCGTTGACGATGGCCTCGCCGACCACCTGCCGGGTCACCCGGCCCGACCGCCAGCCGAGCGCCTTCAGGGTGCCGAACTCGCGTACCCGCCGGGAGACGGCCGAGGAGGTGAGCAGACCGGCGACCAGGAACGCGGCGATCAGCACCGCGATCGACAGCCACTTGCCGACGCTGGTGGCGAGGCTGGAAGCGGTGGACAGGGAGCCGGAGACCGTGTCGGCGAGGTCGGCGGAGGTGGTGACGGTCGTCCCCGAGACGTTGCTCTGGATCGTCTTCTTGACGGCGGAGATCTGCTGCGAGTCGGACGCCTTGACGTAGATCGTGGTGACCTTGCCGGTGTCACCGCTGAGGGTCTGCGCCTGCTTCAGCGGGATGTACAGGTTGGCCGCCGCGTCACCGCTGTCGGCGGTGGCGATGCCGATGACCTTGTACTTGACGCTCTTGATCGTGACCGTGCTGCCGACCTTGAGCTTCTTCTCCTTGGCGTAGGCGGAGTCGGCGACGACCACCTTGGCGTCGGTCTCGGAGGTGGTGAACGTACGACCGCTGGTGATCTTCGACGAGGTGAGCGGGCCGAGGGCCGGCTTGGTGACGTCGGTGCCGAACACCGAGTACTGGTTGACGTCGAAGTTGGCGCCGCCGCCGGTGACCTGGCCCTGCGGCTGGCCGGTGCCCTCGCCGCGCCCGCCGCCGTTGCCGCCGGAGTTCTGGTTCTGCTGGAACTGGCCGCGGGTGAACGTGCCGTTGACCTTCACCACGTTGAGGCTCAGTCCGCCGACCGCGGCGGAGACGCCGTGCTGTCCGGCGACCTTGGTGACCGTGGAGGTGGCCAGGGTGGTGAAGCCCTGCACCCTGACCCGGTCGCTGCTCTGCGACGTGCTGTCGCCGTTCTTGCCTGCGTCGAACTGGAAACGCGGTTGCTGCGAGGCGCTCGTGGTGGGGGTGGCCGCCTTGGTGACGGTCATGTCCGTGCCGAGCCCGTACAGCGACTGGAGGACCTTGTCCTGCGCCTTCCCCATGCCCGAGGACACGGAGTTGACCACGATGACCAGCGCGATGCCCAGAGCGAGACCGGAGGCGACGACGAGCGCCGCCTTTCTGCGGCGGCGCAACTCGCGCCTGAGATAGGTGAAGAACATGGCCGCAAGGTAGGGACGGCGCGTGATGATGCCATAAGGCCGACATAAGAGAACGATGAGAAGGCTGTCCATTGCCCAGGGGCGGGGTTGCCCGGGGCTGTCAACAGCCGCTCAGGGCACAGGATTTGATGCCGTATCGGCCGACTGTCCCCCTACGTCCAGGGGCCGCCGGCGCGGGGAGGCGGCGAGGAGAACGGGGGTCGGGGCGGGGGTGTCGCTGGAAAAAGCGTGACGGTCTTGGCAGAAGTGTCACGCTTTTCGAAGACGACCAGTGCGCTCGCCGAGCGTGTCGCGGGTGTGGGCGAAGAAGTGTGACACTCGGCGCTGAACCGTCACGCTTTTTCGGAGAAAGGGTCCCTCCCCCGGCCTCGGGGCCCAGGGCCGCACCGCTCGCTCGGCTGCCGGGGCATCCGGGAAGGCCGAAGGCGGCCGCCCGTCCGGGCAGCCGCCTTCGGTCGTTCTCAGTGTCGGGAGTCGGCGTCAGACCGCCGAACCCGCCTTCCACTGGGCCCAGTCCATGTTCCAGCCGTTGAGGCCGTTGTCCGGGGCCACCGTCTTGTCGCCCGTGTGGGAGATGACCACCACGTCGCCGACGATCGAGTGGTTGTAGAACCAGGCGGCCGGCATGTTGGCGTTGCCCGCGCCCTTCACGTCCTGGAGGCCGACGCAGCCGTGGCTGGTGTTGACGCTGCCGAACACCGAGGACGAGCCCCAGTAGTTGCCGTGGATGAAGGTGCCGGAGCTGGTGAGACGGATGGCGTGCGGGACGTCCTTGATGTCGTACTCGCCCTTGCCGTCATCGTCGGTGAAGCCGACCGTCGCGCCGTTCATCCGCGTCTGCGTGAACTTCTCCGACATCACCATCTGCCCGTTGTACGTGGTGTGTTCGGGGGAACCGGCCGAGATCGGGATGGTCTTGACGACCTTGCCGTCCTGCTCGACCTTCATCTGCTTCGTCTTGGCGTCGACGTACGAGACCTGGTTGCGGCCGATGTGGAAGGTCACCGTCTTCTGCTGCACGCCGTAGACACCGGAGGCACCCTGGACGCCGTCGAGCGCGAGCTTCAGCGTGACGGTGGAGTTCTCCTTCCAGTAGGCCTCGGGGCGGAAGTCGATGCGGTTGGCGCTGAACCAGTGGCCGACGACCTCCTGGCCGCTGCTGGAGGTGACGGTGATGCCCTTCTGGACGGCCGCCTTGTTGGTGATCGCCTTGTCGAAGTTGATCGACACGGGCATGCCGACGCCGACCGTCGAGCCGTTCTCCGGCGTGAAGTTGCCTATGAAGCTGTTGGCGGGGGCGACCGTGGTGAAGGAGGCGTTCTCGTGGGCGGCGCGGCCCGCGGAGTCCTTGGCTGTCGCGGCCACCTTGTAGGTCGTGGACCGGTCGAGCTGCGTGGTCGGCTTCCAACTGGTCTTGTCGGCGGCGATGGTGCCCGGGACGGCCTTGCCGTCGGAGGTGGTCATCGCCACGTCCGTGAGCGTGCCCTTGCTGACCACCACGGTCGCCGAGTTGTTGATGGAGGCGTTGTTCGAGCCGTCCTTGGGCGTGATCGTGATCTGGGCCTCGGAGGACTTCTTGGCCGCCGCCTCGTCGACCTTGGACTGTGAACTCTCGCCGCCCGTCGAGCCGCTCCCGGACGACGACTTGTCGTCCCCGCCGGAACACGCCGTGAGCACGAGCACACCGCCGAGCAGTGCGGACGCGGCCGCCAGGCTCTTGCGCCGCTTACTGTCCGTCATCACACGCTTCTCCATCATTGCCGAATCCCACAGAACTCCGAACGACCCCGTTGACGATCTCTAGAACCTTCAACCTTACAAAACGCCGGGACCGGCCGATCCCGTTCCACATCTTCCGCAGGTGTGGGGCACACCACTCCCCCGACGCGGGGACGACGGACCCCGGGCGCCGACGGCCGACCCGGAGTCACTTCTTCCCCGTACGGGCTCAGTCGTGCGCGGCCGCCGCGTCTTCTTCCACGGCGTCCACGTCGTCATCGGCGTAGCGGCCGTCCCGGTCGCCGTCGGCGCCATCATCCTCGTCAAGGTCCCAGTCCGGCGAATCGGGGTCGTAGTCGATCTCCTCGCTGCTCCAGGAGGCCTGCGCGAGTTCGACCCCCTCCATCCCGCTGACCAGGTCGAACGGGTCCACGAGATAGGCGAGCGCCTCGGCGGTGTCCTCTGTCACAGCGCTCTCGACGTGCGCCCGCTCGTCACCCGACAGCTCCGGATCGTCGGCGATCCGCGCCAGCGCGGCCCTGGCGACGGCGTCCTCGTTCTCCACTTCGACGACGAGTTCCACACGAAGGCGTACAAAACGTGATGTCTCTGGGGTGCTCATGCCCGGAGCGTACGGCCCGTGGCCCCCGCGACTTTCCCCTGACCCGCGCCGTTCATTAGCATCGGCCCACACGGCCAACTCGCCAGCGCCACAAGGGGATCGATATTCCGTGTCATCCGCTCGCCGTACGTTGCTGACCGCCACCGCCGCGGGCACCCTGCTGGGTGCCCTGTGGTTCGTCCCCTCCGCGCACGCGACGGTGGACCACCAGGCCGGAGCGGAGCCTTCGGCGAGCCCGTCCACGCAGGTCACACAGCAGGCACGGGTCACCGCCGCCGACCCGGCCGCGTACACGGAGGCGGCCTCGGACGCCAGCCGGCTGGCCGACACCGGCAGCCCCGACACCACCCCGTACGTCGTCGGCGGCACGCTCTTCCTCGGGCTGGGCGCCGGCTTCGTGGTCTATTCGGTGCGGCGCGAACGCCTCGGCCTCTGACCGGCTTGGCGAAGCCTTGACCTGAGCTTCATGATCCGCTCACGGAGGGATCACCGGACCTACGACTGTGCGCCACTTCGGCGGAGCGGCGGCGCGGCATCGCGGGGCCCCACCCGCCGGGCAGGGCCCAACTCCCCTACCGTAGCGGCCCGATGACCTTCTCCACGGTCTCGACGACATGCCCGCCCCGGACGAACGCATCCGCCGCCGCGAGGTCCGGCGCCAGGAACCGGTCCGGCCCGGGCCCCTGGACCCCGGCGGCCCGGACGGCGTCGATGACGGCCCGGGAGGCGGGGGCGGCCGCGAGCCCCTCGCGCAGTTCGACGGCGCGCGTCGCGGCGTAGAGCTCGACGGCGATGATCCGGGTCAGGTTGTCGACGGCGGTGCGCAGCTTGCGCGCGGCCGACCAGCCCATGGAGACGTGGTCCTCCTGCATCGCGGAGGACGGGATCGAGTCGGCGGAGGCCGGTACGGCCAGCCGCTTCATCTCGCTGACCAGCGCGGCCTGCGTGTACTGGGCGATCATCAGCCCCGAGTCGACGCCGGCGTCGTCCGCGAGGAACGGCGGCAGACCGTGGCTGCGGTTCTTGTCGAGCAGCCGGTCGGTGCGGCGCTCGGCGATCGAACCGAGGTCGGCGGCGGCGATGGCGAGGAAGTCCAGGACGTAGGCGACCGGGGCCCCGTGGAAGTTGCCGTTGGACTCGACCCGGCCGTCGGGCAGGACGACGGGGTTGTCCACCGCCGACGCCAGCTCACGCTCGGCGACGAGCCGCGCGTGCGCCATGGTGTCCCGCCCGGCACCGGCGACCTGCGGGGCGCAGCGCACCGAGTAGGCGTCCTGGACCCGGGGCGCGCCGTCCTGGTGGTGTCCGGTGAGGGCCGAACCCCGCAGTACCGCAAGCATGTTGGCGGCGCTGTCGCCCTGGCCCGGGTGGGGGCGGATGGCGTGCAGCTCGGGCGCGAGCACCTTCTCGGTGCCGAGCAGGGCCTCCAGCGAGAGCGCCGCGGTGACGTCCGCCGACTTGTAGAGGGTCTCCAGGTCGGCGAGGGCCATGATCAGCATGCCGAGCATGCCGTCGGTGCCGTTGAGGAGGGCGAGACCCTCCTTCTCCCGCAGTTCGACCGGGGCGATACCGGCCTCGGCGAGCAGCTCGCCGGCCGGCCGTACGACCCCGTCCGGGCCCTCCGCGTCGCCCTCGCCCATGAGCGTGAGGGCGCAGTGGGAGAGGGGGGCGAGGTCGCCGGAGCAGCCGAGGGAGCCGTACTCGTGGACGACGGGGGTGATGCCGGCGTTGAGCGCGTCGGCCATGGTTCGGGCGACCTCCGGGCGTACGCCGGTGCGGCCCGAGCAGACGGTCTTCAGCCGCAGGAACATGAGCGCCCGCACGACTTCCCGCTCCACGCGCGGGCCCATGCCGGCGGCGTGCGAGCGGACGATGTTGCGCTGCAACTGGGCACGGAGCTCCGGGCTGATGTGCCGGCTCGCCAGGGCCCCGAAGCCGGTACTCACGCCGTAGACGGGTTCCGGCTTGGCGGCCAGCGCGTCCACGATCTCGCGGGCCGCGGCGAGCGCCGCGACGGCCTCGGCCGAAAGCTCGATGCGGGCGCCGTCGCGCGCCACGGCGAGAACGTCGGACGCGGTGACCCCGGACGTCCCCACCACCACAGTGTGCATATCCATATTCAGGAGCGTACGCATTGAATGCGGCGGTGTCACTACCGGGGGGCGGGGTTGCCCCTTACCCAGGCAGACCCGCCGACAGCGCCGTCCCTCAGGCCCGGCGCCCCCGGAAGCGGCGGCGCTCGGCCGGGGTGTCCGGCGCCGGGGTGTCCGCGAGCCGGACGACCGGATCCTCCGGGCCGGCGCGGCCGGCGACCACCGGCCGGCCCGCGCGGAGCGCCTTGGCCCGGTACTGGGCCGCGTCGGCGAGCCGGAAGAGCCGGCGGGCGGACCGGACCGGACCGATCGGGTCCGCGGTCGACGCGACCCCGCAGGCGACCCCCTCACCGAGCTCCAACTCGGCGGCCCGACGGCAGAGTTGGGCGGCCGTGTCGACCACCTCGTCGGCGGGCGGGCCGACCGCGAGCAGACAGAACTCGTCGCCGCCGAGCCGCGCGGCGAGCGCGCCGGGCAGCATCGCGCCGCACAGTGACAGCACCGACCCGAACCGCTCCAGCAACCGGTCCCCGACGGCGTGCCCGCGGGTGTCGTTGACGCGCTTGAGCCCGTTCAGATCGCAGACGACGAGACTGACCACGGTTCCGTCCGCGCGATGCCGTTCGATCGCCTCGTCGAGCCGTACGTCGACCGCGCGACGGTTGGCGAGCCCGGTCAGGGCGTCGGTGAACGCCAGCCGCCGCGCCTCCTCCAGGCGCTCTGTCTGGGCGATCCCGGCGGCGACGACCGAGGCCAGCACGGTGGCGAAGTCGGCGTCGGGCCGCCCGAAGACCGGCGCGCCGACCGGCCGGGCCACGTACAGCTCACCCCAGGCCCGCCCGTGCAGCACGATCGGCGCGACCACACAGCAGCCGCGCCCGCGGCGGCGCAGGGCGGCCACACGCTGCCGGCAGTGACCGGGCTGCCCCGCGGTGGGACCGGCGGCCGTCTCCACCCAGGCGTTGGGCTCGCCGCCACCGGCCCACCGTTCGTGCAGGAACTCGGTGATCTCCGGAAACTGGTGGACGGGGTAGGTCTCGGCGTCCGGGAACTCCTCCTCGCCCCCGGCCCGCTCCCCCACGTTGGCCAGCACCCGCAGCCGTCCCAGCTCCCGCTCCCACACGGAGAGCGCCGCGAAACTCCCGGCCAGCGCCCGGCACGCCCCGGCCGCCGCCGCCCGCCAGGACTCGCGGGGGGTGTGCGCCGCCGCCATCCCCTGCGCCAACGCCACTACGGCCGCGAGTCGCGCATCCTCACCCATCGCTCCAGGCTAGGGACATTCGGCGCGAAGTGGGACATCGGGGCGGAGTTCGGGGCGGAGTACGGACCGGCGACCGGACCGGCGACCACGACGGAGCCCGCCGCCGGGGCCGACGCAGGCGCCAACACCAGCCCCTCGAAGCCGCCGGCTCCCGCCGACCCCTCGGGCCCTCGGACCCCCGAACGCCTCAGACCCCGAACGCCTCAGACCCCCGGCCACCGCGGCTTCCGCTTCTCGTTGAACGCCGCCACACCCTCCGCACGGTCGCCCGAGAACGCCACCGAACGCCAGGCCGCGTCCTCCACCTCAAGGCCGGCGCGCAGATCGAGGCCCTGGCCCAGCCGCAGCGCGCGCTTGGCGGCGCGCAGGCCGACCGGGGAGTTGGCGGCGATCCGCGCCCCCAACGCCAGCGCCTCCTCCCGGTCGCGGCCCTCTTCCACCAGGACGTCCACCAGGCCCAGGCCGGCCGCCTCGACGGCCTCCACCCGGCGCGCGGTGAAGACCAGTTCGGCGGCGCGGGCGGCACCCACCCGGCGGGGCAGCAGCTGCGTACCGCCGCCCCCGGGGATCACCCCGACGGAGACCTCGGGCAGCCCGACCACCGCCGTACGGTCGGCCACGATCAGATCGCAGGACAGGGCCAGCTCGAAACCGCCGCCCAGCGCGAAGCCGTGCACGGCGGCCACCGTCGGGACCGGCAGCTCCAGCACCCCGGTGTACGCGCCCCGGGCCACCGGCCGCTGCCGCAGGAGCTCCGCGTCGGTGAGGGAGTTGCGCTCCTTCAGGTCCGCGCCGACGCAGAAGGCCCGCTCATGGGTGGAGGTGAGCACGGCCACCCGTACGTCCTGGTCGGCCGCGAGCGCCGTACAGGCGGCGGCGATGGACCGCGCCATCTCCGTGGAGACGGCGTTCATGGCCTTGGGCCGGTCCAGGACGAGCTCCGCCACGTGGTCGTGCCGCCGCACCAGCACGTACTCCCCGAACCGTTCCTCACTCATGACACCCTCCCGGTTAACGCGGGTTAACAGCACTCGCCCCGATCATCGCAGCCGGACGCCGTGGAAGAAAGGCCGGACCCGAGAAGCAGGGCGCGGACCGCGGGAGCCCGGCTCCCCGTTCGGGTGACAACCCGCCCGACTCCGGCCGCGCGACGCGGCGCAGCGCATAACGTGCGTCCGCCACGGCGCCACAGCCCTACGGCGCAACGCGGAGGAGCGGGATGACGGAGACCAAGGCCAGGGCGGTGCGGCCCCGAAGCGGCGCCACCGGAACGGCCCTGACCACCGGGGGCGGCAAGGCCGACCCAGGGCCGTTCGTCGGCCGGGTCCGGCGCGGGCGGCACCGCAGACGGCGTCCCCGCAAGCTCGCGCTCGCCGCCGGGGGGCTCGCGCTGGCCGCCGGTGTGCTGACCCTCGTACGGATGGCGCCGGAGTCGGTGGTCGGCGGCGCGGACCGGGCCGAGGCCGGACCGGAGCCGGGCCCGACGGCGTCCACCGGCCGTTCCGGCAACGCCGCCGCGACCATCCGCGCCGTCCCCGGCGCGAGCCCCTCGGCGACTCCGGCGCTCGACGGGGCGCGTCCCGGGCCGGTCACCGGCTCCGGCGTGGTGGAGACCCCGTTCGCGTCCCCGAGCGCGGCGCCGGTCACCCCAGGCGCCGCCACGGTCCCGACCGCGATCCCCACCGCGGCAGCCGGTCCGCCGCCCGCGCCGGCCGGGACCTCCGCCCGGACCCCGCACGCCAAGCCACCGGCCCCGCGGCCCGACCGGACCACCACGGCCCCCGCGCCGGCCCCCGCGCCGAGCGCCGAACCCGCCAGGCCCGGCCTCTGCGTCCCGCTCATCGGCCTGTGCGTCGGCGCTCCCCCGCCCCACGGCTGAGCCACTCCGCGGTACAGCTGAGCCACCCCGCGCCGCTCCCCCGCGGCGACGGCCGAGCCGGCTACGCCGCCGGACCGTCCCGGCGCGTGAGCAGCCACGGTTCGACCACGCCGAGCCCGCGCACCGGCCGCTGCCACATCGGCTGGAGCGCGAAGCGGTAGGCCGGTGGCTCCTCGCCCTCCTTCTCGGCGGTCGCCGCGGCCTCGGCCGCCTCCGCCTCGGAGGCCGGGGCCTCGCCGGTACGGATCAGCTCCTCCGCGAAGGCGCTGTCGACGAGGACGGCGTCGCGGGGCGCTATCGACGTCAGCCGGGAGGCGAGGTTGACCGTCGTACCGAACACGTCGCCCATCCGGGTCGTCACCGTGCCGAAGGCGATGCCGACGCGCAGTTCCGGCATGGTCTCGTCGTGCGCCATGGTCTCGATGAGCCGCAGCGCGATCTCCGCGGCGACCGCGGCGTCGTCCGCCGAGTACAGCACCTCGTCGCCGAGCGTCTTGATGAGCCGGCCGCCGCGCGCCGCCACCAGGTCGGCGGCGGTGGTCTCGAACGCCTCGACGAGCTCGCCGAGCTCCTCCTCCTCCATCCGGCGGGTCAGCCGGGTGAAGCCGACCAGGTCGGCGAAGCCCACCGCGAGCCGCCGGTCCACCATCTCCTCGTCGTCACCGGCCTGCACGACCCGCCCGGTGGCGGCGGCGAGCTGGCGCCGCCAGACGTAGACGAGGAACTCCTCCAGCTCCGGCAGCAACAGCTCGACCAGGGGGTACGTCACCTCGGTGCGCGTCATGCCCGGTTCCGGGGGCTCGGTCAGCCCCTCCAGGAAGGAGTCGATCTGCCACTCGGCGAGCCGCGCCGTGGTCTGTCCGGTCGAGCGGGCCACCTGCACGGCCATCGCCTCGCTGAGCAGCCCCGCCTCGACGAGACCGGCGAGCCGGCGCAGCGCGAGCACGTCCGCCTCGGTGAGCGCCCTGGCCTGCCCGATGTCGGCGAAGCCCATGGCCCGCCAGAAACGGGACGCCAGCTCCATCGAGACGCCGGCGCTGCGGGCGGCCTGAAAGGGGGTGTAACGGCGCTCGGCGCCCAGGATGAGCCCTTCGAGGCGCAGGGCGAGAGGGTCGCCGCCGGGATCGACGGCGTCCGGGTCCTCCCGCTCGGCCGGAGCCGAGAACGCGGGAGGGTCCATCCGGCCGTCCGCGTCCGCGCCGGAGCCCGTGTCGTCGACGGTCACGCCTGCTGCCCTTCCGATCTGCCACGGTCAGATATCGACCGGGCCCAATGCTACGGCAGGTGTGGGCCAGCTCACTCCGTGAGGGGCGCCGACGGCCGTGCCCTGCGGACGGACGGTCTCACACCGGGCGCAGGTGGACGATGTCCCCGGCCCCCACCGGTTCCTGCACCCCGTCCGCCGTGGCCAGCACCAGCCGCCCGTCCCCGTCGACCGCCACGGCCTCCCCCGTCAGCGAACGGTCGCCGGGGAGTTCGGCGCGGACGGTCCGGCCGAGCGTGGAGCATCCGGCCGCGTAGGTCTCCTGGAGGCCGCTGAGCGCCGGGTCGCCGCCGGCTCCGCGCCACTTGCCGTACCACTGCTCCAGGGAGCGCAGGACGCCCCGGAGGAGGGGGTCGCGGTCGGTGCCGACGGCTCCCGCGAGCGCCAGGGAGCCCGCCTGGGGCACCGGCAGCTCGTCCTCGCGCAGGGTGACGTTGATGCCGACCCCGACGACCACCGCGCCGTCCCCGGCCCGCTCGGCGAGGATGCCGCCGGCCTTGCGCTCCGCACCCGCCACGGTCACCAGGAGGTCGTTGGGCCATTTGAGTGCCGTGTCCACGCCGGCGGCCTTGGACAGTCCCGTGGCGACGGCGACCCCGGTGAGCAGCGGCAGCCAGCCCCAGCGGGCCACCGGCACCCCAACCGGTTCCAGCAGCACGGAGAAGAAGAGGCCGGAGCGGGGCGGCGCGCTCCAGCGGCGGTCCAGGCGGCCCCGCCCCGAGGTCTGCTCCTCGGCGACCAGTACGGCGCCCTCGGCGGCCTTGCCCGCGGCGGCCAGGGCGACCAGGTCGGAGTTGGTGGAGCCGGTGCGCTGCACCACGTCGACGCCGGTCCACAGGCCGCCCTCCCGCACCAGCGCCCGGCGCAGCGCCCCGGCGTTCAGGGGCGGGCGCTCCAGGTCGGACCAGCGGCTGCCGTTGCCGGCCCGGCCGTCGTCCGGGGAATTCGCGTCTGGGACATCTCGCGGCGTCATGCAAGCCACCCTAGGTGTGTTCAACGCCGCACTGCCGATCGGGAAGCACCCCACTACTCTACGGATGAGTAACCGTCCCCCCTTTTGAGCAGGCAGGGAGCCGCATCCCGATGTCCGAGCCGGAAGAGATCGACCTCCACACGACCGCGGGCAAGCTCGCGGATCTGCAGCGCCGTATCCAGGAAGCGACGCACGCCGGTTCGGAACGCGCCGTCGAAAAGCAGCACGCCAAGGGCAAGTTGACGGCCCGTGAGCGGATCGAACTGCTGCTGGACGAGGAGTCGTTCGTCGAGTTCGACGAGTTCGCCCGGCACCGTTCCACCGACTTCGGGCTGGAGCACAACCGCCCCTACGGTGACGGCGTCGTGAGCGGCTACGGCACGGTCGACGGCCGTCCCGTCGCCGTGTTCTCGCAGGACTTCACCGTCTTCGGCGGCGCCCTCGGCGAGGTCTACGGCCAGAAGATCGTCAAGGTGATGGACTTCGCGCTGCGGACCGGCTGCCCGGTCATCGGCATCAACGACTCCGGCGGCGCCCGCATCCAGGAGGGCGTGGCCTCCCTCGGCGCCTACGGCGAGATCTTCCGCCGCAACACCCACGCCTCGGGCGTGATCCCGCAGATCTCCCTGGTCGTCGGTCCGTGCGCGGGCGGCGCGGTCTACTCCCCCGCGATCACCGACTTCACCGTCATGGTCGACCAGACCTCGCACATGTTCATCACCGGCCCTGACGTCATCAAGACGGTCACCGGCGAGGACGTCGGCTTCGAGGAGCTGGGCGGCGCGCGCACCCACAACTCCGTGTCGGGCGTGGCCCATCACATGGCCGGGGACGAGAAGGACGCCATCGAGTACGTCAAGCAGCTGCTGTCGTACCTGCCGTCCAACAACCTCAGCGAACCGCCGGCGTTCCCGGAGGAGGCGGACCTCGCCGTCACGGACGAGGACCGCGAGCTGGACACGCTCGTCCCGGACAGCGCGAACCAGCCGTACGACATGCACTCGGTGGTCGAACACGTCCTGGACGACGGGGAGTTCTTCGAGACGCAGCCGCTGTTCGCGCCGAACATCCTCACCGGGTTCGGGCGGGTGGAGGGGCGGCCGGTGGGCATCGTAGCCAACCAGCCGATGCAGTACGCGGGTTGTCTGGACATCGACGCGAGCGAGAAGGCGGCCCGCTTCGTCCGCACCTGCGACGCGTTCAACGTCCCGGTCATTACCTTCGTCGACGTGCCCGGGTTCCTCCCCGGCGTCGGCCAGGAGCACACGGGCATCATCCGGCGCGGCGCGAAGCTGATCTACGCCTACGCGGAGGCGACGGTCCCGCTGATCACGATCATCACCCGCAAGGCCTTCGGCGGCGCCTACGACGTGATGGGCTCCAAGCACCTGGGCGCCGACCTCAACCTGGCCTGGCCGACCGCCCAGATCGCCGTGATGGGCGCGCAGGGCGCGGTCAACATCCTGCACCGCCGCGCGCTCGCCGAGGCCGAGGCGGCGGGCGACGCGGAGGCCACCCGGGCCCGGCTGATCCAGGAGTACGAGGACACCCTCCTCAACCCGTACGTCGCCGCCGAGCGCGGTTACGTCGACGCGGTGATCGTGCCGTCCGACACGCGCCGCCAGGTCGTACGGGGGCTGCGTCAGCTCCGTACCAAGCGGGCGTCCCTGCCGCCGAAGAAGCACGGCAACATCCCCCTCTAGTGCCGCAACAGCCACTCGCGAAGCCTCCAGGAGCCGTCATGACGATCAAGGTGGTACGGGGCAATCCGACCCCGGAGGAACTGGCCGCCGCCCTGGCGGTGGTCAGGGCGCGCGCCGCGGCGGCGGCCGGTGCCCCGCCCGGCGCGCCCCGCCCGCGGGACTCCTGGTCGGACCCGGCACGCATCGCGGCCGGCCGGCTCCCCCGCCCGGGGGCGACGGCGTGGGCCCGTACGTACTGGCCCGGCTAGCGAGAGTTGAGTACGGGTACTCAGGCGCCGCCCCGGGCCGCCGTCCGACCATGGACGGCATGCTGTGGTCCGACCCCGAGAACGAGCCGCCCGAGGAACTGCGCGAGACGCAGGTCATGTTGCGGCGGCTCGGCGTTCTCATGGCGCTGGCCATGGTGATCGCGATGCTCGTCCTCGGGCTGCTGTGAGGCGGGGGAACCGACCGGCGAGGAGCGGCCGGCGGGGCGTCGATACGCTGGGCGTATGACAGATCAGCCGCGCCGCCGACTCGTGCTCGCCTCCCAGTCCCCCGCCCGGCTCGGACTGCTGCGGCAGGCCGGGCTCGATCCCGAGGTGATCGTCAGCGGGGTCGACGAGGACGCCGTGACCGCCCCCACCCCCGCCGACCTGGCCCTCGCGCTCGCCGAGGCGAAGGCCTCCGTGGTCGCCGCCCGGCCCGAGGTGACGGGCGCCCTGGTGATCGGCTGCGACTCGGTGCTCGACCTGGACGGGGAGGCCCTCGGCAAGCCCGTGGACGCCGCGGAGGCCACCGCGCGCTGGAAGGCGATGCGCGGCCGGGCGGGCACGCTCCAGACGGGCCACTGCGTCTACGACACGACGACGGGACGGTACGTCTCGGGCATCGCGTCCACGGTGGTCCGGTTCGGCGAGCCGACCGACGCGGAGGTCGCCGCGTACGTCGCCACGGGTGAACCCCTGTACGTCGCCGGGGCGTTCACGCTCGACGGCCGCTCGGCGCCGTTCATCGAGGGCATCGACGGCGACCACGGCAACGTGATCGGCCTCAGCCTGCCGCTCCTTCGCCGGCTGCTGGCCCAACTGGGCGTAGGCATCACGGAGTTGTGGACCACGCCGGACCGGTAGCCGCCCGGACTCGGCAGAGTCGGGAGTCCCGGGAGGGCAGGGAGGAGCTCGGCAGGGTCAGGAAGGGCTGGGGGCAGGCGGGTTGACCGGGCCGGGCCCCTCCGCCGCTCCGGAACCCTTTCCGGACCCCGGCCCGGATTCCTGTCCCGAACCTGGCCCGGGACCGGGTCCGGAACCCTGCGCGGACGGGCCCTGGAGACGGTCGTACGTCATCAGCAGCAGGACGACCAGAGCGAGCACCAGGATCATGAAGAGGAAAGCGACCGGGCCCACCAGCCCCCAGGCGAAGGCGCCCAGCAGCGCGTGCACCACGGCGACGCTGATCAGCAGGACCCGCCCCAGGCCCGCGGGGGCCCGGTCGCGCACGGCGACGAGCAGCGCGACCAGTCCGCAGAGCGCGAAGTAGAGGCCGAAGACCACGCCGCCGGCCTTGGAGGAGACCGACATCGTGTCCGGGTCGAGGCCGGCCAGGGACATGTCCTGACGGTCGACGACGATCCCCAGGAACCAGTTGAGCGCCGCGACCCCCAGCGCCTCCGCGAAGAGGACGACAGCCACGATCCATGCCACCGGTCTGCGAACCACCGGCCCCCACCCACTTTCGACTGGCACTCGCTCAAAGCTGCGGTTACCTGGCGTACGTTCGATCCATCGTGAACGCTACTAACGGGTAAACCGGGGGACAAGGGGTCCGGCGAGGGCAAAGAATCATTGGGCCATTCGTAGGGACTCCACAAAGAAACGTCGTGGTGCGCAGCACGCTCTCACAGAGACCTTGGCCACACAGGAGGGCTAGGGTTTCCGGGAGGAGTCCTGCGCACCGAGGTGCGACAAGGGATTTCGCGGGTCGAGCGAGCCTCGAATCACGCTCCGTGTGGGCAAGCTCACCATTGGGGACGGGTCGATGTGCCGTGTCGGCAGTCCCTAAACTCGGCTTGTTTCAAGGAGGGAGCCTCAATCGTGCGCAAGGTGCTCATCGCCAATCGTGGCGAAATCGCTGTCCGCGTGGCCCGGGCGTGCCAGGACGCCGGGATCGCGAGCGTGGCCGTCTACGCCGACCCGGACCGGGACGCTCTGCATGTCCGCGCCGCGGATGAGGCGTTCGCCCTGGGCGGTGACACTCCGGGGACCAGTTATCTGGACATCGCCAAGGTGTTGAACGCGGCCCGTGAGTCTGGTGCGGACGCCATCCATCCCGGCTACGGCTTCCTGTCGGAGAACGCGGAGTTCGCCCAGGCGGTGCTCGACGCGGGTCTCATCTGGATCGGGCCGCCCCCGCAGGCGATCCGCGACCTCGGTGACAAGGTCGCCGCCCGGCACATCGCCCAGCGGGCCGGTGCGCCACTGGTGGCCGGCACGCCCGACCCGGTCTCGGGGGCCGACGAGGTCGTGGCGTTCGCCGAGGAGCACGGGCTGCCGATCGCGATCAAGGCCGCGTTCGGCGGCGGCGGCCGTGGTCTGAAGGTCGCCCGGACCCTGGAGGAAGTCCCCGAACTGTACGACTCCGCGGTGCGCGAGGCGGTCGCCGCCTTCGGTCGCGGCGAGTGCTTCGTGGAGCGTTACCTGGACAAGCCGCGGCACGTGGAGACCCAGTGCCTGGCCGACTCGCACGGCAACGTGGTGGTCGTCTCCACGCGTGACTGCTCTCTCCAGCGGCGTCACCAGAAGCTGGTCGAGGAGGCCCCCGCGCCGTTCCTCTCCGACGCACAGGTCGCGGAGTTGTACGCCTCGTCCAAGGCGATCCTGAAGGAGGCCGGCTACGTCGGCGCCGGCACGGTGGAGTTCCTGGTCGGCGCGGACGGCACGATCTCCTTCCTGGAGGTCAACACCCGCCTCCAGGTGGAGCACCCGGTGACCGAGGAGGTCGCCGGCATCGACCTGGTGCGCGAGATGTTCCGGATCGCCGACGGCGAGGAACTCGGTTACGGGGACCCGAAGTTGCGCGGTCACTCCATCGAGTTCCGGATCAACGGCGAGGACCCGGGCCGGGGCTTCCTGCCCGCGCCCGGCACGGTGACCCGGTTCAGCACGCCGTCCGGTCCGGGCGTGCGGCTGGACGCGGGCGTCGAGGCGGGCTCGGTCATCGGCCCGGCGTGGGACTCGCTGCTGGCGAAGCTGATCGTCACCGGCGCCACCCGTGAGCAGGCCCTGCAGCGTGCCTCGCGTGCGCTGGAGGAGTTCCAGGTCGAGGGCATGGCGACGGCGATCCCGTTCCACCGCGCGGTGGTCAGGGACCCGGCGTTCGCTCCCGAACTGACCGGCTCCGACGCCCCGTTCACGATCCACACCCGGTGGATCGAGACCGAGTTCGTCAACGAGATCAAGCCCTTCGTGGTCCCCGCCGACGCGGAGGCCGATGAGGACGCCGGCCGCGAGACCGTCGTCGTCGAGGTCGGCGGCAAGCGGCTGGAGGTGTCGCTGCCCTCCTCGCTCGGCATGTCGCTGGCCCGCACCGGGCTGGCGGCGGGCGCCAAGCCCAAGCGCCGGGCGGCGAAGAAGTCCGGCCCGGTGGCCTCCGGCGACAGCCTCGCCTCGCCGATGCAGGGCACGATCGTCAAGGTCGCGGTCGAGGAGGGGCAGGAGGTCAAAGAGGGCGACCTCATCGTCGTCCTCGAAGCGATGAAGATGGAACAGCCGCTCAACGCCCACAAGTCCGGCACCGTCAAGGGCCTGGGCGCGGAGGTCGGCGCCTCGCTCACCTCGGGCGCGGTCATCTGCGAGATCAAGGACTGAGCGACCGGCCGTACGGCGTCGCCGCCCGGCGGCGTCCCGTACGGCCGCGTCATCCGAAGCGCCCGGCGCGCACCGAGAACCCTCGGCCCGCGCCGGGCGCTTCGACGTCCGGCTCCCGCCGCTCACCCCGCACCGCCCGCCAGGCACCCGCGCCGCCCCCGCCACACGGCACGCGTCACGCGCCGCCCGTCACCGATGGCATGCTGGGCACGGGCCGGACGGCGAGAGGGCGGTGGGTGTGATGACGGACGCGGACACGACGTCACGAGGGACCGCACCGCCACGCGCCATGCGCGCCGACGCCCGCCGCAACTACGGGCGGCTGCTGGCCGAGGCGCGCGCCTCCTTCGCCGAACACGGCACGGACGCCTCCCTGGAGGACGTCGCCCGCCGGGCCGGGGTCGGGATCGGCACGCTCTACCGGCACTTCCCCAACCGGCAGTCCCTGATGAGCGCAGTCTTCGAGGACGCGGCGGGTGAACTCCTGGCCCGGTCGGGCGAGTTGCTGCGGGCCCCGCAACCGTGCGGGGCGTTGGTGACCTGGCTGCGCGAGACGGTGACGCACGCGAGCGAGTACCGGGGCCTGGCGCGGGCGCTGATGGCGGTGG
Organism: Streptomyces sp. NPDC005423; assembly: GCF_040606415.1. Taxonomy (NCBI): domain Bacteria; kingdom Bacillati; phylum Actinomycetota; class Actinomycetes; order Kitasatosporales; family Streptomycetaceae; genus Streptomyces; species Streptomyces sp. NPDC005423. The sequence continues at coordinate 199,600 of NZ_JBEXET010000003.1, read as the reverse complement.
CGCAGGACGACTCCTCGGCGCTGGCCCGGTGCAGCGGCCCCATCCGGGAGGCGGGCGGCGCGCTGCTGGCCCGGGCCCAGGAGTCGGGCGAGGTGCGCCGGGACGTGGAGATCGGCGACCTCCTGCAACTGACGCACGCGATCGCACTGGCCGCGGAGGAGAACCCCGACGACCCCGAACTGGCGGACCGACTCCTGCGGTTGACGCTGCGGGGACTGAAGCCGTAGCGCCGCGAGGGCGGTGTGGATGCTCAACTCGGACGAAGTGACGGGCACTTCACCCGCGATCACTCACCTTCGCTCGCCGTCACTCACCTTCGCTCGCTTTCGCTCACCTTCGGCGGAGGTCCGCCACCCGTGCGCGTTCCCGTTCCGAGCCGGGGGGCTGGTCGCCGGCGAGCACCGCCGCCGTACGCAACCCCGGTCCTCCGCCCGGTACTTGACCGCGCCGTGGGGCCGGCAGAGGTACCTCCCGGCGCCGGTGTTCCCGCGCCGGGGCCTGATCACCCCCCGGGTTTCCCGGGCCGCCGGCCACGGCGATCTGCACCCCTTGGTCGGCCAGGGCCTGAAGTTCGGTGGCGGCGCGGTCGTCGTGCGCGGGCGGTTCGTCGGTGACGAGCCGGGTGATCACGTCCGTGGGCACGGTCTGGAACATCGTGTCCGTGCCGAGTTTGGTGTGATCGGCGAGGACGACGACCTCCGCGGCCGCCTGGACGAGCGCCCGGTCGACGGAGGCCGACAGCATGTTGGAGGTGGACAGCCCGCGCTCGGCGGTGAGTCCGCTCCCGGAGAGGAAGGCGCGCGAGACCCGCAGGCCCTGGAGGGACTGCTCGGCTCCGGACCCGACGAGGGCGTAGTTGGAGCCGCGCAGGGTACCGCCGGTCATCACCACCTCGACCCGGTTGGCATGGGCCAACGCCTGGGCCACCAGCAGGGAGTTGGTGACCACGGTCAGGCCGGGGACCCGGGCCAGCCGGCGGGCCAGCTCCTGGGTCGTGGTGCCGGCCCCCACCACGATGGCCTCGCCCTCTTCGACGAAGCTCGCGGCGAGATCGGCGATGGCCGTCTTCTCGGCGGTCGCGAGATGTGACTTCTGCGGAAAGCCGGACTCCCGCGTGAAACCGCCCGGCAGTACCGCACCGCCGTGCCGGCGGTCGAGGAGTCCTTCTGCCTCCAGCGCGCGCACGTCCCGCCGTACGGTCACTTCGGAGGTCTGGACGACGCGGGCGAGTTCACGGAGCGACACGGCCCCGTTCGCTCGCACCATTTCGAGGATCAATTGGCGACGTTCTGCAGCGAACACGAAACTGACAGTAACCCCAACGACCGTCTGCTTTCAGCTGTTTGCGCCGAATAGCAGAAGTTGTTCGCACAGAGGGACAGGAGGTGGTATAGGGCCTAGTCCGACCGCTTATGCCGCCGGACCGGGCTCAGATCCCCCGTCACCAGCGGGAGTCGGCAGGAGTCGGCGGGGCCTCACAGTTCCCCCTTGTCCTTGCGCGTGTGCAACTGCCGGGCCACTTCGGCGATCGAGCCGGAGAGGGAGGGATAGACGGTGAAGGCGTTCGCGATCTGTTCGACCGTCATGTTGTTGTCCACGGCGATGGAGATGGGGTGGATCAGCTCCGAGGCGCGGGGGGCGACGACCACACCGCCCACCACGATCCCGGTGCCCGGGCGGCAGAAGATCTTGACGAAACCGTCCCGGATGCCCAGCATCTTGGCGCGCGGGTTGCGCAGCAGCGGGAGCTTCACGACCCGGGCGTCGATCTTGCCGCCGTCCACGTCGGCCTGGGAGTAGCCGACCGTGGCGATCTCGGGGTCCGTGAAGACGTTGGAGGAGACCGTCTTCAGGTTGAGCGGGGCCACCGCGTCGCCGAGGAAGTGGTACATGGCGATCCGGCCCTGCATCGCGGCGACCGAGGCGAGCGCGAAGACCCCGGTCACGTCACCGGCCGCGTAGACCCCGGGAGCCGTCGTCCGCGACACCTTGTCGGTCCAGATGTGGCCCGAGTCGCGCAGTTTGACGCCCGCGTCCTCCAGGCCCATGCCCGCGGAGTTGGGGATGGCGCCGACCGCCATGAGGCAGTGCGAGCCGGTGATGACCCGGCCGTCGGCGAGCGCGACCTCGACCCGGTCGCCGACCCGCTTGGCGGACTGGGCGCGGGAGCGGGCCATGACGTTCATGCCGCGGCGGCGGAAGACGTCCTCCAGGACGGCGGCGGCGTCCGGGTCCTCGCCCGGCAGCACCCGGTCGCGGGAGGAGACCAGGGTGACCTTGGAGCCGAGCGCCTGGTAGGCACCGGCGAACTCGGCGCCGGTGACACCGGAGCCGACCACGATCAGCTCTTCGGGCAGCTCGGTGAGGTCGTAGACCTGGGTCCAGTTGAGGATGCGCTCGCCGTCGGGCCGGGCGTCGTCCAGCTCGCGCGGGTGGCCGCCGGTGGCGATGAGGACGGCGTCGGCGGTGAGGGTCTCCTCGGAGCCGTCGACCGCGCGCACGACGACCTTGCGGGAGCCGTCCATGGCCTGCATGCCGTCGAGCCGCCCGCGCCCGCGCAGCACCCGGGCGCCGGCCCGGGTCACGGAGGCGGTGATGTCGTGCGACTGGGCCAGCGCGAGCCGCTTCACCCGTCGGTTGACCTTGCCGAGGTCGACCCCGACCACCCGGGCGGCCTGCTCCAGGGGTGGCGTGTCGTCGGCGACGATGATCCCCAGCTCCTCGTACGACGAGTCGAAGGTGGTCATCACCTCGGCCGTCGCGATGAGCGTCTTCGACGGCACGCAGTCGGTGAGCACCGACGCCCCGCCCAGACCGTCGCAGTCGACGACGGTCACCTCCGCGCCGAGCTGCGCTGCCACCAGCGCCGCTTCATAGCCGCCGGGTCCGCCACCGATGATCACGATCCGAGTCACGTACCCCATTGTCCCGCACGCCTCAAGGTGCTTCCGCCCGGGGGCGTACGCACGCTTCGAAGCGTGCCGCCGGGGGGCGACGCAAGGTACCCGCGGGTACCCCGTTACGGGAGTGACCCGCGGGTCGGCTGCCGTACCCTCGACCCATGTCGCTCTACGCCGCGTACGCCGGCAATCTCGACCCGCGGCTGATGACCCGCCGCGCCCCGCACTCGCCGCTGCGCGCCACGGGCTGGCTGAACGGATGGCGGCTGACCTTCGGCGGCGAGCACATGGGCTGGGAGGGCGCGCTGGCCACGATCGTGGAGGCCCCGCGCTCCCAGGTCTTCGTCGCGCTGTACGAGATCGCGCCGCTCGACGAGGAGTCCATGGACCGGTGGGAGGGCGTCGGCCTGGACATCTACCGCCGGATGCGGGTGCGGGTGCACACCCTGGACGGCGAGGAGCCGGCCTGGCTGTACGTGCTCAACGGCTACGAGGGCGGCCTGCCCTCGGCCCGCTATCTGGGCGAGATCGCCGACGCGGCCGAGTCGGCGGGCGCCCCGCACGACTACGTGATGGAACTCCGCAAGCGCCCCTGCTGAGGCTTTCCCACCGACACCGCTCCGCCCGGCCCTCGTTGGAAACGACAAGACAACGATCGCCAACCCGTTCGCTCCGTCATCTACGCGCGTAGGCCGGGAGCGGCTACGCTCATCCGCGTGAACGCATCTCTTCTTCCGGACGACATCCAGGGCGCCACCCCGAGTGATCCACGGGCCGCCGCTGACGCCGCCGCCACGCGCCTGCGCGAACTGACGGGCGCCGAGACCCACGACGTCGCCCTCGTGATGGGCTCCGGCTGGGCCCCGGCCGTGGACGCCCTCGGCGAGGCCGAGGCCGAGTTCCCGGTCACCGAGCTGCCCGGCTTCCCGCCGCCGGCCGTGGAGGGCCACGGCGGCAAGGTCCGCTCCTACCTGATCGGGGAGAAGCGCGCGCTGGTCTTCCTCGGCCGTACGCACTACTACGAGGGCCGCGGTGTCGCCGCCGTCGCGCACGGCGTCCGTACCGCCGCCGCCGCGGGCTGCAAGACCGTCGTGCTCACCAACGGCTGCGGCGGTCTGCGCGAGGGCATGCGTCCCGGCCAGCCCGTCCTGATCAGCGACCACATCAACCTGACGGCCACCTCGCCGATCATCGGCGCGAACTTCGTCGACCTGACGGACCTGTACTCCCCGCGGCTGCGCGCCCTGTGCAAGGACATCGACCCCGGCCTCGAAGAGGGCGTCTACGCCCAGTTCCCCGGCCCGCACTACGAGACGCCGGCCGAGATCCGCATGGCCCGGGTGATCGGCGCGGACCTGGTCGGCATGTCGACGGTCCTGGAGGCGATCGCCGCCCGCGAGGCGGGCGCCGAGGTCCTCGGCATCTCCCTGGTGACGAACCTCGCCGCCGGCATGACGGGCGAACCCCTGAACCACGAAGAGGTCCTCCAGGCCGGCCGCGACTCGGCCACCCAGATGGGGGCGCTGCTCACCCAGGTGCTGGGCAGGCTGTAGACACGTCCGCCGCGGCGGACAGGTGTCGGCACGGGCCGGCACCGTCCGGCCGGCAGCGGTCGGCCCGCCCGTCCGGCACGGACCGGCACCGTCCGGCACCGCCGGACCGGCAGCGTCCGCCCGGCGCATCCGGCGCATCCGGCCCGCCGGGTCGTCCGGCTTCGCGGACGCGACCCGTCCGGAACGGCGGCGGAGGATTCCGGGGGTACGGCCCCCGGGGACCGACCCGCACCAAGAGACCACCATCAGGCAACGAGAGGTTGACCGACCGTGCACGCCGATCTCATCGCGCAGGCCAAGTCCTGGCTCGCCGAGGACCCGGACCCGGAGACTCGCGGGGAACTCGCCGAGCTGATCGACGCCGGGGACCACGCGGAGCTGACCGCGCGCTTCGCCGGCACCCTCCAGTTCGGCACCGCGGGGCTGCGCGGCGAACTCGGGGCGGGCCCCATGCGGATGAACCGCTCGGTCGTCATCCGCGCCGCCGCCGGACTCGCCGCGTACCTCAAGGCCAGAGGCCGGACCGACGGCCCGGTGGTGATCGGCTACGACGCCCGCCACAAGTCCGCCGACTTCGCCCGCGACACCGCCGCCGTGATGACCGGCGCGGGCCTGACCGCGCTGGTGCTGCCCCGCCCCCTGCCGACCCCGGTCCTCGCCTTCGCGATACGGCATCTGGGCGCGGTCGCGGGTGTGGAGGTCACCGCCAGCCACAACCCGCCCCGGGACAACGGCTACAAGGTCTACCTCGGCGACGGCTCGCAGATCGTGCCCCCGGCGGACGCGGAGATCGCGGCGGAGATCGACGCGATCGTCTCCCTGCACGACGTGCCGCGCCCCGAGGACGGCTGGCGCACCCTCGACGACGGTGTCCTCGACGCCTACCTCGCCCGCACGGACGCCGTGCTGGGCGCCGGTTCCCCGCGCACGGCCCGTACCGTCTACACGGCGATGCACGGTGTCGGCAAGGACGTCCTGCTGGCCGCGTTCGCGCGGGCCGGGTTCCCCGAGCCCGTCCTCGTCGCCGAACAGGCCGAGCCGGACCCGGACTTCCCCACCGTCGCGTTCCCCAACCCGGAGGAGCCCGGCGCGATGGACCTCTCCTTCGCCCGGGCCCGCGCCACCGACCCCGACCTGGTCATCGCCAACGACCCGGACGCCGACCGCTGTGCTGTGGCCGTGCAGGACGCGGGCGAGTGGCGCATGCTGCGCGGCGACGAGGTCGGCGCCCTGCTCGCCGCCCACCTCGTGCGGCGCGGCGCCCGCGGCACCTTCGCCGAGTCGATCGTCTCCTCCTCCCTCCTCGGCCGTATCGCCGAGAAGGCGGGCCTCCCCTACGAGGAGACCCTCACCGGCTTCAAGTGGATCGCCCGCGTCGACGGCCTGCGCTACGGCTACGAGGAGGCCCTCGGCTACTGCGTCGACCCGGACGGCGTACGCGACAAGGACGGCATCACCGCCGCGCTGCTCATCACCGAGCTGGCGTCCGAACTCAAGGAGCAGGGCCGCGATCTGCTGGGCCTCCTCGACGACCTCGCCGTGGAACACGGCCTGCACGCCACCGACCAGTTGGCGGTCCGCGTCGAGGACCTCTCGGTGATCGCGGACGCGATGCGGCGGCTGCGCGAGCGTCCCCCGGTCCACCTCGCGGGGCTGCGCGTCACCCGGGCCGAGGACCTCGCGCGCGGCACGGAGACGCTGCCGCCCACGGACGGGCTGCGCTACACGCTCGACGGCGCCCGGGTCGTCGTACGCCCCAGCGGCACCGAGCCGAAGCTCAAGTGCTACCTGGAGGTCGTGGTCCCGGTCGCCGAGCACGCCGGTCTCCCGGCCGCCCGCGCGCGGGCCGCCGAGACGCTCGCCATGATCAAGCGCGACCTGTCGGCGGCGGCCGGCATCTGACCGCAGCCCGATGGGGTGCCCGCGTCCGGGCACCCCATCGAGTGATTCGGGCCGGGCAGTCGACGCACCCCCCACGGCACACCGGGCCGTCCTGGGCAACGGTGGAGCGGTAGCGCCCCGCCGAAGCCCTGGAGCCGCCGCCGTGTCCTCCACCGCACCCGAGACCGTCCCCGGCGGACAGATCCCGGGCTCCCGGCGACCCCACCCCGGCCCGGCTCCGGCGGCCCGCCTCGCGGCCGTGCGCCGGGCGCTGCCCGCCCTCGCCGCCTACGCCGCCGTACGCGTCTGCGGTCTGCTGCTGCTGGCGTTCTGGGCGCACCGCCGGCACCACGGCGTCTGGCCGATCCTGGCGACGCGCTGGGACGCCGACTGGTATCTCGGCATCGCCGGCCACGGCTACACCCACCACCTGGGCACCGCGTACGACGCGAACAACCTGGCGTTCTTCCCGCTCTACCCGTTCCTGGTGCGGGCGGTCGCGGCGGTCACCCCCGGCAGCCGGGCGTCGGCCGGCCTCGGGGTCGCCGTCCTGGCCTCGCTCGTCGCCGCCTGGGGCGTCTTCGCGATCGGTGACCGCCTCCATGACCGCCGGACGGGCGTCCTGCTCACCGTCCTGTGGGCCGCGCTGCCGGTCGGTCTGGTGCAGTGGATGGGCTACACCGAGTCCCTCTTCACCGCCTTCGCGGCCTGGGCGCTGTACGCCCTGCTCACGGAGCGCCCGCTCTGGGCGGCGGGCGGCGCGGTCCTCGCGGGCCTGACCCGCCCCACCGGCATCGCGGTCGCCGCCGCGGTCACCGTCACGGCCCTGCTCTCCCTGCGCCGCGGCTTCTCCGCCCGCGCCCTCACGGCCGCCGCCCTCGCCCCGCTCGGCTGGTGCTCCTACGTCGGCTGGGTGGGCCTGCGCCTGGGCCGCTGGGACGGCTACCTCGCCGTACAACGGCTCTGGCACAACGAGCTGGACGGCGGCGCGGAGACCCTGCGGCGGCTGCGGGAGTATCTGGCGCACGACTCGACGCCCGAGCTGTTCCTGGTGACGGTGAGCGTGACGCTGCTGGCGTCGGCGCTGCTGTTCGCGCTGTCGGTCTGGGACCGCCAGCCGCTGCCGCTGCTGGTCTACACGGGTGTACTGCTGGCGATCGTGCTGGGCAGCGGCGGTGTCTACTTCCCGCGCGCCCGCTTCCTCCTGCCGGCCTTCCCCCTGCTGCTCCCGGCGGCCCTGCACCTCAGCCGCGCCTCTCCCCGGCACCGGGGCCTGGTCCTGGCCCTCGCGGTGACCGGATCGGCGTACTGCGGCGCGTACATGGCCCTCGTCTGGCCCAGCGCACCCTGAACCGACCGCGCCTTGAACCGATCGCGCCCGCCAACCGTCAGCCCGTCAGCCCGTCAGCCCATCGCCAGCAAAATGACCAGCAGCACCGCGCCCGCGACCGCCGGAGCGATCACCTCGTACGCCCACCGCACGGTGACCTCGCCCTGCGCCGGCTCCGCCCCCTCGCGCCGTTCCAGCGTCTCCCGCAGGTCGTCCATGACCTTGTCGGTCTCCGCGCGGGTACCGCCGGACGGCACCGCGGGACCCCGCCCGCCCCCACCGCCCAGTCCGCCGCCGAGCCCGCCCCCGAAGCCGCCGCCGAAGCCGCCGAGCCCCCCGGCGCCGCCGCTCCGGCCGCCCGCCGCCTCCGCCGCCGCGCGCGTCTCCCGGCGGGATGCCTTCTTGCGGGCGCGCAGCGAGACCGGGATCGCCCACAGCTGGTACTTGGCGCCGGACTTGGCGACGACCTCGTTGGAGAACCCGGAGCGCAGGGCGGCCACCGCGCCCCACGGCAGCACGATGACGCGGAACGGGTTGCGCACCCGCAGCCGGTCCTCGTTGGCGTAGACCGCCGGGCGCAGGGTGAAGGCGCCGACCGCCGGCACCACGAGGATCAGTCCCGCGAGCGCCAGCCACGGCGTGCGGCCGTCGCCCGTCACCAGCGCGTCGATGCCGAGCCACCCGGCGATGACGAACAGCAGCACGCCGCCGACGAGGCCGCCGGGCGACCGGTAGATCCGGTCCTTGGACACCGGTACCGGGGGCTGTGGCGCGGGGGGCTCATGCGGCGGGGTGGTCATGGTCCCGATTGTGCCCGACGCCCGCGGGCGCGTTCGTAGGCGGTGCGGCCGGACGAGCCGGCCGGGGGCGGGCGGCGGGCACCGCGGTGGGCCGATGTCCCGGGGTGTACAGCCGCTACGCGCGTAGATATGCTCGGCTGGTGACCATGCCCACCACTTCTCAAGCACTCGGCGAGGTAACGGCGTCCGACAGCACGCTGCGCCGCTTCCTCCACGGGCTGCCCGGCGTCGACGCGGTCGGCCTGGAGGCGCGCGCCGCCTCGCTCGGCACCCGTTCCATCAAGACCACCGCGAAGGCGTACGCGATCGACCTCGCCATCTCGATGGTCGACCTGACCACGCTGGAAGGCGCGGACACCCCGGGCAAGGTCCGGGCGCTCGGCGCCAAGGCGGTCCGTCCCGACCCGACCGACCGTACGGCCCCCGCCACCGCCGCGGTCTGCGTCTACCCCGACATGGTGGCCGCCGCCAAGGAGGCCGTCGCCGGCTCCCCGGTGAAGGTCGCGTCGGTCGCCACCGCGTTCCCCGCGGGCCGCGCCTCGCTCGCCGTGAAGCTGGCCGACGTGCGCGACGCGGTCGGCGCCGGTGCCGACGAGATCGACATGGTCATCGACCGGGGGGCGTTCCTGGCCGGCCACTACCTGAAGGTGTACGACGAGATCGTCGCCGTGAAGGAGGCGTCGGGGGCGGCCCGCCTCAAGGTCATCTTCGAGACGGGCGAGCTGTCGACGTACGACAACATCCGCCGCGCCTCCTGGCTCGGCATGCTGGCCGGCGCCGACTTCATCAAGACGTCCACCGGCAAGGTCGCCGTCAACGCCACCCCCGCCAACACCCTCCTCATGCTGGAGGCCGTACGGGACTTCCGCGCCCAGACCGGTGTGCAGGTCGGCGTGAAGCCCGCGGGCGGCATCCGCACCTCCAAGGACGCGGTCAAGTTCCTGGTCCTGGTCAACGAGACCGCGGGCGAGGACTGGCTGGACAACCACTGGTTCCGCTTCGGCGCGTCCTCGCTCCTGAACGATCTGCTGATGCAGCGTCAGAAGCTGGCCACCGGCCGCTACTCCGGCCCCGACTACGTGACGGTGGACTGATTTCTCATGGCTTCCTTCGAGTACGCACCGGCGCCCGAGTCCCGCGCCGTCGTGGACATCGCGCCCTCCTACGGCCTGTTCATCGACGGCGAGTTCACCGAGGCGGCCGACGGCCGGGTCTTCAAGACCGTCTCCCCCGCCACCGAGGAGGTCCTCTCCGAGGTCGCCCAGGCGGGCGAGGCGGACGTGGACCGCGCGGTACGGGCCGCCCGTACGGCCTTCGCGAAGTGGTCGGCGCTGCCCGGCTCCGAGCGCGCCAAGTACCTGTTCCGTATCGCCCGGATCATCCAGGAGCGCAGCCGCGAACTGGCCGTCCTGGAGACCCTGGACAACGGCAAGCCCATCAGGGAGACGCGGGACGCCGATCTCCCCCTGGTCGCCGCGCACTTCTTCTACTACGCGGGCTGGGCCGACAAGCTCGGGCACGCGGGCTTCGGCGCCGACCCCCGGCCGCTGGGCGTCGCGGGCCAGATCATCCCGTGGAACTTCCCGCTGCTGATGCTCGCGTGGAAGATCGCTCCGGCGCTGGCCACCGGCAACACGGTGGTGCTCAAGCCCGCCGAGACCACCCCGCTGTCCGCCCTGTTCTTCGCGGACATCTGCCGCCAGGCCGGTCTCCCCCGGGGAGTCGTCAACATCCTTCCCGGGTACGGCGACACGGGCGCCGCGCTGGTCGCGCACCCCGACGTCAACAAGGTCGCCTTCACCGGTTCCACGGCGGTGGGCAAGGCGATCGCCCGTCAGGTGGCCGGCACGGAGAAGAGGGTCGGCCTCGAACTGGGCGGCAAGGGCGCCAACATCGTCTTCGACGACGCCCCGATCGACCAGGCCGTCGAGGGGATCGTCACCGGCATCTTCTTCAACCAGGGGCAGGTCTGCTGCGCGGGCTCCCGGCTCCTCGTCCAGGAGTCCGTCCAGGACGAGTTGCTGGACTCGCTCAAGCGGCGCCTCTCCACGCTCCGCCTCGGCGACCCGCTCGACAAGAACACCGACATCGGCGCGATCAACTCCGCCGAGCAGCTCGCGCGGATCACCTCGCTCGTCGAGCAGGGCGAGGCGGAGGGCGCCGAGCGCTGGTCCCCGGAGTGCGAACTCCCGTCCGCCGGCTACTGGTTCGCGCCGACGCTCTTCACCGGCGTCACCCAGGCGCACACCATCGCCCGCGACGAGATCTTCGGCCCGGTGCTCTCCGTACTGTCCTTCCGCACGCCCGAAGAGGCGGTCGCCAAGGCCAACAACAGCCAGTACGGCCTCTCCGCGGGCATCTGGACCGAGAAGGGCTCCCGCATCCTCGCCGTGGCGGGCAAGCTGCGCGCGGGTGTCATCTGGTCCAACACGTTCAACAAGTTCGACCCGACCTCGCCGTTCGGCGGTTACAAGGAGTCGGGCTTCGGCCGCGAGGGCGGTCGCCACGGCCTGGAGGCGTACCTCGATGTCCGATAAGTCGACCAAGTCCGAACAGCAGCGGCTGAGCGTCTTCAAGACCTACAAGCTGTACGTGGGCGGGAAGTTCCCGCGTTCCGAGAGCGGCCGGGTGTACGAGGTGACCGACTCCAAGGGCAACTGGCTCGCGAACGCGCCGCGTTCCTCCCGCAAGGACGCCCGGGACGCGGTCGTCGCCGCCCGCAAGGCGTTCGGCGGCTGGTCCGGCGCCACGGCGTACAACCGGGGCCAGATCCTCTACCGCGTCGCCGAGATGCTGGAGGGCCGCAGGGACCAGTTCGCGCGCGAAGTGGCCGACGCGGAGGGGCTGTCGAGGTCCAGGGCGGCGGCCGTCGTGGACGCGGCGATCGACCGCTGGGTCTGGTACGCGGGCTGGACCGACAAGATCGCCCAGGTGGTCGGCGGCGCCAACCCGGTGGCGGGGCCGTTCTTCAACCTCTCCTCCCCGGAGCCGACGGGCGTGGTCACCGTCCTCGCCCCGCAGGAGTCGTCGTTCCTGGGCCTGGTCTCGGTGATCGCCCCGGTGATCGCGACGGGCAACACGGCCGTCGTGATCGCGAGCGAGCGCTCCCCGCTCCCGGCCCTGTCCCTGGGCGAGGTACTGGCCACCTCCGACCTGCCCGGCGGAGTCGTCAACATCCTCTCGGGCGGCACCGCGGAGCTCGCCGCCCCCCTGGCCGCACACCAGGACGTCAACGCGATCGACCTGGCCGGCGCGGACGACGCCCTGGCGAAGGAGCTGGAGATCGCGGCGGCGGACAACCTGAAGCGGGTACTGCGTCCACAGCCTGTGGATCACGCCGAGACGCCGGGCACCGAGCGTCTGACGGCGTTCCTGGAGACCAAGACGGTCTGGCACCCGACGGGGTCACTGGGCGCGTCGGGGTCCTCGTACTGACCGGGACCGGAGAGCGCTGAAGCCCGGAGAGCCGCGTCCTCCCGCCGTACGGGGAGGGCGCGGCTCTCCGCCGTGACCGGGCCGCCGTCAGCCGCCCAGGACCTTCGCCACCTGGCCCACCACCGGCACGCTCCCGATCGACTCCGCCTCCGCCACCGGGCCCGTCAGCGCCCGGGAGGCCAGCGGCTGGAAGTCGGCGAGCTGGGTGGCGACGCCGTTGTCGAGGGGGTCGACGCCGGTGCCCGCGAGCGGGTTGGGCTTCAGGTGCGCGACCGGGCCGGTGACGTAGCCGACGGTGCCGGTGAGGGCCTTGAGGCCGGACCGCGCGTCGATGTTGCCGAGCGAGGTGGGCTTCGAACGCAGCGCGTCGACCACCGGGGCGGTGTCCGCGGAGGCCGTCGCCGCGCCCGCGCCCAGGGCCACTCCGGCGGTCGCGAGGGCGATGAGGGCGCGCTGGGCGGTGGGGCTGTGGGGGGACGCGTGTCGTGCCATTGCGGGGGCCGCCTTCTGGTGCGCCGGGGTGATCGGATCGACACGAAGGGTAGTTGAGGTGTGACGCGCGCTCCAAAGTCGACCCGCGGGGTCGGCAGGACGTACGGGATACGTCAAACTGGTGTCCCGTGAGCATCCTTTCCCCGTCAGCGGCCCGTGTCGTGCTGCTGTGCGGCCCCTCGGGTTCCGGCAAGTCCCTCGTCTCCGCCCGGTCCGGTCTGCCCGTACTGCGGCTCGACGACTTCTACAAGGAGGGCGACGACCCGACGCTGCCGCTGGTGGCGGGGAGTTCGGACATCGACTGGGACCACCCCGACTCCTGGGACGCGGACGTGGCGGTCGCCGCGATCGTCGAGCTGTGCCGCACGGGCCGTACGGACGTGCCGGTCTACGACATCTCGCTGAGCGCCCGTACGGGCACGGAGGCGGTCGACGTCGGGCGGACCCCGCTGTTCATAGCGGAGGGCATCTTCGCCGCCGAAGTCATCACCCGCTGTCGGGAGTCGGGAGTCCTCGCCGACGCGCTGTGCCTGAGCCGCGGCCCGGTGCGCACCTTCCGGCGCCGCTTCCTGCGGGATCTCAGGGAGGGCCGTAAGTCCGTGTCGTTCCTGTTGCGGCGCGGCTGGCGGCTGATGCGGCAGGAGCGCTCGATCGTGGCCCGGCAGACCGGGCTCGGCGCGCACGCCTGCGACAAGGACGAGGCCCTGGGCCGGCTCGCCGCGGCGGCGGTCGGGCGGCGCCCGGCGGCGGCTCCCACCCCCACCAGCTGACGGCACGCAGAAGAGAGCGGGACTGGACGGACCCCCCGGCCCTCCGGTCCCGCTCTCCCCGTTCCCCCGTGGTGCTTCCCCCGTGACCCCGTCGGCACCCCCCGGTACCGCTCCCCCGTGGTCCCCCGTGCTCCCCCCGACCCTCAGGCGACCAACTCCCCGAAGGCGTCCTCCTCGTCACGGCCGAAGCTGAGGACCTCGTCCTCGCGCATCCGGCGGAGCGACCGCCAGATGCTGGACTTCACCGTGCCGACACTGATGTCGAGGATCTCCGCGATCTCCGGGTCCGTGCGGCCCTCGTAGTAACGAAGGACCAGCATGGTGCGCTGGAGTTCGGGCAGCCGGGCCAGCGCCTGCCACAGGACGGCGCGCAGTTCGGTGCCGCGCATCGCGTCCGTGTCGCCGGCCGTCTCCGGCAGCTCCTCGGTCGGGTACTCGTTCAGCTTGCGGCGGCGCCACGCGCTGATGTGCAGATTGGTCATCGTCCGCCGCAGGTAACCCCCGACGGCCGCCTTGTCACTGATCCGGTCCCACGCCCGGTAGGTCGAGAACAGCGCGCTCTGCAGCAGGTCCTCGGCCTCGAAGCGGTCGCCGGTGAGGTGGTAGGCGGTGGCGTACAGGGAGGCGCGGCGCTCCTTGACGTAGGCGGTGAACTCCACCTCCGACAGCGAACGACGCTCCCCCGTGCCCTCCCCGTACGCGCTTCCCCCGTGTGTCTCCCCCGTGTGTGCGTCAACGACCGTCATGTACGACGTGTGCTGACGCCCGGTGCCGCGAACGCACCCTCGCGCTCCCCCGCGCTCGAAGGCGCTCGCCCGGGAGGGACTCCCGTCGGCACCGGACTTCTCGGAACCCCGGGTGACGTCGTGCAGACGCGTGACGACTGCGTTGGTGCTGGTGCTGTGCAGCGTGCTCATCTCGCGCCCCCCGTAGTGGACTTCCCGGTGTTCGGCTGGTTCCGTGGTGCTTCCCCGCCTGTGCCGAGAACTCTGCCGGGGCCACTTCATCACCGTGTCCGTCGACTGTCACAGACCTGTCACAGGGGCCGGCGACAGAGACCGCACAAGGGATGCACAGAACGTGGCGGTACCGAGGTTTCTCTCCGACCGGGGCGCCTACAGGTCGTACGACACCCACTCCATGGGCCAGAATGAGCCCCGTGCCTTCCCTGTTGCTGATCGAGGACGACGACGCCATCCGTACGGCCCTGGAGCTCTCTCTGACGCGCCAGGGCCACCGGGTTGCCACCGCTGCCACCGGTGAGGACGGTCTCAAGCTGCTGCGCGAGCAGCGGCCGGACCTGATCGTGCTGGATGTGATGCTGCCGGGCATCGACGGGTTCGAGGTGTGCCGGCGCATCCGGCGCACGGACCAGTTGCCCATCATTCTGCTGACCGCGCGCAGCGACGACATCGACATCGTCGTCGGCCTGGAGTCCGGCGCCGACGACTATGTCGTCAAACCCGTGCAGGGCCGGGTGCTGGACGCCCGGATCCGTGCCGTGCTGCGGCGCGGGGAGCGGGAGGCCAACGACGCGGCGCAGTTCGGCTCGCTCACCATCGACCGCGCGGCGATGACCGTGACGAAGAACGGTGAGGACCTCCAACTCACGCCCACCGAGCTGCGGTTGCTGCTGGAGCTGAGCCGGCGGCCCGGACAGGCGCTGTCCCGGCAGCAGTTGCTGCGTCTGGTGTGGGAGCACGACTACCTCGGCGACTCGCGGCTGGTGGACGCGTGCGTGCAGCGGCTGCGCGCCAAGGTCGAGGACGTGCCGTCGTCCCCGACGCTGATCCGCACCGTGCGCGGGGTCGGGTACCGCCTGGACACGCCTCAGTGACCGAGGCGCACGGGGGGATCCGCGGCTGGGCCCCGGGTCGTAAGGGAGCGCTGTCGCGGTTGCGGTTCACCAGCCTGCGGCTGCGGCTGGTCGTGGTGTTCGGGCTGGTCGCGCTGACCGCCGCGGTCTCCGCGTCCGGGATCGCCTACTGGCTCAACCGTGAGGCCGTGCTGACCCGCGCCCAGGACGCGGTGCTGCGCGACTTCCGGCAGGAGATGCAGAACCGCGCGGGCGCGCTGCCGGCACGTCCGACCCAGGACGAACTGCTGCGCACCGCGGGCCAGATGGCGAACAGCAGCCAGCGCTTCAGCGTGCTGCTCGTCGCCCAGGACGCCAACGGCAAGACGGTGTACGGCAATTCGGGCGGTCTCAACGGCTTCTCGCTGGAGGACGTGCCCAAGTCGCTGCGTACGGCGGTGAACAGGCGGCAGCCGGTCTCCGACGGCAACAAGGAGCCCTACCACCTGTACTGGCAGCGGGTCACCGAGCACGGCTCGCCCTACCTGGTCGCCGGTACCCGGATGATCGGCGGCGGCCCGACCGGTTACACGCTCAAGTCCCTCGAACCGGAGGCGAAGGACCTCAACTCCCTCGCCTGGTCGCTGGGGATCGCCACCGGGCTCGCGCTGATCGGCTCCGCGCTGCTGGCGCAGGCCGCCGCGACGACCGTCCTCAAGCCGGTGCACCGGCTGGGCATCGCCGCCCGGCGCCTCGGCGAGGGCAAGCTCGACACCCGGCTGCGGGTCTCCGGCACCGATGAACTCGCCGAGCTGTCACGGACGTTCAACCAGACCGCGGAGGCCCTGGAGAAGCGGGTCGCCGACATGGCCGCCCGTGAGGACTCCTCCCGGCGGTTCGTCGCCGACATGTCGCACGAGCTGCGCACCCCGCTCACCGCGATCACCGCGGTGGTGGAGGTGCTGGAGGAGGAGCTCGACGCCGAGACCGGCAGCGTCGACCCGATGATCGAGCCCGCCGTACGGCTGGTGGTGAGCGAGACCCGCCGCCTCGGCGACCTCGTCGAGAACCTGATGGAGGTCACCCGCTTCGACGCGGGCACGGCACGGCTCGTCCTCGACGACGTGGACATCGCCGACCAGATCACCGCGTGCATGGACGCCCGGGCCTGGCTGGACGCGGTGGACCTGGACGCCGAGCGCGGCATCCAGGTGGGGCTCGACCCGCGCCGCCTGGACGTGATCCTCGCCAACCTCATCGGCAACGCCCTCAAGCACGGGGGCTCACCGGTACGGGTCTCGGTACGTGTGGCCGACGAGCACCTCGTCATCGCGGTGCGGGACCACGGTCCGGGCATTCCCGAGGACGTCCTGCCGCACGTCTTCGACCGGTTCTACAAGGCGAGCGCCTCCCGCCCCCGCTCCGAGGGCAGCGGCCTCGGCCTCTCCATCGCCCTGGAGAACGCGCACATCCACGGCGGGTCCATCACCGCCGCCAACTCCCCTGAAGGCGGTGCGGTGTTCACGCTCCGTCTGCCGCTGGGCGCGTCGGCCCACGCCGACGAGACCGACAAGGACGGGACCGGGGCCGAGGGGACCGGCGACGCCTCGGAGGGGACCACACCATGACCGTACGGAACCGGCCGGAGGCGCGAGGCGTACGACAGCCGACGGCTTCCTCCCTGCTCCCGCTGCTGGGTCTGCTCGGCCTGCTGCTGGCGGGCTGCGGCATCCGGTCGACGCAGGTGCCCACCGACTTCGGTGCCGCGCCGTCCCGGGTGCCCTGCACGCTGAGCGGGCCGGACGTCTCGGCGCCGGCCTCGCGCGGGGTGCCGGTGCAGGTGTTCCTGCTGTGCGGGTCGTCGCTGGTGACCGTCGACCGCTCGGTGGTGGTACCGGACGGCACGGCGGACGCCCGGCGGCGGGTGATCGTCGGGCAGGGCCTCCTCGACCAGCTCGCGGAGTCCCCGTCGTCCGGCGAGCGGGCGGCCGGCTACACGACGGACGTGCGCGGCGGCATGACGGTGAGCGGCCCGCGCGCCGGTGACCCCGAGGACTCCCTGCGGCTCAGCACCGCACCGGCCGAACTGACCTCGTACGCGCTGGCCCAGATCGTCTGTACGTTCTCCGACTCGGCGGCGGCCGAGGGCGACGGCTCGGTGATCCTGGGCGGCCCCGGTCCGGCACCGCTGCGCCGTTACGCGTGCACGGACGACGTACGCAACCAGCCGGGCAGCAAGCAGCCGCCGTCGACCGGGGTGACCAACGGCTGACACCGGCCGGGCGCGGCGGTGGCGCCGGGGTGTGGCGCAACCGACATCTCCTTGAGCCGTGCGGTCCCGGAACCGATCGTGCCGACCGGGGCGTCTTGTGGGGCGTGCAGCGTGAAGGCTCCATCGGCGGCAGCGCCGCGATCCGCATCCGTGTGACGGGAGGTGTCCTCCTCGTCGCACATCTCGCGTTCGTCGCCTGGGTCACGCTGCGCCCCCTGGACGTTCCCTGGGTGCAGCCGCCCAACCTGCGCCCGCTGGCCACGATCCGGGCCGACCTGGCGCTGGGCGGCCCGGCGGCGGCCCGGCGGATCGGTGAGGGTCTCGCGCTGCTCGCGCCGCTGGGCTTCCTCCTCCCCATGGTCGGCGGCCGCCTCCACGTGTCACCGCCGGCGTCCCTGATCCGGACGGCCGCGGCGGGCGCCCTGCTGTCGCTGGGGATCGAGCTGTGGCAGACCGGGGTGCCCGGCCGGGTGGCGGACGTCGACTCGCTGCTGCTGAACACGGTGGGTGTGGCGCTGGCCCACGCCCTGGTCGTACCGGCCGTCCGGGCCCGGCTCCGCCGCGGGGCGGAGAGGGACGGTCCGGTTCCCCTCCTCCAGGAGGAAACGTCTCAGGGGCGGACCCCGACGATTCCCAGGGTCGGCCTCGCCCCCTGGACCGACGCCCCGCTGGCTCCGGACCCGTACCGTTGAAGACAGCTGGAGGACCGGCCGCCCGCCCGCGGGACCGCGGAGCCGGGGCCCGCCGGTGCCGACACGGCGAACGACCGAACACACGAGGAGCGCGAGAGATATGACCGCCATTGCCCGCCCCACCAACGGCCGCGTGATAGGCGGAGTCTGCGCAGCGCTGGCACGGCGCTTCGGTACCTCCGCGACGACGATGCGGGTGATCTTCCTGGTCTCCTGCCTGTTGCCCGGCCCGCAGTTCCTGCTCTACATCGCGCTGTGGATCCTCTTCCCGTCCGAGGACAAGGTGCGCACGGAAGCCTGGTAGGTCCGCCGGACGCGGACGCGCCGGTGGGGCGCCCCGGTTCTCCGGGGCGCCCCACCGGCACGTGCGGTGCGGGGGCGGGGTCAGCCGAGCGGAATTCCGTTCACCGGGAGGCCGTGGGTGGGCAGGCCCTTCAACGGCAGGCCGCCGAGGAGTTTGCCCACCGGTGCGGTGGGGCCCGCGCTGAGCACCCGCTCGGCGGCCGGCTGCACGGCGGTGAGACCGGCGCCGACCGCGGGCTGCGCCTGGCCCAGCGCCTGGCCGGCCCCCGGCAGCGCCTTGGCGACGTTC
The DNA here is from genome assembly GCF_040606415.1 of Streptomyces sp. NPDC005423. Lineage (NCBI taxonomy): Bacteria > Bacillati > Actinomycetota > Actinomycetes > Kitasatosporales > Streptomycetaceae > Streptomyces > Streptomyces sp. NPDC005423. The sequence goes on along the minus strand of NZ_JBEXET010000003.1, from coordinate 181,088 downwards.
TCGGCGGGCAGCGTGTGGGTGACGGTGCTCAGCGCCTGGGAGGCGTCGGGGACCGCCGGAGCCGCACTCGCGGCACCCGCGCCGGCGGCGGCGAAGGCGGCGCCGAGGGCGGCGACACCGAGGGTCTTGGCAGCAGACTGCTTCATGGTGAATGCGTCCTTGAATGGGATGACGGGGATGTGAGCGGTCCATGACCGTAAACACGCGCAGGCGCTCGCCGCAAACATCGAAAAGCGGACGGCCGATACCCACGCGACCGCGGCCCGCGTCCCCCGTTCAGCCCTATTCCGAGATGGAACCGCTGGTGGAAGCGGTGTGGCGGAACAGCCATTCGGATTTCAGTTCGGCATATCCCGGCTTGATCACGTCATTGATCATCGCCAGTCGTTCATCGAAAGGAATGAATGCTGACTTCATAGCATTGACGGAGAACCACTGCATGTCGTCGAGCGAATAATCAAACGCCTCGACGAGGTGCTCGAATTCGCGGCTCATGCTGGTGTGGGACATCAGCCTGTTGTCCGTGTTCACGGTGGCCCGGAAGTGCAGCCGGCGCAGCAGCCCGATGGGGTGCTCCGCGTAGGAGTCGGCGGCGCCGGTCTGGAGGTTGGAGCTGGGGCACAGCTCCAGCGGGATGCGCTTGTCCCGGACGTAGGAGGCGAGCCGGCCGAGTTCGACGGAGCCGTCCTCGCGGACCTTGATGTCGTCGATGATGCGGACTCCGTGGCCGAGCCGGTCGGCACCGCACCACTGGAGGGCCTGCCAGATGGACGGGAGCCCGAAGGCCTCGCCGGCGTGGATGGTGAAGTGGTTGTTCTCGCGCTTCAGGTACTCGAAGGCGTCGAGGTGCCGGGTGGGCGGGTAACCCGCCTCCGCGCCCGCGATGTCGAAGCCGACGACGCCCAAGTCGCGGTAACGGTTGGCGAGTTCGGCGATCTCCAGCGCGCGGGCCGCGTGCCGCATGGCGGTGAGCAGGGCGCCCACGCGGATGCGGTGACCGTTCTCCCGGGCGAGCGACTCCCCTTGCCGGAAGCCCTCGTTGACGGACTCGACGACCTCTTCGAGGGTGAGGCCGCCCTCCAGGTGCTGTTCGGGCGCGTACCGCACCTCGGCGTAGACGACACCGTCCTCGGCGAGGTCCTCGGCGCACTCGCGGGCGACCCGGATCAGCGCGTCCCGGGTCTGCATCACGCCGACCGTGTGCGAGAAGGTCTCCAGGTACCGCTCTAGGGAACCGGAGTCGGCGGCTTCGCTGAACCAGCGGCCGAGCTGGTCGGGGTCGGTCTCCGGGAGCCCCGAGTAGCCCGCCTCGCGGGCGAGTTCGACGATCGTCCGGGGGCGCAGACCTCCGTCGAGGTGGTCGTGCAGCAGGACCTTCGGTGCCCGGCGGATCTGGTCCGTGCCCGGGGTGTGCGTGGTCTGGCTCGTCATGGCCGCACTCTACTCCTACGCGCGTAGACAGCCCTCTGTACGAATCCGTCGATATGTAACGGTGACCGAGCGGACAGGTGGCGTACACCGCCGCTTCTGACACTGTTCTGTCATGGCACAGCAAGCGTTGCCGGTCCGAACGGCCCGGCTGGGGAGGGCGCTCGGCCCGGAACCGACGTCGGTGAGCGGGGTGGTCCTGCTGCTCCCGGGCGGCGAGGAGTCCTCGGTCCGCCGTCCGTCCCCCATGATGGCGACGGCCTCCGTCCGCGCGTTGGGACGCCGGCTCGCCCGCACGGGCCGCGCCGACGGTCTCGTCGCGCACGTCGTGCACTACCGCTACCGCGGCTGGAACGGCGGCGAGGCGCATCTCGCGCAGGACGCCTCCTGGGCGGCGGACGAGGCCGTACGGCGCTACGGGGACGTCACCGTCTGCCTCCTCGGGTACGACATGGGGGCCCGGGCCGCCCTCCGCTCGGCCGGGCACGAGGCCGTCAACTCCGTGGTGGCGCTGGCTCCCTGGCTGCCGGAGCAGGATGTGGCGACCCCGGCCGAACCGGTGCGGCAGCTGGCGGGGCGGCGGGTGCTGATCGTGCACGGCACCAACGACGAACGGAACGATCCCGAGCTGTCGTTCAGGCTGGCCGCCCGGGCGAAGAAGGCGAACCGGGACGTGTGCCGGTTCGAAGTGCACTCCGACGGACACGCGTTGTATCAGCACCGGCACGAAGTGCACGCGCTGACCGAAGACTTCGTGCTGGGGGCGCTGTGCGGGCGGGGGTTCTCCCGACCCGTCGAGGACGCGTTGCAGGCACCGCCGCCGCTGGGGCTGCGGATGCCGCTGGCCACGGGGTTCGGGCGGTCGCTGCGGCGGTGACCTCAGTCGGGCAGCAGGCTGCCCCGCCGGGAGAGCAGGAACTTCTTGAAGGCCGCCACCGGAGGGGTGTCGGGACGGCCGTCGAGCCAGGCCACGCCGATCTCGCGCACCGCGCGCGGGGCTGTCACCGTCAGTTCGGCAACTCCCGGGCGGGGTACGGCGGGTGGCGGCAGCAGGGCGACACCGAGGCCGGCCGCCACCAGCCCGCGCAGGGTCTCCGCCTCCTCCCCCTCGAAGGCGACCCGCGGCCGGAACCCCGCCTCCCTGCAGAGGTCGTCGGTGATACGGCGCAGCCCGTACCCCGGCTCCAGCGTCACGAAGGGCTCCTCGGCCGCCTCCGCCAGGCGGACCCGCTTGCGGTCGGCGAGACGGTGGTCGGCGGGGACGACCAGGCGCAGCCGCTGTTCGTCGAGGCGGCGGGCGACGAGGTCGGGGGCTTCGGGGACGGGCGAGGTGAGGCAGAGGTCGAGTTCGCCGGCCCGGAGCCGCTCCAGCATCGCCTCGCCGTAGTTCTGCACGAGGCTGAAGCGGACGCGGGGATGATCGGCGCGGAAGGCGCGGATGAGGCCGGGGACGGTCTCGGAGCCCATGGTGTGCAGGAAGCCGAAGGCGACCTTGCCGGCGGCCGGGTCGGCGTCGGCCCGCACCTCCTCGGCGGCGCGCTCCACCTCGGCGAGGGCGCGTTCCACGGAGACGAGGAAGGTGCGGCCGGCGGGCGTGAGGGAGACCGTGCGGCCGTGGCGCGCGAACAGGTCGACGCCCAGGTCCTGTTCGAGCCGGACCATGGCCCGGGAGAGCGTGGACTGCGGGACCCGCAGCTCCCGCGCCGCCCGTGTGACGTGCTCGGTGCGGGCGACACCGGCGAAGTACGCGAGGCGCGGCGCGAGCAGCGCGACGATGTCTTCTGTGTCACCGTGCGGTGACAGATGCGGCTGCGACCTCTGCTGATGCTCCATGGGAACGATTATGGTGTTTCCGTGCATTGGACGGATGAGCGGGCACGTACGTAGCTTCGACGCATGCCTCCCGCCGATACCGGGGCGTCCACCGTCGTGGCCGCCGCCCCCTCCGCTCCCGCCACCGGTCCCGCGTCCGACACCCGGCTGACGCCGGGCGGTCCCGGCTATCGCCGGATGAGCTTCGCGCTCTTCCTCGCCGGTGTGGCGACCTTCGCCCTCCTCTACTCCACCCAGGCCCTGCTGCCGCTGATCTCGTCCGGCTTCGGGGTCACGGCGAGCGCGGCGAGCTGGACGGTGGCGGCGGCGACCGGCGGACTCGCCGTCTTCGTCCTCCCGATGAGCGCGCTGTCGGAACGGTTCGGACGCCGTACGGTCATGACCGCCTCGCTGGCGGTCGCGGTGGGCGTCGGGATCCTGGTGCCCTTCGCGCCCTCGCTGGGTGTGCTGGTGGCGCTGCGGTTCCTCCAGGGGGCCGCGCTCGCCGGGCTCCCCGCGTCGGCGACCGCGTATCTCGCCGAAGAGGTCCGCCCCAAGGCGCTGGTCACGGCGATCGGCCTCTTCGTGGCGGGCAACAGCGTCGGCGGGATGAGCGGCCGGGTCATCACCGGCTGGGTCGCGCAGGAGTGGGGCTGGCGGACCGCCGTCGCGGTGATCGGCCTCCTCGCGGTCGGCTGCGCGGTCGCCTTCCGGCTGCTGCTCCCCGCCCCACGGCACTTCCGGCCCGGGTCGCTGCGCCCGCGCGTCCTGGCCCGCACGGTCCGCGACCACCTCGCCGACCCGCTGCTGCGCCGGCTGTACGCGATCGGCGCGCTGTTCATGACGGTGTTCGGCGGCGTCTACACGGTGATCGGCTATCGCCTGACCCAGGCGCCCTTCTCGCTCCCGCAGGGCATCGTCGGCTCGATCTTCCTGGTGTACCTGGTCGGTACGGTGTCGGCGTCCACGGCGGGCCGCCTGGTGGACCGGACCGGCCGTCGCGGGGCCCTCTACCTGGCGGGCGGTACGACGGCGGCGGGTCTGCTGGTCTCGCTGGCCGACGCGCTGCCGCTCATCCTGCTGGGGCTGGTGCTGATCACGGCGGGCTTCTTCGCGGGCCACGCGGTCGCCTCCTCGTCGGTCAGCAAGACGGCCACGACCGGCCGCGCCCAGGCCTCCGCCCTCTACCAGTCCGCCTACTACATCGGCTCCAGCGCCGGCAGCACCATCGGTGCCACGGCCTTCCACGCGAGCGGCTGGAGCGGCACGGTCGGGGTGGGCGTCCTGGCGGTCCTCGGCGTCGTGGCGATCACCGTGCTGGGCTCGCGGGCCGCGCGGAGGGTGCCGGCCGCGGCGGCCTCCGTCGGCTCGTCCTGACATCCGACGGGACCCGTCCGCACCCACTCCGACCTGCACAATCCCCCGCTCCGGGGGCCATTGTCAGTCCCCTGCGGTAGCTTCCGAGGTGTGGGGCGCGAAGACGCGCCGCGCGAAAGGAACGGCCACAGGGGCGGGTGGACGATGAGCGACGGCACGGCGACGACGGACCTCGACAGCAGGCTGGAGAAACACCGGGTCGAGCTGACCGGGTACTGCTACCGGATGCTCGGCTCCTCCTTCGAGGCGGAGGACGCGGTGCAGGACACCATGGTCCGCGCCTGGCGGAACCACGAGAAGTTCGAAGGCCGCTCCAGCCTGCGTTCCTGGCTGTACCGGATCGCCACCAACGTCTGCCTGGACATGCTCTCCGCGGGCAACAAGCGGGCCAGACCGGTCGACCTGAGCGACCCCACCCCGCTCGCCCGGGCCACGCTCGCGCCCCGCCCGGACCACACCTGGCTGGAGCCCGTCCCCGACGCGCGCGTGCTGCCGGCGGTCACCGACCCGGCGGAGGCGGCGGTCGCCAAGGAGTCGGTACGGCTCGCCTTCATGGCCGCGCTCCAGCAACTCCCGCCCAAGCAGCGGGCGGTGCTCATCCTGCGCGAGGTGCTGGCCTGGCGGGCGAGCGAGGTCGCCGAGCTGCTCGGCACCTCGGTCGCGTCGGTCAACAGCGCGTTGCAGCGGGCCCGGGCGACCCTCGCCGAGCGGGCCGACCGGGCGGGCGGCGCGGAGGTCTCCGATCCGCTCGACGCGGAGCAGAAGAAGCTCCTGGACCGCTACGTGGCGGCCTTCGAGGGGTACGACATGGCGGCGCTGACGGCGCTGCTGCACGAGGACGCCGTCATGACGATGCCGCCGTTCGACCTCTGGCTGACCGGCCACGACGACATCGCGGGCTTCATGACGACGTTCGGCGCGGCCTGCGCGGGCTCGCGCCTGCTGCCGGTCCGGGTGAACGGGATGCCGGGCTTCGCCCAGTACAAGCCGGACCCGGAGGCGGGCGGTTTCGCGCCGTGGGCGGTCCAGGTGCTGGAGATCTCAGCGGGCCGGCTCACCGGGTTCCACTTCTTCCTGGACACCGAGCGCTGGTTCCCCCTGTTCGGGGTTCCGCTCCGTCTCGAAGCGGAGGCCGACCAGACGCAGGAGGGCGCTTAACTCGGGGCCGCACTCGCGGAGCCGGATCCGGCCGCCGGACCGCCGGGCGGCCAGTTCCAAGCGCGCCAGCAGATCGACGGTGGCGAGCCCCGGCGGTCCGGGCCCCGCGACCTCGACCAGCACCACCCGGGCCCCGGTCGACGCCAGCCGCGCCCGCACCGCGGCACAGAGCCCCGTCACCTCGGCCCGGGTGACGGGGCCGGCCGGCACGAGTACGGCGGGTGTCTTGGCGTCCACGACCGGTAGACCGGGCGGGCGGCCATAACTCATCGAGAGGGACACCTCTAGGTTTGCTGTATGCCGCACGGATCAGCACCGCCCTGGATACCCCGCGCCCGCTTCCGCGCCTCGGCCCCTTTCTCCGTCTCTGTCTCCGTCAAGGAGGCGCCGTGCAGGGGGTGTTGACCGGTTTCGCGGTGATCGGGGTCGTCATCGCCGTGGGCTGGCTGATCGGGTGGCGCGGTTCTCTCGGGGAGCACGGCCGGGACGTCCTGACGAAGCTCGCCTTCAACGTGGCGTCGCCGGCACTCCTCTTCACCACCCTCGCGCGGGCCGACCTGTCGGTGGTCTTCTCCAGCCGACTGCTGGTCACGGCGTTGAGCACGGGGGCGACGGCGGGCGTCTTCGTGGCGGTCGGCGTCGCCCGGCGCTGGGGCGTGGGCCGCACCACGATCGGCGCGCTCTGCTCCAGCTACGTCAACTCGGGCAACCTCGGCATCCCGATCGCGGTGTACGTCCTGGGCGACGGGTCGCTCGTGGCGCCGGTGCTGCTGTTCCAGCTCGTGGTGGTCACCCCCCTCGCGCTCACGGTCCTCGACCTGTCCGGCGAGGGCGGAAAGGGCCCGCTGTGGCTACGGCTGCTCACGACCCTGCGCAATCCGATCGCCGTCGGCTCGCTCGCCGGGGTCGTGGTGTCGGCGTCCGGCGTGCGGGTGCCGAGCCCGGTCATGGACCCGCTCACCCTGATCGGCAACATGTCGGTACCGGCGGTCCTGCTCGCCTTCGGCATCTCCCTGTGCGGCAGCACGCTGCCGGGCCGGGGCGCCGACCGTCACCCGGTCCTGCTCTCGGTGGCCCTGAAATCGGTGGGCCAGCCCGCGGTCGCCTGGGCCCTGGCGGCCGGCGTCTTCGGCCTGCACGGCGCCCTGCTCCTGGACGTCGTGGTCACCTCCGCCCTCCCCGCGGCCCAGAACCTCTTCACCTACGCCGCCCGCTACCGCACCGCCGAGTCCCTGGCCCGCGACTCGGTCCTTCTCTCGACGATCCTGTCGGTACCGGTACTGGTGGTGGTGGCCGCGGTGCTGGGGTGAGTCAGCCCTCGGGGAACTCGCCGGTGTCGAGGGCGAGATCGAAGAGAGCGGGCAGCTTGATCGTCTCGCCGAACTTGACCGTGCTCAGGACCTGGTAGACATCGCCCTTCGGCTCGCCGTAGAGAGTGACCGTCGGGTTTCCGGGTGCGTAGCGGTCGACGAGGAGGTAGAGCGGGATGCCCGCGGCGGCATAGGCGGCGGGTTTGCTGACCCGGTCGTCGCGGGCGTTGGACTTCGAGGTGACCTCGACGACGAGTTCGGCCAGGGCGCCTGGGATGTGGGTTTCCGCGTCGGCACACAGGGCGACCGGGGCCACCACGAGGTCCGGAACGAGCATGCCCAAACGGGACGGCACGGCGATAGCCATTGTTTGGTAGACCCCCCAGTCCTCGGAGATCACCGAGTACAGGCGGCGGTGGATACGTTCTGCGATCACGTTGTGACGGGCAGCAGGAGCAGGCGACACGGTGATGATCCCCTCAATGATCTCCACCTTGCTGCCCTCGGGCCACTTCATCTCCTCCCAGAACCGGACGAGGTCGTCCCAGCTCTGCTCGGGGTCGTGGCTCACGGTGAGTGCGCTCATGGCGGTTCTCCTATCGCTACGTCACCGATCCCAGCATGCCGAACGGGACCGGTGGCAGTCCACCGGTCCCGTTCGCCCGAATGAGGGAAACGCAGGTCAGGCGATACGTTCCAGCACCACCGGGGTGGCCGTGAAGGCGGTTCCCGCGGGGGCGACGTCGTAGGAGCCCTCGACCGCCTCCAGGGCGTACGGGAAGCGGTCCGGGGTGTCCGTGTGGAGGGTGAGGAGGGGCTGGCCGGCCGTCACCGTGTCGCCGGGCTTGGCGTGGAGTTCGACGCCGGCGCCGGCCTGAACCGGGTCCTCCTTGCGGGCGCGGCCGGCGCCGAGGCGCCAGGCGGCGATGCCGATGTCGTAGGCGTCGAGGCGGGTGAGGACGCCGGAGGCGGCGGCCGTCACGACGTGCTGTTCGCGGGCGACCGGCAGTTCGGCGTCCGGGTCGCCGCCCTGGGCCGCGATCATGCGGCGCCAGACGTCCATCGCCGAACCGTCGGCCAGGGCCTTCGCCGGGTCCGCGTCCTTGACGCCGGCCGCGTCGAGCATCTCGCGGGCCAGCGCGATGGTCAGCTCGACCACGTCGGCGGGGCCGCCGCCGGCCAACACCTCGACGGATTCCCGGACTTCGAGGGCGTTGCCGGCCGTGAGGCCCAGCGGGGTCGACATGTCCGTCAGGAGCGCGACGGTCCGCACGCCGTGGTCCGTGCCCAGGCCGACCATCGTCGACGCCAGCTCGCGGGCGTCCTCGATGGTCTTCATGAAGGCGCCCGTGCCCACCTTCACGTCCAGGACGAGGGAGCCGGTGCCCTCGGCGATCTTCTTGGACATGATCGAGGAGGCGATCAGGGGGATCGCCTCGACCGTGCCGGTGACGTCCCGCAGCGCGTACAGCTTCTTGTCGGCGGGGGCCAGGCCGTCGCCCGCCGCGCAGATCACCGCGCCGGTCGTGTCCAGGACGTGCAGCATCTCCTCGTTGGAGAGCAGCGCGCGCCAGCCGGGGATCGACTCCAGCTTGTCGAGGGTGCCGCCGGTGTGGCCGAGGCCGCGGCCCGACAGCTGCGGGACGGCGGCGCCGCACGCGGCCACCAGGGGCGCCAGCGGCAGCGTGATCTTGTCGCCGACGCCGCCCGTGGAGTGCTTGTCGGCGGTGGGGCGGGAGAGCGCCGAGAAGTCCATGCGCTCACCAGAGGCGATCATCGCGGCGGTCCAGCGGGCGATCTCGCCGCGGTTCATGCCGTTGAGCAGGATCGCCATGTTGAGGGCGGCCATCTGGTAGTCGGCCACCTCCCCGCGGGTGTAAGCGTCGATGACCCAGTCGATCTGCTCGTCGCTGAGTTCGCCGCGGTCCCGCTTGGTGCGGATGACGGAGATGGCGTCCATGGCCATGGCTTTCCTTCCGAACGTTCAGAAAATCGCGCGGCCCCTCTGAGTGGTACGGACAACTCAAAGGGGCCGTACGGGAGTTACTTGGTGAGATGGTCCGGTCCGAAGGCCTGCGGGAGCATCTCCGAGAGCGGCAGGACGCCCGCCGGTGTCTCCACCAGCAGCCCGGCGCCGCCGAACTCGTAGAGCAGCTGCCGGCAGCGGCCGCACGGGACGAGGATGTCGCCCTTGCCGTCGACGCAGGTGAAGTGCGTCAGCCGGCCGCCCCCGGTGCGCTGGAGGTGCGAGACGAGGCCGCACTCGGCGCACAGGCCGAGCCCGTAGGAGGCGTTCTCGACGTTGCAGCCGGTGACCGTGCGTCCGTCGTCGACCCGGGCGGCGACCCCGACGGGGTAGCCCGAGTACGGCGCGTACGCGTGGGCCATCGCCTCCCGCGCCTCGGCCCGCAGCTGGTCCCAGTCCACGGCCGGACCGGTGGCGGGCGGCGTCACGAGCCCTGCCCCTTCCGGTACGGCAGACCGTCCGCCTTCGGCATCCGCAGGTGCTGCGCGGAGAGCGAGAGCACCAGCAGGGTGACGATGTACGGGCTGGCGCCCACCAGTTGGGTGGGGACCTGGTCCGTGGTGGCGTACCAGACGAACATCAGGGCGGCGACGGCCGCGGTGACGGCGGCGGCGACGTACCGCTTCCTCCACGCGAGGTAGGCGACGCCGACGACGAGCAGGAAGCCGAGGAGCAGGATCAGCGCGTGCACGTTGGTCGCGCCGCCGCGCAGGTTGAGGCTGTCGGTGTAGCCGAACAGGCCCGCGCCGAGGGCGAGTCCGCCCGGCATCCAGTTACCGAAGATCATCGACGCGAGGCCGATGTAGCCGCGCCCGCCGGTCTGGCCGTCGAGGTAGACGTTGGACGCCACGATCGACAGGAACGCGCCGCCGAGGCCGGCGAAGCCGCCGGAGATGATCACCGCGATGTACTTGTACTTGTAGACGTTGACGCCGAGGGACTCGGCCGCCACCGGGTTCTCGCCGCAGGAGCGCAGCCGCAGCCCGAAGGCGGTGCGCCACAGCACCCACCAGGTGGCCGGTACGAGGGCCACCGCGATGACGGTGAGCGGCGACAGGTTGGTCACCAGACCGCCGACGAGTCCGGCGATGTCGGAGACGAGGAACCAGTGTTTCTGGTTGAGGGTGTCCAGCCAGCCGGAGAGTCCGGGGATGTCGAAGCTGCCGAGCGAGTCGATCGGCGGGGACTGCTTGGCGGAGCCCTCGGCGGTGTCGGCGAAGGTGAACTTCGACAGATAGCGGGTGACCCCCAGCGCCAGGATGTTGATGGCGACACCGGAGACGATGTGGTTGACGTTGAACGTCACGGTGGCGATGGCATGCAGGACGGCGCCGAGGCAGCCGCCGACGATGCCGAACACGACACCGGTCCACGGCCCCCACTGGTAGCCGGCCCAGGCGCCGAACCAGGTGCCGAGGATCATCATGCCTTCGAGGCCGATGTTGACGACGCCCGCCCGCTCGGCCCAGAGACCGCCGAGGCCGGCGAGACCGATCGGTACGGCGGCGCGCAGGGCCGTCGACATCTGCCCGGTGGACGTGATGCCGTCCGCCCCGGTGATCAGCCGGACGACCGAGGTGAGGATCAGGGCGCCCGCGATGATCAGCAGGAGCACGGGGAGCGAGACGCGGCGGCCGCCCCTGCCGGGCTGCTTCGCCTGCGGCTTGGCGATGGTCGCGGTGCTCATCGGGCCGCCACCTCCTTCTTCTCGGAGTTGTTGTGGGCCGCCGCGGCGAGTTCCTCGCCGACGCGCTTCTGCTGGCGGCGCAGGCCCCAGGTGCGGACCACCTCGTAGGAGATGACGACCGCGAAGACGATCAGGCCCTGCATGATCGTCGCGATCTCCTTCTCGTACGCCACCGGGGTCGCGTAGTCGAGGGCGGGCGATGCCTTGTCGAGGAAGGCCCAGAGCAGGGCGGCGAGGGCGATGCCGCCGGGGTTGTTGCGGCCGAGGAGGGCGATGCCGATGGCGGTGAAGCCGAGGCCCTCGGGGAAGGTGAGGCTGTAGGTGTGGCTGTCGCCGAGCAGCAGCGGCAGACCGGCGAGGCCGGCGACCCCGCCGGAGATCAGCATCGCGGTGAGCGTCATGCGCTTGGCGTCGACGCCGGAGGCCGCGGCGGCGGTCTCGGACTCGCCGGTGGCCCGCAGGTCGAAGCCGAAGCGGGTGCGGTTGAGGACCAGCCAGTACAGGATGCCCATGAGTACGGCGAGGAAGACGAGGCCGTAGATCTCGCCGGTGTCCGCGCCGAGGTCGATGCCCGGGATCCAGCCGGACTTCTTCATGATGCCGGTCGTCATGTTGTTGCCGACCTGCACGCCCCAGGTGTCGGTCTGGGTGAGGTAGAGGATCAGGCTGGTGGCGATCGCGTTGAGCATGATCGTCGCGACGACCTCGCTGACGCCCCGGGTGACCTTGAGGACACCGGCGATGCCGGCCCAGAAGGCGCCGGTGAGGACCGCGACCAGGAGCAGCAGCGGAATCTGGAGGACGGCGGGCAGCGCCACGTGCGCGCCGACCACGGCGGTCATCACGGCGCCGAGGCGGTACTGGCCGTCGACACCGATGTTGAACAGGTTCATCCGGAAGCCGAGGGCGACCGCCAGGGCGGCGATGTAGTACATCGACGCCTGGTTGAGGATCAGCACCTGGATGTCGGAGTACCCGATCTGCTGAAGCATCAGCTGATACGGCTCGATCGGGTTCTTGCCCGAGGCGAGCAGCACGACCGAGGTCAGCAGGATTGCCGCGACGAGTGCCATGACCGGGCCGGCCACGGCGAGGAGCAGCCGCTCCTTGTCGAACTTCTTCATCGGGCCTCGTCCTCCGGGGCGGTGTCGTCCGCGCGCTCCGCGGCGCGCTCTGCGACGTCTTCTTCCTCGACGTGCTCAAGGTGACCGGACGCGGCGCCGGTCATCGCCGAACCGAGCTCCTCCGGCGTGATGGTGGCCGGGTCCGCGTCGGCGACCAGCCTGCCGTTGTAGATCACCCGCAGGGTGTCGGAGAGGCCGATCAGCTCGTCCAGGTCGGCGGAGATCAGCAGCACGGCCAGGCCCTCGCGGCGGGCCTCGCGGATCTGGTCCCAGATCTGCGCCTGGGCGCCGACGTCCACACCGCGGGTGGGGTGGGCGGCGATCAGGAACTTCGGCCGGTGGCTCATCTCCCGGCCGACGATCAGCTTCTGCTGGTTGCCGCCGGAGAGGGAGGCGGCGGTGACGTCGATACCGGGGGTGCGGACGTCGTACTCCCGGACGATCCGGCGGGTGTCCTCCTGGGCGCCCTTCGGGTCGAGCCAGACGCCCTTGGCGTTGGGGCGCTCGGTGACGTGGCCGAGGATGCGGTTCTCCCACAGCGGGGCTTCCAGCAGGAGGCCGTGGCGGTGGCGGTCCTCTGGGATGTAGCCGATGCCGGCCTCGCGGCGCCTGCGGGTGGCCCAGGGGGTGATCTCCTCCTCGGCCAGCGCGATGGTGCCGGAGTCGGCACCCTTGAGGCCGATGAGCGCCTCGATCAGCTCGGTCTGGCCGTTGCCCTCGACGCCGGCGAGGCCCAGCACCTCGCCCGCGTGGATGGTGAAGGTGATGTCGTCGAGGACGGCCCGGCCGCCCTCGGCCTCCAGCCGCAGCTTGTCGACGGTGATCACCGGGCGGTCGGTGACGGTGGACTCCGCGGTCTCGGGGGTGGGCAGTTCGCTGCCGACCATCATCTCGGCGAGCTGCCGGGAGGTCGTCTCGGCGGGGACGGCGGTGCCGACCGTCGTACCGCGCCGGATGACGGTGATCTCGTCGGCGACCGACAGCACCTCGCCCAGCTTGTGCGAGATGAAGATGACCGCGAGGCCCTCGGACTTCAGCTCGCGCAGGTTGCTGAAGAGGGCGTCGACCTCCTGCGGCACGAGGACGGCGGTGGGTTCGTCCAGGATCAGGGTGCGGGCGCCGCGGTAGAGGACCTTGAGGATCTCCACGCGCTGGCGCTCGGCGACGCCGAGGTTCTCGACGAGGACGTCGGGGCGGACGTTCAGGCCGTAGCGGTCGGAGAGCTCCTTGATCTTCTTGCGGGCGCCGCCGCCGATGCCGTAGAGCTTCTCGCTGCCCAGGGCGACGTTCTCCAGGACGGTGAGGTTGTCGGCGAGCATGAAGTGCTGGTGGACCATTCCGATACCGCGGGCGATGGCGTCGGCGGGCGACGAGAAGGTGACCTGCTCGCCGTCGACGGCGATGGTGCCCTCGTCCGGCTTCTGCATGCCGTAGAGGATCTTCATCAGGGTCGACTTGCCGGCGCCGTTCTCGCCGACCAGGGCGTGCACGGTGCCTTTCCGGACACTGAGGTCGATGTCGTGGTTGGCGACGACACCGGGGAAGCGCTTGGTGATCCCGGCCAGCTCGACCGCGGTCGACTGTGCGGTGAGCGGAGGGCTGCTGGACGCGTCGATGGCGAACTCTCCTCGTGGAAAGGGGCCACTCTACGCGCGTAGCGCCCCTGCTTTACATAGTGCTCGAACCCGATCGGACTCGATCCGTTCCGAGCATTGTGCCGCGCGAACGGGGTGCGGCGAGCCATCCTCCCCACACCCCGTTCCGCCGCCGTGACGCCGCCGTTGCGGCGCCCTTTCGGCCAGGCTCCCCACCGGCCCGGAAGTCCTCCGGGCCCTACCGCGAGGTCAGGAGGTCTTGACCGTGATCGAGCCGTCCTTGATGCCGGCCTCGGCCTTCTTCAGCGCGGCCTGGAGGGCGGTGTTGTTCTTGAACGTCGGGTTGGAGTCGGCCAGGCCCACGCCACCGTTGCTCAGCGAGCCGCGGATCTCGCCGCTCAGCGGCTTCTTGTCCTTGAGGACGGACTGGGCGAGGTCGTACACCGCGCCCTCGACGTTCTTCAGCGCCGAGGTGAGGATGGACGCCTTGTACTTCGCCAGCGCCGACTGGCTGTACTGGTCGGAGTCCACGCCGATCGCCCACACCTTGTGCGCGGCGGCGGCCTTGATGACGCCCTGGCCGGAGAGGCCGGCGGCGGCGTAGACCACGTCGGCACCGCCCTCGATCTGGCCCTCGGCGGCGCTCTCGCCCTTGTCGGGGCTGGAGAAGCCGCCTTCGGCCGCGGTCTCGGTCAGGTACTGCGACTTGACCTTGACGCTCTTCTTGGTGTCCTTGACGCCCTGCTCGAAGCCGGCCTCGAACTTGTGGATCAGCGGGACGTCCACGCCGCCGACGAAGCCGACGGTGTTGGACTTCGTGGTCAGGGCGGCGGTGACGCCGGCCAGGTAGGAGGACTGCTCCTCGTGGAAGACCATGTCGGCGACGTTGTCGGCCGTGATGGTGTTGTCGTCGATGATGCCGAAGGTGATCTTCGGGAACTTCGCGGCGGCTTCCTTCACGGCGGGGGCGTAGGCGTAACCGACACCGACCACCGGGTTGTAGCCGGCCTTGGCGAGCGTCTCCAGGCGCTGGACCTTGTCCGCGTCCGACTCGCCGTCCTGCGGCTCGACGTCACGGCCGCTGACGCTGAACGCCTTCTCGGCCTTGGTGAAACCGGCGTACGCGGCGTCGTTGAAGGACTGGTCACCCTTGCCGCCGACGTCGTAAGCGAGACCAATACCCTTGGAAGAGCCGCCGCTGCCGCTGCTCGTGGACTCGCTCGACGAGCTGCCACAGGCGGAGACGGTTACGGCAAGAGCTGCGGTTGCAACGCCTGCAACCGCGATACGGGACACCCGGCGCATGGAACGACACTCCTTCGTGCAAGCGCCCAAGCCAGGCGCTGGTTCCGCCGCAGCGTAACGCGCGTAGACCAGACGGAAAACCCCTTCTGTCCGGTCCGTTACCGAGATGTGGCCGCAGCCCGGGCGCAGCGCACGGAGAGCGACACACCCCTTGCGGCGGGCAAGGCATTGAGGTCGGATTCCACCGGATTCCGCCGATTTCCCGTCGTCCGCCTCGCGGGTGGGCCGCGCGGTCCGCACCGGTCTCCGCAGCGAGCCGCCGCACCGCGAGCCGCCCCACCGCAAGGCGCCGGGGCGCCCACCCGGCGGAACCAGGTGGGCGCCCCGGCGACAGAGCGGCGGGCGGGCCGAGCGGACGTGCGAGCGGGTGCCCGAGAGGGCCACGGGCCGTACGGCCGCCGGGGACGGGTCCTCGTCGGCCCGGCGGGCGGCGGGACCAGGGCCCGGGGCCCGGGGGCCGCTGGGCTACTTCGTGTTGACGGTGATCTTGCCGGCCACGATGTCCTGCTTCGCCTTGTCCACCGCGGCGACGGCGGCGGTCATGGCCTGGTACTTCGGGTTGGAGTCGGCGAAGCCGACGCCGTCGTTGTCGAGGCCGTAGCGGACCGTGCCGGTCTTGGGGTCGCCGTTGTAGACCGACTTGACCAGGTCGTACACGGCACCGCCGACGTTCTTCAGCGCCGAGCCGAGGATGACGTCCTTGTATTTGGCGAGCGCCGACTGCTTGTACTGGTCGGAGTCCACCCCGATGGCCCACACCTTCTTGGCGGAGGCCTCGGAGATCACGCCCTGGCCGGAGAGGCCGGCGGCGGCGTAGAGGACGTCCGCGCCGGCGTCGATCTGGCCGCTTGCTGCGTCCCTGCCCTTGTCGGGGCTCGCGAATCCGCCCTCCGCGGGAGTCTGCGTCAGGTACTGCGACTCGATCTTGATGCCCGGCTTGACGGACTTGGCGCCCTGGTCGAAGCCGGCCTCGAACTTGTGGATCAGCGGTACGTCGACGCCGCCGATGAAGCCGATGTGGTTCTTCTTGGTCGCCTTGGCGGCGGCCACGCCGGCCAGGTACGAGGACTGCTCCTCGTGGAAGACGAGGTCGGCCACGTTGTCGGCCTTGATCGTCTCGTCGTCGATGATGCCGAAGGTGATCTTCGGGAACTTCGCGGCGGCCTCCTTGACGGCGGGCGCGTAGGCGAAGCCGACACCGATCACGGGGTTGTAGCCGGCCTGGGCGAGCTGTTCGAGGCGCTGCACCTTGTCGGCGTCGGACTCGTTGTCCTGGGGCTCGATGTCCCGGCCGCTGAGCTTGAACTCCTTCTCGGCCTTCTGCAGACCGGCGTAGGCGGCGTCGTTGAAGGACTGGTCGCCCTTGCCGCCGACGTCGTAGGCGAGGCCGATGCCCTTGCCGCTGTACGAGCCGGAGGAGGACGACGAGCTGTCACTCGTGCCCGCGTCCTTGCTGGAGCCGCCGCAGGCGGTGGCCGCGAGGGCGATGACCGTGACGGCCACCGCGGCTTGGGAGAATCCGATTCTCCGAGAGGTCTGACGCACAGCAAGCACCCTTCGTCCCCACGGCACCGTCGCCGGCCCGCTTCCCCATTGCGCCGATTCTGGTGGCGATTCCGGCGCACAGTAACGCGCGTAGAAGAGGAGGGGAACGGGGTTTCTCCGGGCCGTTATCGATTCGTGCCGACAGGCGGTTACATTCACCCGCCGCCGGTTACGGACGGGTGACACAAGCGGACAGAGGGGTGCCGATCAGGACACCCCCGTCTCCGTCGTTCTCAGTGTGCGCCATCGATCAGCGCGGCGGCGGTGAACAGCTCCACTCCGACGGTGATGGCGTACTCGTCCGCGTCGAAGTCACCCTGGTGCAGATCGCGCACGGTGCGCTCGCCCGGGGTGCGGACCCCGAGGCGGGCCATGGCGCCCGGCACGTGCTCCAGGTACCAGGAGAAGTCCTCGCCGCCGAGGCTCTGCTCGGTGTCCTCGACGGAGTGCGTGCCGCGCCGGGCGACCATGGCGTCCCGCAGCAGCTCGGTGATGACCGGGTCGTTGACGACGGGCGGCACCCCGCGCACGTAGTTGATCTCGGTCTTGGCCCGGTACAGGGCCGCGATCTCGTCGATCGCCGCGTGTACCACGTCGGGCGCCCGGCGCCACGCGTCGAGGTCCAGGCAGCGCACGGTCCCGGACAGCTCGGCGTGTTGCGGGATGACGTTCGGGGCGTGCCCGGACTCGATCCGGCCCCAGGTCACCGAGACCGCGCTACGGGCGTCCATGCGCCGGGCGACGAGGCTGGGCACCTCGGTCGCCACCCGGGCGGCGGCGATCACCAGGTCGGTGGTCAGGTGCGGGCGGGCGGTGTGGCCGCCGGGCCCGTCCAGGGCGATCTCCAGCCGGTCGCAGGCGGAGGTGATGGGCCCCTTGCGCAGGCCGATGTGCCCGGCGTCGACCCGGGGGTCGCAGTGCACGGCGATGATCCGCCCCACCCCGTCGAGCACCCCGCACTCGATGCCGTCGGCGGCGCCGCCGGGCAGCACCTCCTCGGCGGGCTGGAAGATCAGCCGCACCGGCCGGGGCAGCAGACCGCGCTCGTGCAGCGCGGCGAGCACGAGGCCGGCGCCCAGGACCACGGTGGTGTGGACGTCGTGTCCGCAGGCGTGGGCCCGGCCGGGCACGGTGGAGCGGTACGCGCACTCGCTCTTGGTGTCCGGGATGGGCAGGGCGTCGATGTCGGCGCGCAGGGCGAGCATCGAGGCCGCGCCCCCGTCCCACTCCCCGCCCTCGGTGCCGATGTCACAGACGAGCCCGGTGCCCACGGCGAGGACACGCGGCTTGAGGCCGGCCTGCTCCAGCCGTGCCTTGATCGCGGCGGTGGTGCGGAACTCCTGGTTGCCGAGTTCCGGGTGCATGTGCAGGTCCCGCCGGAAGGCGACGAGTTCGGCGCGCAGGGCCTCGGGCAGCGCGCCGGGGAGCACAGCTTCACCGGAAGGATCGACCACGGACTCTGGGGACATCAATTGCTTCACCCTCTGAAGGGTAGGGCGCCCGGGTGGTCAACTGACCCTCGATCAACAAAAGTTCAACCCGTTAGGCGAAGAAAAACTGACCGCCGGTCGCATAGGTCACTGCTCGGATGGGTAAACCTTTCGCTTCTCCACGGATACCACGCCTCACCGAAGTCACGCTTGAGCGGTCCATCCACCGGAACACACCGTGCGCGAACGGTGACCGGACGGTGACGTCCCGCGGTGCCGGCGGACGCCGATAGGGTGCGCCGACGTGACCGATCCGAAGCAGGACTTCATAGCGGGCGCCCGTTCCTCGTACGACGTGATCGCCGCGGACTACGCCGCCCTCCACCCCGACAGCCTCGAACACACGCACCTGGACCTGGCCCTGCTGGCCGCCTTCGCCGAGCTGGTCCGGGCGACCGGCCCGGCGCCCGTGGCCGACGTGGGGAGCGGCCCCGGGTACGTGACCGCGCGCCTGCGCGACCTGGGGCTGCCGGTCTTCGGGATCGACGTCTCGCCGCGCATGGTGGCGCTGGCGCGCGAGGCGCATCCGGGGCTGCGGTTCGAGAAGGGCACGATGACCGCCCTCGACGTGCCGGACGGGTCGCTGGGCGGGGTCGTCGCCCTCTACTCGACGATCCACGTCCCCGACGACCGACTGCCGGGCGTCCTCGCCGAGTTCCACCGGGTCCTGGTGCCGGGCGGTCACGTCATGCTGGGCTTCACGGCGGGCCGCTTCCCCGAGCGGCCCGACCATATGCACCTGGCCGAGCGCTTCGGCCACGAGATCGCGCTCGACTACTACTTCCGCCACCCCGACCAGGTGGTGGCGCTGCTCCCCGGGGCCGGGCTCGACCTGTACGCGCGCGTGCTGCGCGAGCCGGAGGGCGAGGAGAAGCGGCCCCGGGCCTTCGTGCTGGCCCGGAAGCCGCTCGCCGAGGACTGAGTCCCCGCGAGACCGGGCCGGCGGGACCGGTCCGGGCGGACCGCACCGGACGCGGGCGGCCCGTCGGCGCCGCTACGCCACGATCACCGCCGACAGCCGGTGCACGTCCCGGGCCGTCCCCGTGACGCCCGAGAGGAACCCCTGGGCGCGTGGGGACGCGCTCTCGGTCAGCCAGGCGGGGTCGATGTCGCAGACCGCGACGCGGACGTCGGTGCCGGCCAGGGCGAGGGGCAGGGTGTGGACGACGGTGGAGGGGAAGCTGAGGATCGTACGGCCGATGGGGCCCCGGCGGGCGATCAGCTCCAGGGGGAGGTCGGGGCGGACGATCTCCAGGTCGGTCTCGACGGCGAGGCGGTGCAGCTTCTCGGTGCTCTCGCGCCGGTGGGCGAAGTAGCGTGTCGCGCCGTGCGTCCTGGCGAGGCCGCGTACCGCCTCCAGGTAGCTGTCGCCGTCGACCACCCCGGTCTCGACCAGGGAGGTGCCGACCATGTCGGCCCCCTTGGTGATGCGGGGCGGGCCGAAGCGGGCGCGGGTCCAGGCGAAGTCGTTGGCGGTGACCGTGACGCCGTCCGGTGCCCGGTCGATCGGCATGGAGGAGAAGATCTCCACCGAGCGGCGGGCGCTGGGGGTGAGCCGGCGCCGGGCCGAGGAGGAGACCGGCGCGAAGACCAGGTCCCGGGGTCCCGGCCGGCCGCCCTTGCGGTGCCAGCGCACCAGGCGTTCGCCGCCGGCGAGCTGGGCGACGAACTCCATCGTCGCGGTGCCGTCGTCGACCACCACCAGCTCACGCGCCTTGGTGATGGTCAGCAGCAGCTGTACGTACCGGGAGAACGGGTCGCCCATCACCACCCGTCGCGCCCGGCGCAGCAGCGGCGTGAGGCCGCCGATCGTCTGGAAGGGGGCCGCGGGTCCGCCGCGCGCCTCCTCCCAGCGCACCTGGTGCCCCTCGTCGCGGGCCAGGTCGGCCATGCGGCGCAGCTGGCCCCGGGTCATGGGGTCGGTCGGGGACAGGACGACGAGCGTGAGCCCCCCGCCGGGTGCTTCCTGGGCGCGCGGCGCGTGCGCGTGCGCCCACTCCAGTACGTTCAGCAGCTGTACCGGGCTCTCCACGAAGGCGAGCGCGGGGGAGGTGGGGCCGGGGGTGCCGGCGTGGGGGCTCATCGTCGTACGACCGTCCCGTAAGAGGTTCAAGCTCAGACCGCGACGGGCTCGCCGGCGGCGGCGGCGATCTCCGCCTCGGCGACCACGCCGGTGACGCGGCGCAGCTTCTTCATGGGGCCGAGCTCCGACTCGTAGACCTTCTTGACGCCGTCGCCGAGGGAGGCCTCGATGGTGCGGATGTCGCGGACGAGGCGCTGGAGGCCCTGCGGCTCCACCGACGCGGCCTGGTCCGAGCCCCACATGGCGCGGTCGAGGGTGATGTGCCGCTCGACGAAGGCGGCGCCGAGGGCGACCGCGGCGAGGGTGGTCTGGAGGCCCGTCTCGTGGCCGGAGTAGCCGATCGGGACGTTGGGGTACTCCGCCTGGAGGGTGTTGATGACGCGGAGGTTGAGCTCCTCGGCCTGCGCCGGGTACGTCGAGGTGGCGTGGCACATGAGGATGTTCTCCGAGCCGAGGACCTCGACCGCGTGGCGGATCTGCTTCGGGGTCGACATGCCGGTGGAGAGGATGACCGTACGGCCGGTGGCGCGCAGGGAGCGCAGCAGTTCGTCGTCGGTCAGGGAGGCGGAGGCCACCTTGTGGGCCGGCACGTCGAACTTCTCCAGGAACGCGACGGCCTCGGTGTCCCACGGGGAGGCGAACCAGTCGATGTTCTTGCTCTTGGCGTACTCGTCGATCTGGCGGTACTCGTCCTCGCCGAACTCCACGCGGTGGCGGTAGTCGATGTAGGTCATCCGGCCCCAGGGGGTGTCGCGCTCGATGTCCCACTGGTCGCGCGGGGTGCAGATCTCCGGGGTGCGCTTCTGGAACTTGACGGCGTCGCAGCCGGCTTCGGCGGCGGCGTCGATCAGCTTGAAGGCGTTCTCCAGCTCGCCGTTGTGGTTGATGCCGATCTCACCGACGACGTAGACGGGGTGGCCGGGTCCTGCGGTCTTCGAACCGAACGTGCGCAGACGGGAGTTGGTGCTCATGGCAGCGGGTTTCCTTACTTGGTGAGGGAATCGAGAGAGGGGCCGAGGATCCAGCTGGCGATCTCCCGGACGGCGCCGTCGCCACCGGGCACGGTGGTGACCGCGCGTGCGGCGCCGCGTACGACGTCGTGGGCGCTCGCGACCGCCACGGGCCAGCCCACGAGGGCGAAGCACGGGAGGTCGTTGACGTCGTTGCCGACGTAGAGCACGCGCTCCGGCGCGATGCCCTGCTCCTCGCACCACTGCTTGAGTGCGAGGTCCTTGCGGTCGATGCCGTGCAGGACCGGGAGGTGGAGCTTCCGGGCCCGGGCGGCGACGACCGGGTTCTGCTCCGTGGACAGGATCAGCATCTTCAGGCCGCTCTTGCGCAGCGCTGCGATGCCGAGCCCGTCTCCGCGGTGCACGGAGACGAACTCCCGTCCGTCGGAGTCGATCAGCACCCTGTCGTCGGTCTGGGTGCCGTCGAAGTCGAGGACGACCGCGTCGATGTCGTCGGCGGTCGGAAGCGAACCGGGGCGGTCCGCGTCGAAGAGGGGGGCCAGCGCCCGGGCCCGGGCCAGCTCGTGCGGGTCGTCGATCTCCAGCACGCGGGCGGGGTCGGTGCGGACGAGTTCGGTGCGGCCGAAGAAGCGGTGGCGCGCGGTGCGGAAGCCGGCCGCGTCCATGCCGTAGACGGCGCCGGTCTCCAGGTAGTCCTGCGGGCGGTCCTGGCGGCGCGGGCGGAAGGACTTGTCGTGGTTGACGCCGTAACCGCCGCTCGGTGCGGCGGAGTTGGCGGGTTCGGCGCCCCCGTCCGGGTCCCCGTCCGCTGCCGTGTCGGCGTCGCGCCACACGAAGCCGTGGAACGGCGCCACGGTGTGCGCGGTGTCGGCGCCGCCCCGCACGATCGCGTCCACGATGCCGTCGACGTCCTCGCGGACGATGAAGGGGCTCGTGCACTGCACCAGCAGGACGACGTCGACGGGGGCGCCGTGCAGCGCCTGGTGGGCGTCCATGGCGTGCAGCACGGCCGCCTCGGAGGTCGCGGTGTCGCCGGCGATGGCGGCGGGCCGCAGCACGATCTCGGCGCCGGCCTGGCGGGCGGCGGCGGCGATGGCCTGGTCGTCGGTGGAGACGACCACGTCGGTCACCAGCCGGCTGGCCCGGCACTCGCGGACGGCGCGGGCGACCAGCGGGACGCCGCCGACCGGGGCCAGGTTCTTCGCGGGCACGCCCTTGGAGCCGCCGCGCGCGGGGATCACGGCGAGCACCCGGCGCACCGAAGCGCCTGGGTCCGCTTCCGGGTTGGACATGGGCTCTACTCCTTGAGCGGGAATCCGGGTGGTCACAGCTCCCCCATCCGGCGGATCACGGGCGCCACGCGCTGCACGCCGTGGCGGTAGGCGCCGCGCGCGGCGCGGCGCACGATCTGCCGGACCGGGCCCGGCTCCCGGTCGGCGGCGGGGGCGCCCGGCAGCAGGGCGCCGTCCGGGCCGAGGTGGTGGCGGGCGAGGATGCCGGGCAGATAGCCGGGGGCGGTCTCGGGGGTGTAGTAGGGGGTCAGCGCGGGCATCGCGGGGGCGGCCAGCAGTGTGGCGATGCGCTCGCGGGCGGCGTCGAAGGCGTGCTCGTAGGTGTCTCCCCCGGCGGCGACGCCCTGCCGGGCCACCCACTCCTCGTCGGGCACCGGCCGGTGTCCGGCGTCGAGCTGCTCCCAGGAGGCGAGGCAGCCGGAGCCCACGAAGTGGTGGTTGCCGAGCACTTCGCGCACCCCGAGGTCGCTGAGCACGACGGTGGGGATACGGCGGTGCAGCGACTCCAGGGCGGCGGTGGAGCTGACGGTGACCAGCAGGTCGGTGCGGTCGAGCACCTCGCCCATGTGCCCGTAGACCAGGCGGAAGTTGGCGGGCAGCTCCCTGCCCTGGACCAGCTTCTGGTAGGGCAACTCCTCGATGTGCGTGGTGTGTTCACCGGGCTTCGAGCGGAGCTTGAGCAGCACCTCGCGGTCCGGGTGCAGCCGGGCGTGCCCGATCAGCCGGTCCAGCAGGTACGTACGGTCCCGGCGGTTGTCGGGGACCGAGGGCTGGGCGGCGAAGACCACCGTGTACGGGTCGTGGTCGCCGGTGTGGGCGGCGCCGCCGAGGAAGGGCAGCGCGACCTCGGTGACGGCCGAGGAGTCGGCGCCGACCCCGTCGTAGACGGCGCGGAAACGGTCCGCGTCCTGGCGGGAGTTGGCGAGGACGAGGTCCGCGCCGTGCCGCAGCAGCAGGCCGTCGGCGAGCTTCTCGTAGACGACGCCGACATAGCCGGTGACGACGACGGGCCGCTCGTCGCGCCCCTCCCACACCCGCGCCAGGCCGTGCAGCATCGCCTGCACGCCGCCGCCGACGAGGGAGAGCACGAGCAGGTCGTACGGCTCCTCGGCCATGGCGCGCAGGAACTCGGCCGCGGTCACCTCGCGCAGGGCGTCGGCCTGGACGCCGACCTCCTGGAGCTGACGGGCGGTGGGGGTGGCACGGCCGCGCAGAAGGTAGCCGTCGAGGCGGATGTCCGAATGCTCCGGTGAAATGCGGTTCGCGGTGAGCGAGCCCCATTTCCACCGGGTGTCGGAATCCGCGAGAACGGCGACTCGCAGGGTCTTCGTTGCACTTACTGGCACACCGAAGACGCTAGGAAGCGATTCCGAGGTGCGGCCCAACCCGAATACAACAGATGGTTAACAGCAGATCTCCGAACGGGGAATCCGTGCCGGATCGGCCCTCAAATAAGCCCGGTTCACAGCTTCGCCACGTGGCGTTCACCCGTCATCAAGGTAACGGTAAAGACGGATGCCGGGCCGCCGCCTAACGTCACTCCCGTGGTCAAGCTCTCCGTCATCGTGCCGTTTTACAACGTGCAGCAATACGCGCCCGACACCCTGAAGAGTCTGCGGGCGAACGCGCGCGCCGACTTCGAATTCATTCTCGTCGACGACTGCTCGCGCGACGAGACACCGGACATTCTCGCGCGTGCGGAACGCGAGCTGCCCGGCGCGGTGTATGTCCGACACGAGAAGAACGGAGGACTGGCGACCGCGCGCAACACCGGCATCGACCGGGCCCGGGGGGAGTACCTGACGTTCCTCGACGGGGACGACTGGCTCGCCCCCGGCTACTTCCCCCAACTGCTGGACGCCATCGAGGAGTTGGGCTGCGACTTCGTGCGCACGGACCATGTCCAGTGCACCGCGCGGGCCCGGACGATCCACCGGGTGCCGCACGGCCGGCGCGGAGTGGTGATGAGCCCGCGCGACGCGATCCTGCCCGCCGACCGCTCCACCTCCGTCGACTACGCCTACGCATGGGCGGGGATCTACCACCGCCGGCTGGTCGACCGCGGGCTGCTCCACTTCACCGACGGACTGCGCACGGCCGAGGACCGGCCGTGGATCTGGAAACTGCACCGGGAGGCGGAGTCGTTCGCCGCGGTGAGCCTGCTCGGCGTCTTCTACCGGCGTGGGGTGGCCTCCTCGCTCACCCAGATCGGCGATGTCCGCCAGCTCGACTTCATTCGCGCGTTCGACCAGGTCATCGAGGAGACGGCGCGGGACCGGGACGCGGCGAGACTGCTCCCCAAGGCCGTCCGCACCTATGGCGCCATCATTTCCCACCATCTGGGATCCATCGAAAGGTTCGAGCCGGCGGTGGCGAGAAAACTGAAGTCGATGAGCGCCGTCGCGCTGCGGCGCATGCCGCAGGAGGTGCTGGACGAGGCGCTCGACTCCATGGACGTCCAGCGCGCGACGAGGCTGCGCCGGCTGCGCCGCCGTCCCGCCGCCGGGACGGGGGTCGCCGCGTGACCACCCAGATCTTCCTCGCGTCCACGCTGTACGGCACGGCCACGCTCGCCGCGGCCCTCGACTCCGACGCCTTCGCCCCCGCCGACCGGCGCATCCTGCTCGTCTGCAACAACTCCGCGACGCCCGAGACGACTTCGGCCCTCGACGAGATGCCCGGCTTCGCCCGGCTGCGCGAGCGCTTCGACGACGTGGTGTCGTGGAACGAGACCATCTCCCCCTTCCACCCGGGCGGTTGGGCCCCGCGCCCGGACGACGTCCCCCTGTGGGAACGCCATCTGCGGCTGCTGTGGAACCTGGGCGAGGACCCGGTGTCCCTCGCCGTCGAGTCGATCCAGGTCAACCCGGCGCTCGCCGTCGCCCAGATCTTCACCGGCGCCCCCGTCACCGTCTACGCCGACGGCCTGATGAGCTACGGCCCGACCCGCAACAAGATCGACCCGCTGGTCGGCACCCGGGTGGACCGGGTCCTCCATCTGGACCTGGTCCCGGACCTCACCCCGCTGCTGCTCACCGAGTTCGGCGTCGCGCCGGAGATCGTCCCCACGGACGCCTTCGTGAAGGTGCTCGCCGAACTCGTCGACACCGGCGACGAGTTGCCCGCCCTCCCGGCGGAAGGGGCGCTGCTGCTCGGCCAGTACCTGTCCGCGCTCGACATCCTCACCGCCGAGGAGGAGGAGGACCTGCACGTCCGGATGCTCAGGGGGGTGGTCCGACTCGGGCACAACCGCGTGGTGTTCAAGCCGCACCCCTCGGCGCCGGCCCGCTGGTCGCGCGCGCTGGAGAAGGAGGCCGAGAAACTCGGCGCCGACCTCACGGTCCTCGACACCCCGGTCCTCGCCGAGGTCCTCTACCAGCGGATGCGGCCGGCCCTGGTCGTCGGCTGCTTCTCCACCGCCCTGCTGACCGCCTCCACGCTCTACGGCCTGCCGGTCGCCCGGGTCGGCACCGGCACGCTCCTGGACCGGCTGACGCCCTACGAGAACAGCAACCGGGTGCCGGTGACGATCGTCGACGCGCTGCTGCCCGAGCTGTCGGACCGCGCGGCGGTGACGGCACAGAGCGAGGGCATGACCGTGGCGGACCTCAACTCCCTGGTCCGGGCGGTGGGTTACGCGATGCAGCCGAAGATCTACCCGGAGCTGCGCACGGCCGCGGAGGAGTATCTGACCCGGCGGCTGGACACGCACACCTGGCGCTACTTCAAGCGCAAGCGGCTCACCTCGCTGGCGCTGCCCGGCGCGGTACCGGCCCAGCTGGCGTTCATCCCGCGCAACGCGACCGTGCGCAGGGTGGCGCGGCGGGCCCGCTCGCTGAAGCGGGCCGTCGGACGCTGAAGCCTGCCGGAACCCTGGCCGACGCGGAGGTGAACGGGCACGGACCGATAAGCGAATCGTCGGTCCGCGGACCAGGAGGGCCCCTTGATTCGGACTAACGTGCTGTGCGTCAGCCCAGTCCCAGCGAGGGGAATCCTGTGATCGACACCGCCCTGCCACCGGCGGACACCTCCCCGGCGGCGCGGCCCGCGGAGCCCGCGCGGCCGACCGGGCGCCGGGAGACCCGGCTGCGCGCGCTGGACGGGCTGCGGCTGGTGGCGGCGCTGATGGTGGCCGCCTACCACTACGGCGGTCGCGGCGGCGAGGTCACCCAGGCCTGGGGCAGCTCGGCGAAGGCCCAGTTCCCCACGCTGAGCCCGCTGTTCGCGTACGGCTGCCTGGGTGTCCAGGTCTTCTTCGTGATCAGCGGCTTCGTGATCTGCATGAGCGGCTGGGGCCGCTCACCGCGCTCCTTCTTCGCCTCCAGGGCCTCCCGGCTGCTGCCCGCGTACTGGGCGGCGATCATCATCGTGACAGCGGTCTTCGCGCTGCCCTGGGTCGCCTACAAGACGGTCGCGCCGAGCGACGCCCTGGTGAACCTGACCATGCTCCAGCAGCCGCTGGGCGCGGACCGGGTGCTGGGCGTGTGCTGGACACTGTGGGCCGAGATCCGCTTCTACGCGCTCTTCGCGCTGTGTGTCGTGCTCCCCGGCGCGAACCGGCGCCGCGTCATCATGTTCTGCGCCGCCTGGACGCTGGCGGCGGCCATCACCCAGGGCGCGAAGCAGCCGCTGCTCGACATCGTCCTGATGCCCGAGTACGCGCCGTACTTCATCGGCGGGGTCGGCCTCTACCTCGTGCACCGCGACCGCAAGGACGCCTACGCCTGGGGCATCGTCGCCGTCAGCTGGCTGATCGGCCAGCACGCGGCGGTGGCGTCGCTGTGGCACGCCCCCGACCCGTCCACGTTCTCCTACCGCACCACTTGGGGGATCGTCGCCGTCGTCACCTGCGGCTACGCCGCCGTCGCCGCGATAGCCCTCGGCTGGCTCAACCGGGCCGACTGGCGCTGGCTCACGGTCGCGGGCGCTCTGACGTACCCCTTCTACCTCGTCCACGAACACCTGGGCTGGGTCGTCATCAAGCTGCTCCACCGCACCCTGCACCTCCCGTCCTACGCCACCTTCCTGCTGACGGTCGCGGGCATGCTGGTGCTGGCCTGGCTGCTGAACCGGTACGTCGAGAACTGGCTGACCCCCAGGCTCCGCAAGGCCCTCTCGACCCCCCGGACCTGACGGCCGCGGGTGATCCGATCCGGTGCCCGTCGCGTACGTGCCGCCCAACGGGCCTACGGCAAAGGGCTGTTCGTCGCCCGTCCGACGGTCACCTCGGCCGGGCCGAGAGGACCGGGGCAGGCCTCGGCGCCCACCTGAGCCGCCTCGGCCTGGACAGCGGCAATGGGCTAGGCCGCGCTCGCCAGCGTCAGCTTCACCGCGAAACCCAGGAACAGCGCGCCCGCCGCCGACGTGACCCCGGCGGCGAGACGCCTGCGGCGGCGGAAGGCGGCGGCGAGCCTGGTGCCGCCGAATATCAGGGCGGTCAGGTAAAGGAAGCTCGCCGCCTGGGCGAAGGCGCCGAGCACGACGAAGGAGACGGCCGGGTAGGCGTAGGCCGGGTCGACGAACTGCACGAAGAAGGCGACGAAGAAGAGGATCGCCTTGGGGTTGAAGAGGCTGACGACGAGGGCCCGGCGGAAGGGCCGCTCATCGGCGGCCGGGGCCGCCGGACCGGCCTCGGCCGCCGCCCGCTCCCGGCGCCCGCGCCACAGGGCCCGCGCGGAGCGCAGCATCCCGAAGGCCAGCCAGGTCAGATAGCCGGCGCCCGCGTACTTCACGATCCCGAACAGCACCGCGTTGGCCTGGAGCAGCGAGGCGACCCCCGCCGCCGACAGCGTCATCAGCACGGCGTCCCCGCACCACACGCCCGCGGCGGCGGTGTACCCGGCCCGCACTCCGCGGCGGGCGGCGACCGAGAGGACATAGAGCGAGTTGGGGCCGGGCAGCAGGACGATCAGGACGAGGCCTGCCAGATAGGTGGGCAGATCGATGACACCGAGCATGGAAGGGAGTGTCGCACGCGGGCAGGACACTCCTCCTCCGGGTTTACCGGGGGCGCGGTGCCGAATACGCCGTGGGAGGCGAGGGAGTGGGGCGCGGTCCTGCGGGGGCGGAACGTGCGGGGCGCGGGCGGGACCGGGGGAACGTGTCCCGCCCGCGCCGAGTGCACGAGCCGCGAGTACGGGGGGAACCCCGGCTCTGTGCGACGGCCGATGACCAGTCGGCTCACTCAGTACTGCGCCACGGCGGCCGAAAACGTCACACCCGGCGCCGGAAAAGCCGCGACGGCCGGAAAAGCGCAGGTCAGAGGCGTTGGTTCGGGCTGTACGTCCGGCCCGGCGCGGGGGTCGACGCGGCGGTGTCGGCCGTCCGGCCGGACGCCCCGGCCGTGTTCCTCGGGGTAAGGGGGACGAGCGGGGCGAAGGCCGACGGCTGGGGAGTGGCGGCGGTGCCGTTCGCCTGGTGACCGCCGTGGCCCGGGGCGGTGCGACCGTCATGGTCACCACCCCACCCGCCCTGGTCGCCCGGCGTCTCCTGGTCGATGCCCTCTTCGCCGCCCTGACCGTTCTGGCCGCCCTGACCGCTCTGGCCCGTTCCCTTGCCGCCGGAGTCAGAGCCGGAGCCGGAGCCGCCGTCGACGCGCTTGAGGATGCCGCGACAGTACGTCCCCACCCGCGAACTGCCGCCCGCCGCGCCCTCCAAGGTGTGCCGGCGGCCGGAGTCGAGCGACTTGCCGGCGCGCACGTCCCGGCAGGACGAGGCCACGCCCTTCCACCAACTGGCGCCACCCGGTTTGCCGTTGCCCGCGGTGGAGCCGGGGTCGGTGCCCGTCCCGGCGGTCCCGTCGGTCCCGTCGGCGGAACCGCCGGCCGGGGAACCCGCCGTGGCGCCGCCACCCGGGGCCGACGAGCCGGGGCCCGCGGTCACGGTGGGGTGCGGCGCGGCCGAGCCCGGCGGGCGGTCGGGCGTCGCGGCCGCGGAGATCGAGACGCCGGGTGCCGGGTCGTCGTGGAACGGCGACGGCAGGGCACCGGTACCGGCCGCGAACGCGACCCCGCCGATCATGCCCACGGCCAGCGCCGCGGTGAGCCCGAGCCGGGCCGGACCACCCCAGCCGGACCGGCGGTCGGCGGGCACCGGGCGGCCGATACGGACCAGCCCGGCGTCCGAGGACGGGACGCGGGCGCGCTGTCCGAGGGCCGCCCGCTCCCCGTTCCGGCCGGTGCGCGCGGTGCGGAACGCGGCCAACGCGGCTGCCTCGCCCGGGAGTTCGGCACCGGACGGACCGGGAAGCGGGATGTCGGCGGACAGCGCGCCGAGCGCGTCGGCGAGCCGTTCGGCCTGGTCCCGGGCGGTGGCGTCGACGGTGTCGAGGGACTCGCAGCGCAGCAGCCGCTCAGCGGTCTCGCGGTCCAGCCATCTGTTCTGCTCGTCGGCCATCACATGTCCTTCTGCGTCCGCGTCCGCGTATCCGTCACAGTGGCGGACGTCACCGCGTGGTCGCGGAGTTGTCGCCGGGTCGGCAGGGCGTCGAGCGCGCCGGCCGGTCCCGAGCCGTCGTCGAGCAGCTCCGCCAGCCGCTTCAGCCCCCGGTGGGCGGCCGTGCGGACGGCGCCCGGCCGCTTGCCGAGGGTCTCGGCGGCGGTCTTGGCGTCGAGGCCGACGACCACGCGCAGGACGACGGCCTCGGCCTGGTCCTGCGGGAGGCGGGCGATGAGGGAGAGGGTGCGGTCGGTGCCGAGCGCCTCGATGGCCTCGACGGCCGTGTCGGACTCGGCGCGCCGGCCGGTCAGTTCGCTCTCGTCGCCCGCGGTCGCGGGGCGGCGGCCCCGCATCCGTATGTGGTCCAGGGCCCGGTTGCGGGCTATCCGGGCCGCCCAGCCGCGGAACCGGTCGGCGTCCCCACTGAACCGCTCCAGGTCCCGGGCGATCTGCAGCCAGGCCTCGGACGCCACGTCCTCGGCGTCCGGCTCTCCGACCAGCGTCCGTACGTATCCGAGCAGCCGCGGCTGCACCGCGCGGTACACAGTCCGGAACGCGGTCTCGTCCCCGTCCTGTGCCGCAAGCACCGCGGCGGTCAGCTCCGCGTCGTCCCCCAGCACGTGGTCCCTCTGATTGGTGATCGCGGTCCTGGACCGCGGATGGCTACGGCGGTACTCCGTCCTCCGCGCTCCGACGCGAAAGGCACGTTACGACCTGAAACCGCTCCTCGTCCATGTCCGCACTCACGGTGGCCGCGGGGGCTGGAGCGGGGTGTGACAGAAAACGCACTCTTGACGCTGTAGGAGATACGGGCCGCCGCGCGGCCCGTGCCGCGCGACGGCCGGGGCCTCTCCTGTGGGGGGTGGCGGCTCCGGCCGTTGCCTTGGCCCCGGTGGCTGACTCCGGTGGCGGGTTCCGCCCGGCCGGTCCGGTGCGCCGCGCTCACGCTCCTCCTTCGCCGCGCAGGCCGCTCTGCACGCCCTCGCCGCCCGTCGGACGCCAGTCGTCGCGGCGCCTGGTCCGGGTCGGGCACGCGCCGGTGTCCCGCGCCTCCTGGAACGCGGCCACCGCCCGCCGCTCCCCCTCGCGGTCCGCCGTGGCCTCGCGCAGGGCGGCGCCGAGCAGCGCCGCGAGCCCCTCGCCCCGCGGTCCGCCCGGGTCGTCGCCGTCACGGTCACCGTCGCCGTTCATGTCGACTCCCCCAGCGTGCGGGACCCGTCATCCGTCACACCGTCCACGCCGTTCCCGCCATCGGCGCCGTCCACCCCGTCCGTGCCGTCCACGCCCAGTTCGCGGGCCAGCCGTCGCAGACCGCGGTGGGCGGCGGTGCGGACCGCGCCGGGGCGTTTGCCGAGGACCCGGGCGGCGGACGGTCCGTCGAGGCCGACGACGATCCGCAGCAGCACCGCCTCGGCCTGGTCGTGCGGCAGCCCGCGCACCAGGCCGAGGGCGTACGCGGTGGAGAGCGACTCCAGCGCCTCGTCCTGGGTGCTGTGCGGTCCGGGCAGTTCCAGTACGTCCTGTTCGAGCGCCGCCGGGCGCGGCCGGACCCGGAGCCGGCGCAGATGGTCCACGGCCCGGTGCCGGGCGATCGTCGCCGTCCAGCCGCGGAAGCCCGCCCCGTCACCGCGGAACCGGCCGAGGTCCCGGGCGATCTCCAGCCACGCGTCCGAGGCCACGTCCTCGGCGTCGTCCCCGACCAGCCCGCGCAGATAGCCGAGCAGGCCCGGCTGCACGATCCGGTACGCGACCGCGAAGGCGCCGTCGTCGCCCTCCTGGGCCCGCGCGACGGCGGCGCCCAACTCCCCGTCGTACGGCTGCACGCGGCGGGGTTCCCCTCCCTGGCCCAACACCTGTCCTCGTCCGTACCGGCTGCGCGGCGGAGCCTCCCCCGCGGCACGGCCCCACCCGCGCCCCCTACGGTCATCAGCGCCGGGCCGCGTGGAAGTGTCACAGCCGGTCAGCGCCCCGCGGGCCACGGAGACGGCGGCACCCGGAGGAACGGCGGATTCAGCCGGAGCGGGTCACGCCGGGGTGTCCACCGGCCGCGGGGCCGGAGTCCCCGCGGTGCCGATCGCGGGCACCCGGTGCGCGTCGATCACGACGCCCGCGACCAGCGCGGCGAGCAGCAGCGCGCCCATCGCCCACCAGGTGGCGACGTTGAAGCCGTGCACCGCGGACTCCGCCGCCAGGCGCCGCCGGTCCACCCCGGGTCCGGCGTGCGCGGTGGCGTAGCGGGCGGTGACGGAGGCGGCGATCGTGTTGAGCAGCGCCGTACCGATCGAACCGCCCACCTGCTGGGCCGTGTTGAAGGTCGCTGAGGCGGCGCCCGCGTCCCGGGGTGCGACGCCTCCGGTGGCCAGCGACACCGACGTCATCATCGCGGTGCCCATGCCGAGGCCGAGCATCAGCGTGCCGGGCAGGACGTGCGAGGTGTAGGCGGGTTCCACGCCGACCTGGGCGATGAGCAGCAGCGCGCCCGCCGCGAGCAGCAGGCCGGGGACGATGAGGGCGCGCGGCGGGACCCGGTTGAGCAGCCGGGCGGCGATCTGGGTGGAGCCGATGACCATGCCGACGGTGATGGGCAGGTAGGCGACGCCCGTCCTGACCGGCGAGTAGCCGAGGACGCGCTGCATGTAGTAGGTGAGGAAGAGGAAGACGCCGAACATCCCGATGGTGACGAGCAGGGTGGTGAGGAACGCGCCCACCCGCTGCCGGTCCTTGACCACCGTCATCGGCAGCAGCGGCACCCGGGCCCGGGTCTGCCGGAGGCCGAACGCGGCGAGCAGGACCACCCCGGCGGCGAGCAGGGCCAGCACCAGGCCGTCGCCCCAACCGCGTGACTCCGCCTCGGAGAAGCCGTAGACCAGTGAGAGCATGCCGGCGGAGCCGAGGAGCGCGCCGGGCACGTCGAGGTGGGCGTCGGGGTGCCGGCCGCCGCCGTCGAGGAGCGTCCACGCGCCGGCGAAGGCGAGCAGCGCGATGGGCACGTTGACGTAGAGGCACCAGCGCCAGTCCAGGTACTGGGTGAGGAAGCCGCCGGCGAGCAGGCCGATCGCCGCGCCCGCGCCGACGATCGCGCCGAAGACCCCGAACGCCTTGCCGCGGTCCTTCGGGTCGGTGAACGTCGTGGTGAGCAGGGAGAGCGCGGAGGGCGCGAGCAGGGCGGCGAAGACGCCCTGGAGGGCGCGGGCGCCGAAGAGCATGCCCTCGTTGGCGGCGGCTCCGCCGAACGCGGACGCGGCGGCGAAACCGATCAGCCCGGTCATGAAGGTGTTCCGGCGTCCGGCGAGGTCGGCGACCCGGCCGCCGAGCAGGAGCAGTCCGCCGAAGGCGAGGGTGTAGGCGGTGATGACCCACTGCCGGTTCCCGTCCGACATGTGCA
This sequence comes from Streptomyces sp. NPDC005423, assembly GCF_040606415.1. NCBI lineage: Bacteria > Bacillati > Actinomycetota > Actinomycetes > Kitasatosporales > Streptomycetaceae > Streptomyces > Streptomyces sp. NPDC005423. Next base: position 148,063 of record NZ_JBEXET010000003.1, on the reverse strand, counting down.
GGTCGGCCTGGGCGGACGGCAGGGCGATGTTCACGATGGTCATGTCGAGCACGACCATCAACTGGGCGAGCGCGATGACGACCAGCGCCCACCAACGACGGTTGTCGGCCATGGGTCCTCCCGGATCCGGTCAGCGGTCGGTCCTCATCGTCCCGCCGCACCCCACCGTTCGGGAACGCCGACGTCTCCTGTTCTTCGGGCAATTCAGCCCCACCGGTGATCAACTGGCCGCTGTCGAGGGCCTGTTGGGATCAGCCCCGGCCGCGGGCCCGTCGCGACACCACCGCGCGCAACACCCGGCGCCCCTCCGTCGTCACCGCGAGCGCCGGGCGGAGACCGGCCGTGCCGTGGGCGGCGAGGAGTTCCAGGACGGTGGTCTGGTCGCGCAGTTCGGCGGCGACGAGCGGTGACACCCCGTCCGTACGGCCCGCGCGCAGACCGTCGGCCCACTCCGCGTCCGCGACGGCGGCCGCGCTTTCGAGGAGCCGGTGGACGCACAGCGAGGCGGCGGAGCAGGCGTCGGCCCACTCCCGCAGGCCGGCGCCGGACGGTTCACCGGGCGCGGTGGCGAGCATCCGGCGGGCCAGCCGCACCGCCTCGTCCTCGGCGGGCGCCGGGTGCCCGGCCAGTCGCTCGCGCACCTGCCGCAGCCGGACGCCCCACTCGTCGGCGCCCGCGTCCTCCGTGAGGCTCGACCAGAGGGGGCGCAGCAGTTCGTCGTCTCCGCCCAGCAGCGGCACGCACCGATCGGAACAAGCCAACCCGCTCACGGCCAGCCCGAGCTCGCCGGCCTCCGCGATCCACTGCGCCAAGCTCATCCAAAGCCTCCCTCGCCAGGGCGCCTACCCTACGGGGACCGGATTCTGCCGTACTGCGCGGGTCTGGGCCGCCGGCTCCCGGGGCACACCGGCGGACCGGCGGAGAGGAGCCGGGCGAAGATTTCCGGCCAACGGCCGGGGCAGCGGGGTCAGTCGGGTCACCCGGCTGAGGGGGTCACCGGTCGAGCTTGTCCGCGAGTGCCTTGAAGGCCGTCCAGGAGAGCGCCGGGGTGCCCGGGTCCCACAGCTTCTGGACGGTGGCCCGCAGCGGCATCCGGATGTTGGCCGCGATCTGGTCCTGCGTCTGGGAGTTGGCGAGGTCGCACCAGACCGCGAAGGACCCGCCGAGGATCTGGCCGTCGTACTTCGCGGGCACCGCCTGGGTGCCGCGCAGCACGCGCGGGGTCCACTGCTCGTAGATCCGCTGTCCCGTCGGGTAGACGAAGGTCTGCGGCTGGCCGAGGACGTAGTAGAGGTACTCGTCGTTGTAGTTGAGGACCTTGCGGCCCGCGCCCAGGTAGTCGAGGGGCGGCCGGGCGCCGATCTCCTTGCCTGTCCAGTAGGCGACTTGGAGGTCCTTGGCCGCCGTCACCGACGTGCCCCGGAAGAGGCCGTCGTTCCAGACGCGCATCGTGCGGTCGTGGGCGCGGACGGTGTCGGCGCGGTCGTTGAGCCAGCCGGTGGTGAGGTCGGCGACGGTGCCGCCCGCGCCGTAGGCGTCGCGGGCGGCGGTGGCCAGCTGCGGGAAGGACGCCTGCGGGTCGGCGACGGTGAGCGCCTGGTACTCGTCGCCGCCGAGGTGCCACTGGTCGCCGGTGAACAGGCCCGCGTACTCGTCGAGCAGGTCGTCGACGATCGTGGCGGACTCGTCCTTGGCGATGTCGATCGCGCCGCGGGTGGCCACCCCCGACGCGTTGCGCAGCTGGAGGCCGGGGTGGGCGGCGATGACCGCGCCGAGGTGGCCGGGCGAGTCGATCTCGGGCACGACGGTGATGTGCCGGCTCGCCGCGAGGGCGACGATCCGCTTGACCTGGGCCTTGGTCAGATGGTCCTTGGCGACGATCTCCGGGTGGGTGCTCGACTCGATGCGGAAGCCCTGGTCGTCGGAGAAGTGCAGGCCCAGTTCGTTGAACTTGAGGTCGCCCAGCTCCCTGACCCGGTCCTCGATCCAGCCCGCGGTGAACGGCTTGCGGGCGATGTCCAGCATGAACCCGCGCCGGGGCTTGGCCGGCGCGTCACGGACGACGCCCTCCGGCGCCGTACCGCCGCCGTGCACCTCCTGCTTGAGCGTGCGGGTGCCGTAGAAGACGCCCGCGTCCGAGGGCCCGCTGATGTCGACCCGGCCGCCGCGCACGGTCATGGTGTACGACTCCGGAGCCGCGCCCCCGCCGAGCGCCAGCCGCACGTCGCCGGCCCGTACGTCGCTCTTCTGCCCGGCGTACGTCAGGCCCAGCTCACCGGCGATCAGCCGGCCCTCGTCGGCGAGGCGGGAGTCCGCCACGACGACCCGGTCGGCGCGGGCCGGACGCCAGCCGGGGCCGCGCGCGGCGGTGTGGGAGCGGACGGCGGGGATGGTGCGGGGCGGCTGCGAGAGCGGGTAGGAGCGGGTCGGGGTCGGCGTGGGGGTGCGCGAGACGGCGGCGGAGGCGCCGTCCGACGCCTGCCGGGTCGAGCCGGCCGGCCCGTCGTCGCCGGAGGCGGCCCAGAGACCGAGGCCCACCCCGCCGGCGACCACCGCGGCGACCGCGGCCCCCGTCAGCGCCCGGCGCTGTCCGACCTGCTTCGCCGACGAGCGGCGCCTGTGCTGGCTCACGCCTGCCAACTTACGGCGCGGACCGGAGTCCCGCGTCCACCGCACGTGCCGGAACTCTCCCGTGCGGGTGAAAATCCGGGCCTCGGTCGGACACGTCATGAACACACTCGATACCGTGGTGACGCACCTCTCACAGCGTCCCCGCCGAACCACGCGTTCCGCTTCCGGTCACCGGGCGACGCCCCCGCCTCCCACCGCCGAGGACCCCCGCCGCCCGTGCACCGTCACCCCCGCCTCCCGTGCCGGGCAGCCGTACCGGCCCTGCCCGAGCAGCCCCGTGCCCCACGGTCCGCGCACCCGCTGGACGGCTTCAACTCCGCCTCCCCCGACGACGTACACCACACCCTCCTCAGCTGCCTGCACAGCCTGCGCTGGGCCCGCCGGCTCGCCGACCACCACCCCTACCCCGACCTGGAGGCGCTGCTCGCCGCCGCCGACGAGGCCGCCTACGACCTGACGGCGGGCGACCTCGCGGAGGCGCTGGCGGGCGAGTCGCTGCCGGCGCTCCCGGACGACGTCTACTCGGCGGCCCACCTGGCGCTGGGCGCGGCGCACGCGGCGTACGAGAGCCGCTTCGGGCACACCTTCGTGAGCTGCGAGGACGGCGTTCCGCCGGACGAGGTACTCGGCCAGGTCCTCGCGGGCATCCGGTCACGATTGACGAACGATCCCGAGGACGAGCTGGTGGTCGCGGCCGAGGAGCTGCGCCGACTGGCCCGGGCCCGCCTGACGCGGCTGCTGCGGTGACGGCGGCAGCCGCCGGTAGCCCGTAAGAGGCCGATCGACTGCCGGTTTGATCACATCGGCAGGGCCGCTGCAAACGTTCCGACAACACGTCGCTACGATGCTGGGGGCCGGTGGACCGTACCCGGCCGGGCCCGACCGACAGAGAAGCCGGCGCGGCTCTACATCCCCGCTCCCGGAGGGTCTTCCGTGCCGGCTGGAACGCTGTACCGCGGCCGGGAAGGAATGTGGTCCTGGGTGGCTCATCGAGTCACCGGCGTCCTCATCTTCTTCTTCCTGTTCGTACACGTCCTGGACACCGCTCTCGTCCGTGTCTCCCCCGAGGACTACGACAAGGTCGTAGCCACCTACAAGACGCCGATCGTCGCGCTGCTGGAGTACGGCCTCGTGGCCGCCGTCCTCTTCCACGCCCTCAACGGGCTGCGCGTCATCGCCGTCGACTTCTGGTCGAAGGGCACCCGCTACCAGAAGCAGATGCTCTGGTCCGTCGTCGGCCTCTGGCTCGTGCTGATGATCGGGGCGGTCTACCCCGTCCTCGGCCACGCCGCTCGTGTTCTCTTCGGGAGCTGACGCAGACGCATGTCGAACAACACAGTCACCACTGAAACCACCCCGTCGGGCATCGGCCCCGTCGAGAGCGGCTCCGTCTACGACGTCGACCACCCGGCGCCCCTCATCGAGGCCCCGCGGCTGCGCACCAGGAAGACCCCCAAGTCCACCCGGGGCAACTTCGAGATGTACGGCTGGCTCTTCATGCGCCTGTCCGGCGTCGTGCTGGTCGTCCTGGTCCTCGGCCACCTGCTGCTCCAGCTCGTCCTCGACGGCGGTGTCTCCAAGATCGGCTTCGCCTTCGTGGCGGGCCGCTGGGCCTCGCCGTTCTGGCAGGTCTGGGACCTGCTGATGCTCTGGCTGGCGATGCTGCACGGCGCCAACGGCCTGCGCACGGTCATCAACGACTACGCGGAGCGCGCGAACACCCGGCTGTGGCTCAAGGGCCTGCTCTACACCGCCACGGTGTTCACCATCCTGCTGGGCACGCTGGTGATCTTCACCTTCGACCCGAACATCCGCTAGATCCGGGGCTAAGAGACTCATGAAGATCCACAAGTACGACACCGTCATCGTCGGCGCGGGTGGCGCCGGCATGCGCGCGGCCATCGAGTCGACGAAGCGCAGCCGTACCGCCGTACTGACGAAGCTCTACCCGACCCGCTCCCACACGGGCGCCGCGCAGGGCGGTATGGCCGCCGCGCTCGCCAACGTGGAGGAGGACAACTGGGAGTGGCACACCTTCGACACGATCAAGGGCGGTGACTACCTGGTCGACCAGGACGCCGCCGAGATCCTCGCGAAGGAGGCCATCGACTCGGTCCTCGACCTGGAGAAGATGGGCCTGCCGTTCAACCGGACGCCCGACGGGACGATCGACCAGCGCCGCTTCGGCGGCCACAGCCGCAACCACGGCGAGGCCCCGGTCCGCCGGTCCTGCTACGCGGCCGACCGCACCGGCCACATGATCCTCCAGACGCTGTACCAGAACTGCGTCAAGGAGGGCGTGGAGTTCTTCAACGAGTTCTACGTCCTCGACCAGCTGATCGCCGAGGTCGACGGCGTGAAGACGTCGGTCGGCGTCGTCGCCTACGAGCTGGCGACCGGTGAGATCCACGTCTTCCAGGCGAAGGCCGTGATCTACGCGTCCGGCGGCTGCGGCAAGTTCTTCCGGGTGACGTCGAACGCGCACACCCTGACCGGTGACGGCCAGGCCGCGGTCTACCGCCGCGGGCTGCCGCTGGAGGACATGGAGTTCTTCCAGTTCCACCCGACCGGCATCTGGCGCATGGGCATCCTGCTGACGGAGGGCGCCCGCGGTGAGGGCGGCATCCTCCGCAACAAGGACGGCGAGCGCTTCATGGAGAAGTACGCGCCGGTCATGAAGGACCTCGCCTCCCGGGACGTCGTCTCCCGCTCCATCTACACGGAGATCCGTGAGGGCCGCGGCTGCGGTCCCGAGGGCGACCACGTCTACCTCGACCTCACGCACCTCCCGCCGGAGCAGCTGGACGCCAAGCTCCCGGACATCACCGAGTTCGCGCGCACCTACCTGGGCATCGAGCCGTACACGGACCCGATCCCGATCCAGCCCACCGCGCACTACGCGATGGGCGGCATCCCGACCAACGTCCAGGGCGAGGTCCTGACCGACAACACCACGGTCGTCCCGGGCCTGTACGCGGCCGGCGAGGTCGCCTGCGTGTCGGTGCACGGCGCCAACCGGCTCGGCACCAACTCGCTCCTGGACATCAACGTGTTCGGGCGCCGGGCGGGCATCGCGGCGGCGGAGTACAGCCAGCGCGCCGAGTACGTCGAGCTGCCGGAGAACCCGGCCGAGCTGGTCGTCTCGCAGATCGAGCGGCTGCGCTCGTCGACGGGGAACGAGCGGGTCGCGGACATCCGCCGGGAGCTCCAGGACACCATGGACGCCAACGTCATGGTGTTCCGCACCGAGCAGACGATCAAGACGGCGGTCGAGAAGATCGCGGAGCTGCGCGAGCGCTACCTCAACGTCTCGATCCAGGACAAGGGCAAGCGGTTCAACACCGACCTCCTCGAAGCCGTCGAGCTGGGCAACCTGCTCGACCTGGCCGAGGTGATGGCCGTCTCCGCGCTGGCCCGCAAGGAGTCGCGCGGCGGTCACTACCGCGAGGACTACCCCAACCGCGACGACGTCAACTTCATGCGCCACACGATGGCGTACCGCGAGGTCGGCGACGACGGCACCGAGTCCATCCGGCTCGACTACAAGCCGGTCGTCCAGACCCGCTACCAGCCGATGGAGCGTAAGTACTGATGGCTACCCCTGTTCTGGACAAGGCGGACGAGGCCGGCCGGCCCGAGCCCGGCTTCGCCGACACCCCCTACATCACGGTCACCTTCCGCATCCGCCGCTTCAACCCCGAGATCTCGGCGGAAGCGGTCTGGGAGGACTTCCAGCTGGAGATCGACGCCAAGGAGCGCGTCCTCGACGGTCTCCACAAGATCAAGTGGGACATCGACGGCACCCTGACGTTCCGCCGTTCCTGCGCCCACGGCATCTGCGGCTCGGACGCGATGCGGATCAACGGCAAGAACCGTCTCGCCTGCAAGACCCTGATCAAGGACATCAACCCCGAGAAGCCGATCACGGTCGAGCCGATAAAGGGTCTGACCGTCCTGAAGGACCTGGTCGTCGACATGGACCCGTTCTTCCAGGCGTACCGGGACGTGATGCCGTTCCTCATCACGAAGGACACGAACGAGCCGACGCGCGAGCGCCTTCAGACGGCCGAGGACCGCGAGCGCTTCGACGACACGACGAAGTGCATCCTCTGCGCCGCCTGCACCTCCTCGTGCCCGGTCTTCTGGAACGACGGCCAGTACTTCGGCCCGGCCGCCATCGTCAACGCGCACCGCTTCATCTTCGACAGCCGTGACGAGGCGGGCGAGCAGCGCCTGGAGATCCTCAACGACCGTGACGGCGTGTGGCGTTGCCGCACGACGTTCAACTGCACGGACGCGTGCCCGCGGGGCATCGAGGTCACCAAGGCGATCCAGGAAGTGAAGCGGGCGCTGATCACCCGGCGCTTCTGACGCCCTGCGCCGTACGCCCACGGGCCCCGTTCCTGCCGGAATCGGGGCCCGTGGGCGTACCGCCCCTCGATCGGGTGAAGCGGTCTGAACGGGACACCCACAGGCCGTCGGTCCTACGATGATGCTCTCGACACCAGCCCACAGGAGGCACGCGATGTCCGCAGCAGCTGTAGAGCGGTCCTCCCAGCACCGGCCACTGACAACCCTGGCCGACGAGATCATGGAGCGTCGTCCGGGCTATCGCGTCGAGATCATCGGAGATCAGCTCCTCGTGACCCCGTCCCCGGATGCCCCCCATGCCCGCGCCCTGGATCGGCTGAGGACCCCCTTTGCCGTGGCCGGGCTGGCGGGAGGCGACACCGAAGTACTCCAGAACATCAGCGTGTGGCTCCCGGACGGTGCCGAGGACTACGCGACGCCCGACCTGTCCGTGGTCGATGCCGACATCGACGCTCACTACGTGCAGAACAACTGTTATGACCCCGTGGCCTTCCGGTTGGTCCTGGAGGTCACTTCGAGCAACTGGAAGACGGATCTGCAGACCAAGGCCACCGCCTACGCCAACGCCGCCGTTCCGGTGTACGTGATCGTCGACCGCAGGCACCAGCGCATCCACGTCCTCACCAACCCGGCGAAGGACGAGTACGCCAACCACCGAGTCCACGCCCCCGGCGAGCAGGTCACCCTCCCCGACTCGCTCGGCGCCAAGGTCACCCTCGATGTGAGCGAGATCCTCAAGGCCGGTCAGCCGCACGCCGGTTGAGCCTCCCGCCCCGGCCGGAGCTGGCAGGATGGGGGGGACGAACCAGCCGACGGGGGACAAGACGATGAGCGAGCCGAATCCGTACCAGAGCGGTGCCTACGAGTGGGGCCCTCAGCAGCCTCCCGCACAGGCTCCCGGAGTGCCCGGTTACGGCTATCCCGCACCCGCGCAGCCGCCGTCGTACGGCTATCCCCAGCAGCCCGGCGCCCCGGCCCCGATGGGCGGCGCCCCCCTCATGTCCATCGGCGACATCACGGTGATGGGGGACCAGATCGTCACGCCGGCCGGCACCCTGCCGCTCCGCGGGTCCGTGTGGAACGCCACCGACATGTCGCACACCGAGGAGAAGATCCCGACGCACGCCGTCGTGCTGGCGATCGTGTTCTTCCTCTTCTGTCTGCTGGGGCTGTTCTTCCTCCTGATGAAGGAGAAGAAGACCACCGGGTACATCCAGGTCACCGTGACCAGCGCCGGCCGCCACCACTCGACGATGATCCCGGCGCTCGGGCCGCACACCTTCCCGGCGGTCATGGGCCAGATCAACTACGCGCGGTCCCTCAGCGCCATGTGAGCACCGCGCTCACCGACGAGCCCGGGCCCCGCGTCGCCACGCCTCGCCCCGCCCCGCCCCGCCGCGCCTCGCCTCGCCTCGCCTCGCCTCAACGAGTGATCGCGTCGACGAGGCGTCGGGCCGTCGCGCCCGCGCCACTGCCGCGGCCTCTAATCTGACGGAATGTCAGATGATGAGTCGTACGAGCTGCTCGGTTTCGACAACGTACTGCTCCCGGTCGGCGATCTCGCCGAGGCCGTCGGGTTCTACGAGCGCGCCGGGTTCGCGGTCGGGTTCCGGCTGGACGAGGCCGGGATCGCGATCCTGAAGGTGGGCGGCGAGACGCCCGGCGTACTGCTGCGGCAGGAGGAGGGGCTGAGTCACCGACCGCCCCCGTGGTGTCCGCCGCGGCTGTGGCTGGAAGTGCCGGACGCGCGGCTGGCGGGGCGGAAGCTCGGCGCCGCCGGGATCGAACTCCTCGACGCGCCCCTGTCCGTCTCCACCGGCTGGGTCGTGGAGGTCGCCGACCCCTGGGGCAACGTCGTCGGCTTCGCCGACTACACCAAACGGCCGGAGCTGGCCCGCAGAAGCTGAGGCCGCCCGCGGCCGGTCCGTACGCGACGCCCTTGGTTGAACGTGTTCAAAAACAGGTCTAGAGTCACTCTCGACAGCGTTTTTGAACGCGTTCAAGAAGGGTGGGGGAATGGATCTCACAGTCATCGCCTATGTCATCTACCTGCTGGTCAGCATCGGTCTGACCATCTGGGTGGCCCGCACGCTGAGCCTCAACGGGCGAATCTTCCTGGCCGACGTGCTGCACGGCGACGAGAAGCTCGCCGACGCCGTCAACCACCTCCTGGTGGTCGGCTTCTACCTCGTCAACCTCGGCTTCATCGCGCTCTATCTGAGCGGCGACGACGACATCGAGAACACCCGGGAGGTCTTCGAGGCCCTGTCGACCAAGCTGGGCGTGGTGCTGCTGGTGCTCGGCTTCATGCACCTGGGGAACGTGTACGTGCTCAACAAGATCCGTCGGCGCGGGGTGCTGGAGCGGGAGCAGATCCCGCCGGTCGCGCCGCGGGACTGGGTCGCACCGTCGGCGGGGGCGTGACGACGGTGGCGGCACTCACCCCGGACCGGGACGCCGCGCGCGTCCCGGTCCGCGGGCTCACCGTCCTGTACGACGCGGAGTGCTCACTCTGCGCCTTCGTCCGCGACTGGCTCCGACGGCAGCCGCAGCTGGTCCCGTTGGAGCTCCTGCCGGCCGCCTCCGAGGAGGCCCGGCGGCGCTTTCCGGCGCTCGACCATCGCGCCACCCTCCAGGAGATCACCGTCGTCGGGGACTCCGGGCAGGTGTACCGGAACGCCGACGCCTGGATCGTCGTCCTCTGGGCCCTGCGCGAGCACCGCCCGCTGGCCCACCGGCTCAGCACCCCGGCAGGCGCCCGGCTCGCCAAGGGCGCGGTGCTCGCCGCCGCCAAGTGGCGCGGGGCGCGGGGGCGCGAGGCGCGGTGGGGAGGAGACGGGTACCGGCTGGGCGACGGATGGACGTACGACGGGAACCGGGGGTGGACGTACACCGGGCCGGGGTGCGACAGCGGCACCTGCTCCACTGGCTAGGCTCGTTGCGTGCCCGCGAAAGACGACAGTCCCCATCCCGAAGAACGTCCCGAAGAACATCCTGGAGAACGTCCTGAAGACGTGGACGGTCCCGCGCCGGCCAGGGCTCCGACGCCGACCGCCAAGTCCGAGCAGACGCGCGCGCTGATCCTGGAGACCGCCATGCGCCTGTTCCAGGAGCGCGGCTACGACAGGACGACGATGCGGGCCATCGCCAAGGAGGCGGGGGTCTCGGTCGGCAACGCGTACTACTACTTCGCCGGCAAGGAGCACCTGATCCAGGGCTTCTACGACCGCATCGCCGAGGAACACCAGGCGGCGGTCCGTGAGGTCCTGGACCGGGAGACCGACCTGGAGGCGCGGCTCGCGGGCGTCCTGAAGAGCTGGCTGGACATCGCCACGTCGTACCACGAGTTCGCGGTGCAGTTCTTCAAGAACGCGGCCGACCCGGACAGTCCGCTCAGCCCGTTCTCCCCGGAGTCGGAGCACGCGCGGGCGGAGGCGATCAGTGTGCACCGGGAGGTGCTGGCCGGATCCCGGGCGAAGGTGCCGGAGGAACTGCGGGAAGTGCTCCCGGAGTTGATGTGGCTCTCCCAGATGGGGCTCGTGCTGTACTGGATCTTCGACCGTACGGAGGGCCGCGAGCGCAGTTACCGGCTCGCGGAGCGGGGTGCGCGGATCACGGCGCGGGGTGTGGCGCTGGCCCGGTTCCGGGTGCTCAGGCCACTCGTCCGCGAGGTGCACGACCTGTTCACGGACTTCTTGCCGGGCATGACCCACGCGCTGCCCGACCCGGCGCGCGGGCGGGCGACCCGGCGCGGGGCGCCCGCCGATGACGAGCGCCCCTGAACCACCTTGCCGCCGGGCTCAGTTGACGGCGTCCACCTCGCCCTCCGCCAGTTCCACGTCCTGCACCAGCGGGCCGTCCGCGACGACCACGTGCCGTGCGTTCGGCGCGTACGGCGCCGCCGTGGTGGTCAGGAGATACGTACCCGGGGCCGGCACGGAGAGGATGTACGAGCCGTCGGCCAGGGACGTCACCCGGTCCAGGTGGTGTCCGCCGCCGCCGGCCACGAGCGCCACCGACGCGCCCTCGACGGGGTCGCCGTCCGGGGTGCGGACGAAGCCGTGCACGACCGACGCCGGACCCGCCCCGCGCGGCGACGTGGACGGCTCGCTCTCCTCCTTGGGCTCCACGGCGAGATGCGGCAGCCGCTTCTCCAGCCAGTCCGGCAGCCACCAGTTGGAGGAGCCGAGCAGGTGCATCGCGGCCGGCACCAGGGCCGTACGCAGGATGAAGGCGTCCAGGGCGACGGCCGCGGCGAGTCCGACACCGGCCGTGGCCGCGCCGGCGTCGCCGCTGAGGACGAAGGCGAGGAAGACGCAGACCATGATCAGGGCCGCGCTGTTGATGACCCGGCTGGTCTCCGCCAGGCCCACCCGGACCGCGCGGGCGTTGTCCTTGGTGTGGACCCACTCCTCGTGCATCCGGCTGACCAGGAACACCTGGTAGTCCATGGAGAGACCGAAGAGCAGGGAGAGCATGATGACCGGCAGGAAGGCGTTGATCGGGCCCTCCTTGCCGAGGCCGAGGAAGCTCAGCCCCCAGCCCCACTGGAAGATCGCGACCAGCACGCCGAAGGAGGCCGCCGCCGCGATCAGGTTCATCAGCGCGGCCGTCAGCGGTACCACCAGGGACCGGAAGGCGATCAGCAGGAGCAGGAAGCTCAGCCCGATGATCGTCACGACGAAGAGCGGCAGCCGGTCGCCGGTGACGGACGCGAAGTCCTTCGAGACGGCCGTCACCCCGCCCACGTGGCCGGTCGCGCCGGCCTCGGGTATCACCTTGTCCCGCAGGGTGTCGATCAGGTCGTCGGTCTGCTGCGACTGCGGTGACGTGGTCGGCACGACCTGGATCACGGTCACGCCTCGGGCGGGCGGCAGCGCGGCGACCCGGGCCACCCCCTCGGTGCCTTCGATGCCCTTGACCAGGGCGGTTGTGTCACCGGTCGAAGTCACCACCTGGAGCGGGCCGTTGAAGCCCGGACCGAAGCCCTCGGCGAGCAGGTCGTACGCCTTCCTGGTGGTCGTCGAGGCGTCGTCGTTGCCCTGGTCGGTGGCGCCCAGGCGCAGCGACAGCACGGGGAGGGCGAGCAGCGCCATGACGACCAGGGCGAGCGCGGCGATGCGGCGGGGCCGCTTCTGCACGGCCGCGGACCAGCGCGCGGCGAGGTTGTCGGAGCGCTCCGGCGCGGGGCCGTTCTCGGCCAGCTTGCGGCGCTGCCTGCGGCTGAGCACCCGCGGGCCGAGGAAGCCGAGCAGGGCGGGCAGCAGGGTGGTCGCCGCCAGGACGCTCAGGACCACGGTGAGCGAGGTGCCGACGACCACGCCGTCCAGGAAGCGCAGGTTGGTCACCAGCATCCCGGCGAGCGCGATGCACACCGTGCCGCCCGCGAAGAGCACGGCCCGGCCCGAGGTGTCGAGGGCGATGACCGCCGACTCCTCGGGTTCCAGGCCGCGTTCGAGGCCGCGCCGGTGCCGGGTGACGATGAACAGGGCGTAGTCGATGCCGACGCCGAGGCCGATCAGGGTGGCGAGCAGCGGCGCCAGGTCGGGTATGTCGGTGGTGTGGCTGAGGAGTTGGGTGGAGAACAGGCCGGTGCCGACGCCGAAGACCGCGACGCCGATCGGCAGCAGCATGGCGTAGAACGAGCCGAAGGCCAGGAAGAGGACCACGGCGGCGGCGAGGATGCCGACCATCTCGGCGAGGCCGGTGGGCGGTTCCTGCACGCGCTGGATGGCCTGGCCGCCCAACGCGACCTCCAGGCCGCCGCGTTCGGCTTTCTGGGCGGTGTCGACGACGTTCTGTACGAGGTCCTTGGGGACCGCGTTGGCGCGCTCGGTGAACGTGATCTGCGCGTAGGCGATCCGTCCGTCCTTGCTGATCTGCGCGGCGCCCCGCGGGCCGGTGTAGGGGCCGGCGACCTCGCCGACGCCCTTCATCCGGGCGATCTCGTCGAGCGCGGGACGGATCCGGGACTGCACGGAGGCGTCCCGCACCGAGCCCGAGCCGACCTTCCACACCACCGTGTCGGTGTCGCCCGAGCTGTTCGGGAACGCCTTCTCCATCAGGTCGTAGGCGCTCTTGGAGTCCGTGTTCGGCAGGGAGAAGACGTTCGCGTAGTCCGTCCCCGCCGAGGAGGCCGAGAGGCCCAGTCCGAACAGTGCCCCCACCCACAGCAACAGGACCACCAGCCGATGCCGATAGCACCACCGTGCCAATGCCGCCACGCTCAACACTCCTTAGTAAACAGTCCAGTTGGATCGGTCGGTCCCCCAGGTCCTGGCACCAGAATTGGCGGCGGCAGCCGCGCGTGCACATGGCCCGGCCGTGACTCTCAAGGAACTCCAAAGACCGGACCGCCCCGGCTGCGGGCGAACCGGCCGATACTGGGGGCATGACGGCTCCAGGAACCGTGCTGGTCGTGGAGGACGAACCGAGCATCGCGGACGTCCTCGCCATCGCCCTGCGCTACCACCGCTTCGAGGTGATGACCGCGGGCACCGTGCGCGAGGCGCTCTCCCTCGCCGAACGCACCCGCCCCGACTGCGCGTTGCTCGACGTGATGCTCCCGGACGGTGACGGACGCGCCCTGGGGCGGGAGTTGCGCTCCCGGCTGCCCGGCCTGGCGCTGGTCTTCCTCACCGCGCGGGACGCGCCCGCCGAGATAGTCGGCGCCCTCGGCTTCGGCGACGACTACATCACCAAGCCGTTCGACATCGACGTGGTCGTCGCCCGGATCAGCGCGGTCCTGCGCCGCACCCGCCCCGCCGACGTCCTCCCCCAGCGCCCGCCGCTGCGCTACGGCGACCTGGAGCTGGACGAGACGACGTACTCGGTGCACCGCGCGGGCCGCTCGGTCGAGCTGACCCCCACCGAGTACGCCCTGCTGCGCTTCCTGGTGCGCAACGGCGGCCGGATCGTGCCCAAGGAGCAACTCCTGCGCCACGTATGGCAGTACGAGCACACCCCGCCCGAGTCGACCGTCGTCGAGACGTACATCAGCTATCTGCGGCGCAAGCTCGACGCCCTGGGACCACCGGTGATCACCACCCGGCGGGGCGTCGGATACGGGCTGGCATGAGGCTCGGGCTGCCCTACTGCGAACGCGGCGTTCACTCGCTGCGCGCCAAACTGACCCTCACCAACGTGGCGTTGCTCGCCCTCGGCATCGTGGCGACCACCGCGATCAGCCTGATGGGCATGCGGTACTACCTGCTCGACCAGGTCGACGGCGAGCTGACCAAGGTGCGGAACTCGCTGGGGAGTTCACAGCTCACGCTGCGGCAGATCGACTCGCTGAGCGCGCTGGGCTTCGTCCGTGACCGGCTGGTCCCGGACTCCACGGACTCCAGCGAACGGTCGGCCATGGAGTCGATCTACACGGCCGTCGACGACCGGGGCACGGCCGTCAGCATCTTCGGGGTGCGGCCCACCGAGGCGCAGCTCGGGCTGGCGCGCGCGGTCGGCGACGCCAGCGCGCTCGCCCGGGACGCCGATCCGCACGACGTGACGGTGCGCGGCGACTCCTACCGGGTCACCGCCGTCCGCCTCAAGGACGGGAGTTGCGTCCTCATGGCCACCTCGACCGAGGCCCTGCACACGGGCATGGGCAAGGCCCTCCGGCTCGACCTCGCCTTCGGCACCCTGCTGATCGCGCTGCTCGCCTGGCTGACGATGCTCAGCCTGCGGCGCCGGCTGCTGCCCCTGGAGGCCATGGTGGAGACGTCGTCGGCGATCGCCGAGGGCGATCTGACCCGGCGCGTGCCGTCCAGCCACCATCCGACGCAGGAGGTCGAGCAGTTGCGGGTGGCCCTCAACTCGATGCTCCACCAGGTGGAGTCGGCGTACCGCACGCGCGAGCAGACCGCCGCCCAGCTGCGGCGGTTCGTCGCCGACGCCTCGCACGAGCTGCGCACCCCGCTGTCGGCGATCCGCGGCTATCTCCAGCTCTACGACAAGGGCATGCTGACCGAGCCGGACGAGCGCCGACGGGCCTGGGACCGGATGAACGCGGAGGCGGACCGGATGGGGCGGCTCGTCGACGAACTGCTGCTGCTGGCCCGGCTCGACCAGCGGCCCGAACTGCGCTTCCGGAACGTGGACGTGAGCCGGCTGGTGCGGGACGCGGCCGAGGACCTGCGGGTGCAGCAGCCGGAACGGCCCATCACGGTCGGCGCCGACGGTTCGCTGCTGGTCCGCGCCGACGAGTCGGGACTGCGCCAGGTCCTGGGCAACCTGCTGGGCAACGTCCGCACCCACACCCCGGCCGGGGTGCCGGTGCGGCTCGGGGTGGAACGTGCGGACGGGCTGGTACGGCTGTCCGTCGCGGACCAGGGTCCGGGGCTCGCCGAGGAGGACGCGTCCCGGATCTTCGACCGCTTCTTCCGGGCGGGCGGCGGCGCGGGCAGCGGGCTGGGGCTGGCGATCGTCCAGGGGGTCGTCCAGGCCCACGGCGGCGAGGTGACGGTACGGACGGCGCCGGGCGAGGGGCTCGCCGTCACGGTGACCCTGCCGGCCCGGACCGCCGCACTACCGTAACTCCGCCGCTCGGAACGGGAGTTGGCTGCCGGTCGGCGGTCCGGGCAGGGGTGCCTCAGCGGCTCAGATCCACTCCAGCGCCCACAGGCGGAAGACCCCCGTGCCGTCGGAGAGGTAGGCGCCGCCACCGACTGCCTCGCTGCTGACGACGTACTCCTTGCGCTGCCAGAGCGGGATCAGCGGCACCTCCGCCGCCACGTCCTGCTGGAGGTCGCGGAAGTCCGCGCTGACCTCGCTGCGGTCGGCGAAGTGCTGGCTGTCCAGGATCAGCTGGTCGACGGCCTTGTTGGTGTAGCCGGTGTTCATGGTGGAGCCGGTGCCGACCAGCGCGGAGCCGAAGGTGTCGGGGTCGGGGTAGTCGGCGACCCAGCCGACGGCGTACGCGTCCAGCTTGCCGGTCGCCCAGCGCTTCTGGAAGGCGGTCCACTCGTAGCCCTTGACGTCGACCTTGAAGAGACCGGTCGCCTCCAGCTGCTTCTTCAGCTCGGCGGCCTCCTCGGCGCCGGCGCCGTGCCCGATGCCGTAGCCGTAGGTGAAGCGGACCGGGACCGGGACGCCGGCCTGGGTCAGCAGCTGCCTGGCCTTCTGGGTGCTCTGCGCGGGGTAGGCGTCGAAGAACGAGGTGGTGTGGCCGGTGATGCCGGTCGGGATCAGCGAGTAGAGCGGGTCGACCGTGCCGTCGTACACGGCGGCGGCCAGCTGTTCGCGGTTGATCAGCCAGGCCATCGCCCGCCGGACGAGGACGTTGTGCAGGGGCGAACCGGCGCGGGTGTTGAGGTAGAGGTTGCGGGTCTCGGAGCTGTCGGCCTCGGTCACCCGCTGGTCGGGGTCGCTCGCGGAGAGCCCGGCCAGCATCTTCGGCGGCAGCTGACGGGTGGCCACCTCGACCTGCTTCGCGCGGTACGCCTTGTCGAGCGCGTCCGAGTCGGCGTAGTAGCGCAGTTCGACGGGGCGCCCGGTCGCCTGGACGGCGCCCCGGTAGTGGCTGTTGGGGGCGAGGACGGCCTTCTTGCCCTGCGCGAAGCCCGTCAGCCGGTACGGTCCGGTGCCGTCGACGGAGCCGCCGGTGCGCAGCGAGTTCGCCGGGTACTTGGTGCTGTCGACGATCGCGCCCGCGCCGGTGGCCGCCTTGAACGGGAACGTGGCGTCCGGCGAGACGAGGTGGAAGGTGACGGTCATACCGGAGGCGTCGACCGAGCCGAGGGTGGAGAGCAGGGAGGCCGGCCCCACATCGGAGTTGATCTTCTTGACCCGGTCGAAGGAGAACTTCACGTCCTGGGCGGTCATCGCACGCCCGCTGGGGAAGGTGATGCCGTCCCGCAGTTCGCAGCGGTAGGTCTTCAGCCCGCCGCCGACGAAGGCGCACTTCTTCGCCGCGTCCCCCACGGGGGTGGCGCCGCCCGAGGCGAAGGTGAGCAGCGACTGGAAGACGTTGCTGTAGAGGGCCCAGGAGCCGGCGTCGTAGGCGCCGGCCGGGTCGAGGGACGTGACGCCGTCCGTGGTGCCGACCCTGATGGTCCTGTCCTTGTCCCCCGTCGACGGAAGCAGCTGCCAGCCGCCCACCGCGA
The DNA here is from genome assembly GCF_040606415.1 of Streptomyces sp. NPDC005423. Lineage (NCBI taxonomy): Bacteria > Bacillati > Actinomycetota > Actinomycetes > Kitasatosporales > Streptomycetaceae > Streptomyces > Streptomyces sp. NPDC005423. The sequence goes on along the minus strand of NZ_JBEXET010000003.1, from coordinate 130,958 downwards.
CGGCCGCGAGTACCAGCAGCGTCGCGAGAATCCGCATGCGAACCGATCGCATCGGTGTGCCCCCCTCGGACCCTCCCGGGCCCCTGCGTGAAGCCACTCCCCTGGTGGCGCGGATCACCTAACCACAGGTGTTTGAGCCGGGGGAAGAGGTTTCTGACGACAGGGACGACAACTTGTCCAAGGGTGTTTCCGGACGGTTTCACAGTCGGCTCCCAGCCAACGCTCAGCTCGACCGGGACGCCAGCTCCACCACGGTGATGTCCGACGGCGCGCCCACCCGGGTGGGTGGTCCCCAGGCACCGGCGCCCCGGCTGACATACAGCTCGGTGTCGCCGTAGCGCGCGAGGCCGGCGACCGTCGGGTTGGCCGCCGCCGCGATGAGGTTGCCGGGCCAGAGCTGGCCGCCGTGGGTGTGGCCGGAGAGCTGGAGGTCGACGCCGTGCCGCACGGCCTGGTGGATCTGCGCCGGCTGATGGGCGAGGAGCACACAGGCGCGTGCGGTGTCCCGGTCGCCGAGCGCCCTGCCGAAGTCGGGGCCCTGGCCCTCGCTCTCGCCCTGGAGGTCGTTGACCCCGGCCAGGTCGAAGCCGGGGAGTTCGGTACGGGCGTTCTCCAGCGGATGGATGCCGAGCCGGCGCACCTCCTGGACCCACTGGGCGGCGCCGGAGAAGTACTCGTGGTTGCCGGTGACGAAGTAGCTCCCGTGCCGCGCCCTCAGCCCGGCGAGCGGCGCCGCCGCCGGGCCCAGGTTCTTGACGCTGCCGTCGACCAGGTCGCCGACGACCGCGATGAGGTCGGGCTGGGTCGCGTTGATCGTGTCGACGACCTTCTGCGCGAAACCGCGCCCGAGGAGCGGTCCCAGATGGATGTCGCTGACCACCGCGATCCTGAACCCGTGGGCGGAGCGCGGGAGTTTGGCCAGCGGCACGGTCACCCGCTTCACCCGGGGCCCGCGCAGGACGCCGTACGTGCCGTAGCCGACGGTCCCGACGGCGGCGGTCGCCGCCGCGCCTGCGACGACCCGCGAGACGAAGAGCCGCCGCGAGGGCGCGGCGGCCGGAGCGGGGCGCGCGGCCCCGGCCTCCGGCGCGGGCCCGGGCGCACGCGGCGTCTTGGTCACCGTCTCCCGCACGGCCTCCCGCACGGCCTGCTCGGGGCCCTCCGGCCGCACGGACTCCTCATGCTGCCGTACGGCGGTTCCGCCCGGTACCCGTCGTTCCGTGAACCGTCGCAGCGGCGGGCGGAGCAGTTCGCCCGCGAGGACGGCCAGCAGGAGGTACATCGCCAGGGCCATCCACAGGAACCCCGGCCAGCCCAGGGCGCGTTGGAGCCAGAAGGGGGCCCCGCCGCGCTCGGCGGCCAGGGCCGCGACCATCAGCACCGGACCTGCGATCAGCACGGCCGTCCCCGCGCGGCGGGCGGGACCCGGGCCCCGGGTGGTGTCGCGGACCAGGCGGCGCCAGACGTACCAGTGCGGCACGGCGAGCACGGCTACGGCGGTCAGGGCGACGAGGACACCGAGTACCGGGCGGAAGAGGTGACCGGCCACGCGCTATGACGTCCGGCGCAGTGCGCGCAGTCCGCGCAACCCGAGGCCGCACCGATGACCGTCCCCCATACGAAGGAGACGACGGCGAGCGCCAGATGCACCCAGAAGAACGCCGTCGGGTGACCGTCGTCGAAGGCCTGCCCGCTGCTGTCCTTGACGAGATTCTTGATGAAAGTGATCCAGATGATCCAGCTCCACACCCCGAAGGCGAGCAGGAACCAGGAGACGGGGCGGCTGAGCTTCATACGCCCAGTATCGCCGGGCTCCGGCGGGGCCCGGCCCCGGGGTGGTGCCGGTGACGGGACTTCGGGCCGCCCGGCAGGTACGTTCTCGACCGTGTCCGCACCACAGCGCACCGGCAGGCGATCCCTGCTGGTCACCACCGCCGCCCTGTCCTGCCTCGCGACGACCGCGCCCGTCGCCCTCGCGGCCCCTTCGCCGAGTCCCTCCGCCACTCCCCCGGCGCGGATGTCCTCGGTGGGCGGCGCCCGGCTCGGCCTGGCCGGGACCCAGGTCCAACAGGCCGCCGGAGTACCGGAGTTGCCGAAGGAACTGACCGCACGGTCGTGGATCGTCTCCGACGCCGAGTCCGGACAGGTGCTCGCCGCGCACAACGCGCACTGGCGGCTGCCGCCCGCGAGCACCCTGAAGATGCTCTTCGCCGACACCGTGCTGCCGAAGTTCCCCGGGACGACCGAGCACCGGGTCCTCACCTCCGACCTCGCCGGTATCGGCGCCGGCTCCAGCATGGTGGGGATAAAGGAGGGCGAGACGTACTCGGTCCGCGATCTGTGGCTCGGCGTCTTCCTGCGCTCCGGCAACGACGCCGTGCACGTCCTGTCCCGGATGTACGGCGGCCTCGACCGGACCGTCGCCGACATGAACGCGCACGCCCAGGATCTGCAGGCCCTGGACACCCATGTGGTGACGCCCGACGGCTACGACGCCCCGGGGCAGGTCTCCTCGGCGTACGACCTGACGCTGTTCGCGCGCTCGGGGCTCCAGAAGCAGGACTTCCGGGAGTACTGCTCGACAGTCAGCGCGAAGTTCCCGGGCGCGACGGAGAAGAAGAAGGGCAAGTCGGTCCGGGGCACCTTCGAGATCCGGAACACCAACCGGCTGCTGAGCGGCGACTCGGACGTCTCGGTGTACCAGGGCATCGCCGGAGTCAAGAACGGCAACACCACCAACGCCGGGGCCACCTTCACCGGCGTCGCCGAGCGCGACGGCAAGGTGCTGCTGGTGACGGTCATGAACCCGGCGAAGAACGAGCACAACGAGGTCTACAAGGAGGCCGCGAAACTCCTCGACTGGGGGTTCGCGGCGGACGGCAAGGCGCAACCGGTGGGCGAGCTGGTCCCGCCGCGGGGCACCGACCGGGCGAGCGCGCAGCCGGGTGCGACCGCCTCCGGCAAGGCCACCGGCGGGCCGTCCGCGGAGCCGGTCGCGCGGGCGGCGCGGGAGGGCGGTTCGAACGGGGTGGGCATCGCGCTCGCCGTCGCCGGCGGGCTGCTGGTGCTGCTCGCGGGCGGGGTGTTCCTCGTCAACCGCCGTTGGCCACTGCCCGGCCGCCTGCGTCGCCGCCCCCGTCCGTGACCTCCAACTCCTTTGCACCTTCAGGGAGTTCGTCCTCTTGGGGGAGTTCGTCCTCCTTGCTCCGCGTCGCGGTCCAGGCGGCGCAGAAAAGGACCAGTTTCGAGGTGAGGTTGATCCACAGGAGCAGGGCGACGGGGACGCCGAACGCGCCGTACATGCTCTTCCCTGCGACCCCCTGGATGTAGCCGCTGAGCAGCAGCTTGAGCAGCTCGAAGCCGATCGCGCCGGTCAGCGCGGCGACGAACAGGCGGCGGCGCTGCGGCTCGACGCCGGGCAGCAGGGTGAGGACGTAGAGCAGGACGAGGAAGTCGGTGAGTACGGCGACGGCGAGCGCGGCGACGCGCAGCAGGACCCCGCCCCAGCCACCCTTGACCAGGCCGAGTTCGCCAGAGATCCAGTCGACCAGCGCGGTGGCTACGGCGGAGGTGGCGATCGTCGCGAGGACGGCGCCGCCGAGGCCGACGAGGACACCGGCGTCGGCGAGCTTGCGCAGGAAGGGGTTCTCGTCCTTGTCGGGGAGCTCCCACACCGCGCGCAGGCACTCGCGCATCGAGCCGACCCAGCCGATACCGGTGAAGAGCAGGACGGCACCGGCGATGAGACCGATGGTGCCCGCGTTGTCGACCAGGCCGGCGATGTCCAGCTGCTGGGAGATGCCGGGCACCTGCTCGGCGATCCTGTTCTGGAGTGCGTGCTGCCGCTGGCTGCTGAGGGTGGCGGCGCCGATCGCGGCGGCCACGGTCAGCAGCGGGAAGAGCGCGATGAAGCTGATGAAGGTCATCGCGGCGGCCAGCCGGGTCCACTTCACCCGGTCCAGGCGCTCGAACGACCGCCACGCGTGCGTGGTCGTCAGACGCGCCACCAGCGGCCCGATGAAGGGAAGTCTCTTCAGCCAGTCCATGACCCGATCCTGCCCCCGTCCCTGAAGCCCAGGGTCCGGATACCCCGGTACCCGGGAAACAGCGAAGTGCGGCGCGGGGTTCCGGTCCCCGCCGGCTCACCAGCCGGCCACCGCCAGCCCGTACATCGCCAGCCACACCAGACCGATCAGGGCGAGCGCGCGGTCCCGGAGGATCACCTCCTCGGGTTCGCCCGCGCTGCCCCGGTCGGCGAAGACGGCGTACCGCAGGATCGCGAGGACGAACGCGACCACCGAGAGCTGCCGCCAGGGCAGCACGCCGGTGCGGGGCGCACCGCCCTCCTCCAGGGCCCACAGGCAGTAGCCGAGGACGGCGACACCGGCGGCGAGCTGCCAGACGAAGCGCAGGTAGCCGGCGGTGTATTCGGTGAGCAACGCGCGCGTGGCGCCCGCCGTCCCGGCCATCTGGACGGCTTCGGAGTAGCGCTTCGCCGCCACCATGAAGAGGGCGCCGAAGCCGGTGGTGAGCAGGAACCAGCGCGAGAGCGGAATGCCGAGCGCGACTCCGCCGACCATCGCGCGCATCAGGAAGCCGGTGGTGACGACGGCGAGATCGACGACGAGGACGTGCTTGAGGCTGACGCAGTACGCCAGTTGCATACCGATGTACGCGGTCAGGAGGGCGGCGACGGCCGGCGAGCAGAGCCAGACCGCGGCGGCCGGCGTGAGGGCGCCCAGGGTGCCGCCGACGGCGTACGCGACGGGCACCGGGACCTGTCCGGCGGCGACCGGGCGGTGGCGCTTGACGGGGTGGGCCCGGTCGGCGTCCGCGTCCCGCGCGTCGTTGACCAGGTAGACGGCGGCGGCGCACGCGGTGAACAGGCCGAAGACCAGGGCGACTTGGCCGAGGGCGTGACGGGAGAAGAGCTGGCCGGCGGCGGCCGGGGCGGCGGCGACGAGGACGTTCTTCGTCCACTGCCGGGGGCGGGTGGTCCGGAGCAGGCCGCCCAGCAGCCCGCCCCGGCGCGGCGGGGCGGGCTTCCCGGGGCGGGCGCGCTGCCGGAGGAACGTCGCCTCAGCCATGGCCGTTGCCCGACATCCAGCGCGCTCCGGCGCGCGCCGTCAACGCGCCGAGGACCGCGCCGGCCGCCACGTCCGAGGGGTGGTGGACGCCGACGACGAGCCGGGACAGGCACATCGCGGCGGCGAGCGGGGGGACGGCGTAGGCGCCGAGCGCGCCGAACGCGACGGCCGCCGCCGCCGCGGAGGCCGCGTGGGAGCTGGGGAACGCGTGGCGTCCGGCGGTGCGCACCAGGGGCTCGACCCGCGTGGGACGCGGCCGGCGTACGACGTGCTTCACGACCGTGCTGGTGAGGTGCGCGCCCGCCGTGAGCGCCGTGGCGCGCAGCCAGGCACCGCGCCGGGAACGGTCGGCGGCGGCGCCCGCCAGACCGGCCGCGAGCCAGAGCGCCCCGTGTTCCCCGGCCCGGGACAGGGCGCGCGCGACGGTGACGACGCGGGGGCCGGAGCTCCGGGCGCGCACCGCGGTGAGGAGTCGGTCGTCGAGTCGGCCGAGTCGGTCGAGTTCGTCCATGTGACCGACTGTTCACGCCCGCACCGCCGGAACTCCGGCAATATTGAGCGACATCCCATTAATCACCCATTTCGGGGAGAGTGGGATGTTGTACGTTCAAAGCAGTACACAGCCTCCATATCGACGATACGGTCGCCGCCATGCCTGCCGAGACCGTCTCCGTCACCGGATGGGGCCGCACCGCTCCCACCGCCGCCCGTCTGATCCGCCCGCGGAGCTACGAGGAGGCCGTCGGCGCCGTCCGGGAGTGCGCGGCGCGCGGGACGCGCGGCGGGATCGCCCGCGGGCTGGGACGGGCGTACGGGGACGCGGCGCAGAACGCCGGGGGCGCCGTGCTCGACATGACGGGTCTCGACCGCGTTCACGCCATCGACGCGGCCGGCGGCTCCGTGCTCTGCGACGCGGGCGTCTCCCTGCACCGGCTGATGGAGGTGCTGCTGCCGCTGGGCTGGTTCGTGCCGGTGACGCCCGGCACCCGGTACGTGACGGTCGGCGGGGCGATCGGCGCGGACATCCACGGCAAGAACCACCACGTCTCCGGCTCCTTCTCGCGCCACGTCCTCTCCTTCGAACTCCTCACCGCCGACGGCACGATCCGCTCCGTCCGCCAGGGCACCCCGCTCTTCGACGCCACCGCCGGCGGCATGGGCCTGACCGGGGTGATCCTGACCGCGACCGTCCGGCTGCTGCCCGTCGGCAGCTCGCTGATGTCGGTGGACACCGAGCGCGCGGCCGACCTCGACGATTTGATGACCCGGCTCACGGCGACCGACCACCGCTACCGGTACTCGGTCGCCTGGATCGACCTGCTGGCGCGCGGCGCGGCGACCGGCCGCGCGGTGCTGACCCGCGGCGACCACGCGCCCCTGGAGGCGCTGCCCGCCCGCGCCCGGCGGCGCCCGCTGGAGTTCCGCCCCGGCCGGTTCCCGGCCCCGCCTGCCGCCCTCCCCGACGGCCTGCTCAGCCGGACGACGGTCGGGCTGTTCAACGAGGTCTGGTACCGCATGGCCCCCCGCGCGCGTACCGGTCAGCTCCAGCGGATCTCCTCGTTCTTCCACCCCCTGGACGGGGTGCCCCACTGGAACCGCGTCTACGGGCGGGGCGGCTTCGTGCAGTACCAGTTCGCGGTGGGGCACGGCCGGGAGGAGACGCTGCGCAGGATCGTGCGGCGCGTCTCCGACCGGCGGTGCCCCTCCTTCCTGGCCGTCCTCAAGCGGTTCGGGGAAGGCGACCCGGGCTGGCTCTCCTTCCCGGTGCCCGGCTGGACGCTGGCCCTCGACATCCCGGCGTGGCTGCCCGGTCTCGGCGCCTTCCTCGACGTACTCGACGAGGAGGTGGCCGCCGCCGGGGGCCGCGTCTATCTGGCCAAGGACTCCCGGCTGCGCCCTGAACTGCTCGCCGGGATGTACCCGCGGCTCGACGAATTCCGTTCCCTGCGCGCCGAGTTGGACCCGCGCGGGGTGTTCGTCTCCGACCTGGCCCGCCGACTCAGCCTCTAGCCCTCCAGCCCTCTGAGCCCTCTGAGCATTCGTCAGGAGTTGTCGTGAAGGACGCCTTCGGCCTCCCCCAGTCCCTGCTCGTCCTCGGCGGTACGTCCGAGATCGCGCTCGCCACCGCCCGCCGGCTGATCGCCCGCCGCACCCGCACGGTGTGGCTGGCGGGCCGCCCGTCCCCCGCCCTGGAGACGGCCGCCGACGGTCTGCGCGCGCTCGGCGCCGACGTGCGCACCCTCCCCTTCGACGCGCTCGATCCCGGCTCCCACGAGCCGGCGCTCGGCAAGGTCTTCGCCGAGGGCGACATCGACGTCGTGCTGCTCGCCTTCGGGATCCTCGGCGACCAGGCGCGGGACGAGCGCGAGCCGCTCAGCGCGGTGCGCGTCGCGCAGACCAACTACACCGGCGCCGTCTCGGCCGGCCTGGTCGCGGCCCGCTCCCTTCAGACCCAGGGCCACGGCTCCCTGGTGGTCCTCTCCTCGGTCGCCGGGGAACGGGCCCGCCGCTCCAACTTCATCTACGGCTCCAGCAAGGCCGGCCTCGACGTCTTCGCCCAGGGTCTCGGCGACGCGCTGCACGGCACGGGTGTGCACGTGATGGTCGTACGGCCCGGGTTCGTCCGCTCGAAGATGACCGCCGGACTGGCGGAGACCCCGCTCGCGACCACCCCGGGAGCGGTGGCGGCCGCCGTCGAACTGGGGCTGCGGCGGCGGTCGGAGACGGTCTGGGTGCCGGGGCGGCTGCGGGTGGTGATGTCGGCGCTGCGGCACGTGCCGCGGGGTCTGTTCCGGCGGCTGCCGGTCTGACCGCGGGGGCCGGGTCGCTACCGGCTGGTGATGGTGCCGCGTTCCGTGTGGGCGGCCTGGGGCGGTACGACGGAGCCGCCGAAGGCGAACTCGCGCAGCTTGCGCCAGACGCCGTCGGCGCCCTGCTCGTAGAGGGCGAAGCCGGTGCAGGGCCAGTCGGCGCGGTAGTCGGCGAGCTCCTCGAAGGCGCGGTCCATCGCCTCGTCCGCGATGCCGTGCGCCACGGTGACATGCGGGTGGTACGGGAAGGACAGCTCGCGGGCGACCGGCCCGGAGGCGTCACGGACCTGCTTCTGGAGCCAGCCGCACGCCTCGGCGCCCTCGGCGACCTGGACGTAGACGACCGGGGAGAGCGGCCGGAAGGTGCCGGTGCCGGAGAGCCGCATCGGGAAGGGGCGTGCGGCGGCGGCGACCTCGACGAGGTGCGTCTCGATCGCCGGCAGCCGGCCGGCGTCCACCTCGGTCGGCGGCAACAGCGTGATGTGCGTGGGGATGCCCTGAGCCGCGGCGTCGCCGAAGCCCGCGCGCCGCTCCTGGAGCAGGCTGCCGTGAGGCTCCGGGACCGCGATCGACACGCCGATCGTTACGGTCCCCACGTCGTCTCCTGTCGTCCTGTCGGTCGGACCTGTCGGTTCGTCCGGTTGGTGCGCGCGGGACGGTCGCTCGCGCGGCCGTCCGGCTATCGACTGTACGGCCACCCGGCCCCCGCGGGCAGGCGCAGGCGACGTGATGTGCAGCGCTGTCCGGGGTCGCGCCGCCTCCGGCCGTGTGCCCGCCGTGAGCCGTGGTACGCCGGCTGCGCCGAACGGCGGTCGCTTCAGTGTTTGGCGGGCAGGAAGCCCACGCGGTCGTAGGTCTGGGCGAGGGTCTCCGCGGCTACGGCGCGGGCCTTCTCCGCGCCCTTGGCGAGCACCGAGTCGAGCGTCTCGGGGTCGTCCAAATACTGCTGGGTGCGCTCCCGGAACGGCGTCACGAACTCGACCATGACCTCGGCGAGGTCCGTCTTCAGCGCGCCGTAGCCCTTGCCCTCGTACTGGCGCTCCAGGTCCGCGACGGGAGTGCCGGTGAGGGTGGAGTAGATGGTCAGCAAATTGCTGACGCCCGGCTTCCGCTCGGCGTCGAAGCGGATGACCGTGTCCGTGTCGGTGACCGCGCTCCTGACCTTCTTCGCGGTGACCTTGGGGTCGTCGAGGAGGTTGACCAGGCCCTTCGCCGTGGACGCCGACTTGCTCATCTTGCTCGACGGGTCCTGGAGGTCGTAGATCTTCGCCGTCTCGCGGAGGATGTACGGCTTCGGGATCGTGAAGGTCGCGCCGAAGCGGCCGTTGAAGCGCTCGGCGAGGTCGCGGGTCAGCTCGATGTGCTGGCGCTGGTCCTCGCCGACGGGGACCTCGTTCGCCTGGTAGAGCAGGATGTCGGCGACCTGGAGGATCGGGTACGTGAAGAGGCCGACGCTCGCGCGGTCGGCGCCCTGCCGGGCGGACTTGTCCTTGAACTGGGTCATCCGGCCGGCCTCGCCGAAGCCGGTGAGGCAGTTCATCACCCAGGCGAGCTGGGCGTGCTCGGGCACATGGCTCTGGACGAAGAGCGTGCACCGCTCCGGGTCGAGTCCGGCGGCGAGCAGCTGCGCGGCGGCGAGGCGGGTGTTGGCGCGCAGGTCCGCGGGGTCCTGCGGCACCGTGATCGCGTGCAGGTCCACGACCATGTAGAACGCGTCGTGGGACTCCTGGAGAGCCACCCACTGGCGCACCGCGCCGAGGTAGTTGCCGAGGTGGAACGAGCCTGCGGTGGGCTGGATTCCGGAGAGCACGCGGGGTCGGTCTGAGGACATGCTCACCATTCTCTCAGGTCCGCGGGCCCGGTCCGGAACTCGTGGCGGAACAAATCACCGGCCGTCGCGAGTCGCCGCCCGGCGGCGACTCGCGAGCGGGCGCGGGCGTGTCAGCCGAGGTCGATCTCCGGGTAGAGCGGGAAGCCCGCCACCAGGTCGGTCGCCCGGCGGGAGATCTCGTCGGAGACCTTCTCGTCCAGGATGTGGGCGGCCTTGGAGGGGGCGCCGGACTTCGTCGTGCCGGGCTCGGTGGTGGTGAGGACCCGGTCGATCAGGCCCGCCACCTCGTCCATCTCCGCCGTGCCGAGACCGCGCGTGGTCAGGGCCGGGGTGCCGACGCGGATGCCCGAGGTGTACCAGGCGCCGTTGGGGTCGGCCGGGATGGCGTTGCGGTTGGTGACGATGCCGGAGTCGAGCAGCGCGGCCTCGGCCTGCCGGCCGGTGAGGCCGTAGGAGGAGGCGACGTCGATCAGGTTGAGGTGGTTGTCGGTGCCGCCGGTGACGAGGGTGGCGCCGCGGCGCAGCAGACCGTCGGCGAGCGCGCGGGAGTTGTCGACGATCCGCTGGGCGTACTCCTGGAAGGAGGGCTGACGGGCCTCGGCGAGGGCCACGGCCTTCGCGCCCATCACGTGGGCGAGCGGGCCGCCGAGGACCATCGGGCAGCCGCGGTCGACCTGGTCCTTGAGGGAGTCGTCGCACAGGACCATGCCGCCGCGCGGGCCGCGCAGCGACTTGTGGGTGGTGGTCGTCACGATCTGCGCGTGCGGCACCGGGTCGAAGTCGCCGGTCAGCACCTTGCCCGCGACCAGTCCGGCGAAGTGCGCCATGTCGACCATCAGGGTCGCGCCGACCTCGTCGGCGATCTCGCGCATCACCCGGAAATTGACCAGGCGGGGGTAGGCGGAGTAGCCGGCGACGATGATCAGCGGCTTGAAGTCGCGGGCCGACGCGCGCAGGGCGTCGTAGTCGATGAGGCCGGTGGCCGGGTCGGTGCCGTAGGAGCGCTGGTCGAACATCTTGCCGGAGATGTTCGGGCGGAAGCCGTGGGTGAGGTGGCCGCCGGCGTCGAGGGACATGCCGAGCATGCGCTGGTTGCCGAAGGCGGCGCGGAGTTCGGCCCAGTCGGCGTCGGAGAGGTCGTTGATCTGGCGGACGCCGGCCTTCGCCAGGGCCGGGACCTCGACCCGGTCGGCGAGGACGGACCAGAAGGCGACGAGGTTGGCGTCGATGCCGGAGTGCGGCTGCACGTAGGCGTGCCGGGCGCCGAAGAGTTCGCGGGCGTGCTCGGCGGCGAGGGCCTCGACGGTGTCCACGTTGCGGCAGCCGGCGTAGAAGCGGCGGCCGATGGTGCCTTCCGCGTACTTGTCGCTGAACCAGTTGCCCATCGCGAGGAGGGTGGCCGGGGAGGCGTAGTTCTCGGAGGCGATCAGCTTGAGCATCTCGCGCTGGTCGGCGACTTCCTGGCCGATGGCGTCGGCGACGCGCGGCTCGACGGCGCGGATCACGTCGAGGGCGGCGCGGAAGGCGGTGGACTCCTGGGACAGGGGCGCGGAATTGTCGGGCATGGGGACCTCCGGACGTGGCGTTCGGCGTTCACGGGACGGCCCAGGCGCACGGCACACTTTCCAGCTCGGGCCGCTCCCCGATGGTCGGTCCCATCCCAGCGCGCCAGTCACGGCCCGCCGGTCAGCCTACCGAACCGCCCGGCGGCCGGGGCGCCCGCGTCCACCATGCGAGCGCGGGTGCCGACCCCGCCGGGCCGGTGCGGCGCCGCCGGGGTCGGCACCCTCCTTTAGAGTCACTGCGTGCTCTTTGGAATGGTGTGCGCGCTCGGCGCGGCGGTCTGCTTCGGTACGGCGACGGTGTTCCAGGCGGTCGCCGCGCGGGCGGCTGCGCCGGGCGGCGGCGGGGACGCGGCCCTGCTGCTGCGCGCGCTGCGCCAGTGGCGCTACCTCGTGGGGCTGGCGCTGGACGGGCTCGGCTTCGTGCTCCAGATCGCCGCGCTGCGTTCCCTCCCCATCTACGCCGTCGGCGCGGCCCTCGCGGCGAGCCTCGCCGTGACCGCGGTGGTCGCGGCGCGGTTGCTCGGGGTGCGGCTCAGCGGGGTCGAGTGGGGGGCCGTGGGCGTGGTGTGCGCGGGGCTGGCCATGCTGGGGCTCGCGTCCGGGACGGAGGGCGACCGGGCGGGTTCCGCGGCCCTGGAGTGGGCGATGCTCGGCACGGCGGCGGCGGTACTGCTGCTCGGGCTCGTCAGCGGCCGACTGCCGGAACGGGGGCGGGCGTTGACGCTCGGCCTCGGCGCCGGTCTCGGCTTCGGCGTGGTCGAGGTGACCGTACGGCTCATCGACTCCCTGGCGCCGGTGGCCCTGCTCACCGACCCGGCGGTCTACGCGCTCCTCATCGGCGGAGGCGCCGCGTTCCTCCTGCTGACCACGGCCCTCCAGCGCGGTTCCGTGACGACGGCCACCGCGGGGATGGTGATCGGCGAGACGATCGGCCCGGCGGCGGTGGGCGTGATCTGGCTGGGCGACCGCACCCGCGAGGGTCTGGCCTGGCTGGCGGTCCTGGGTTTCGCGGTGGCCGTCGCCGGGGCACTGGCCCTGGCCCGCTTCGGAGAGGCCCCGGCGGCGGACGGTACGGCGTCGGGGGGTACGACGGCGGGGGGCACCGCCGGGGAGGGAACGGCGACGGGCGGGGTGTCGGAGGGCGGTACGGCGCGAAGCGGGACGGCGTAGGCGGGACGGCGTAGGCGGGACGGCGTGCTGGCGCCTCACGGCGGGCGGCACGGCTTGAAACCGTAGGGGTGCGGGCGCTTCACGGGTGGCGCTGCGGCGTGCGGCGGGACGGCGTGGGGCGGGACGGCGTGCTGGCCCCTCATCGCGGGCGGGACGGCGTGCTGGCCCCTTACGGGAGCACCCTGCACAACGCTTCCAGCGCTGCCGTCCAGCCGCGTTCCGACGGGGTTCCGTAGCCCACGACCAGGGCGTCGGGGGTCGCGGCGGGGGCGTCGGGGTGGTGGTAGGTGGAGAGGGCGTGGAGGGCCAGGCCCTGCCAGGCGGCTGCCTGGACCACGGACTGTTCCGTGCCCGGTGGGAGGCGGAGGACCGCGTGGAGGCCGGCCGCGATGCCGGTGGGACGGATGCCGGGGGCGTGCAGGGCCAGGGCGTCGACGAGGGCGTCCCGGCGGCGGCGGTAGCGCAGCCGGGCCGCGCGGACATGGCGGTCGTGGGCGCCCGAGGTGATGAACTCCGCGAGGGTCAGCTGGTCCAGCACACCGCAGGTGTCGGCCTGCCCCTTCGCCGCCGCGACCTCGTCGGTGAGGGCGGGGGGCAGGACCATCCAGCCCAGGCGCAGACCGGGCGCGAGGGACTTGCTGGCCGTGCCGAGGTAGACGACGTGGTCGGGGTCGAGGCCCTGGAGGGCGCCCACCGGCTGGCGGTCGTAGCGGAACTCGCCGTCGTAGTCGTCCTCCAGGACCAGGCCGCCGGTGCGCCGCGCCCAGTCGACGACGGCGGATCTGCGGTCGTGGTGCAGGGGGTCGCCCAGCGGGAACTGGTGGGCCGGGGTGAGCAGGACCGCGCCCTCGTCGGTCAACTCGGCGGTGTCCGTGCCCCGTTCGTCGAAGGGGAGCGGGCGGGTGCGCAGCCCCGCCTCCGTCAGCAGCCGCCAGTGCACGTCCAGGCCGTACGACTCGACCGCGACCGTCCGGGCGCCGCGCGCCCGCAGCATCGTGCCGAGCACCCGCAGGCCGTGCGAGATGCCCGCGCAGATCACGATGTGCTCGGGGTCGGCGCGTACGCCCCGGGCGCGGGAGAGGTAGCCGGCGAGGGCGGTGCGCAGTTCGGCGCGCCCGCGGGCGTCGCCGTAGGCGAGGGCCTGGGACGGGGCGGCGGCGAGGGCGCGGCGGGCGGCCCTGAGCCACTCGGTGCGCGGGAAGGACGTCAGGTCGGGGGTGCCGGGGATCAGGTCGTGTACGGGGCGGCCGGGGGTGCGACGCGGCGGGTCGGCGTGCGCGGGCGGGACCACCGCACGGTCGCCGACCCGGGTGCCGGAGCCCTGGCGGGCGGTGAGCCAGCCCTCGGCGACCAGGTCGGCGTAGGCGTCGGCGACCGTGTTGCGGGCGATGCCGAGGTCGGCGGCGAGGGCGCGGGAGGAGGGCAGCCGGGTGCCGGGGGCGAGGCGGCCGGTGCGGACGGCGGAGCGCAGCGCGTCCGTCAGACCGCGCCGCACCCCGGTGCTGGTCGTGCCGGTCGGTTCGAGATGGAGGTCGACGCCGAGATTGGCCCATGATTTCGCCATGGAAATGGACCATACTCCTGGGCCGCCTCGCTCCTAGGATCGAGATCATGACCACGACGACGACCCACGAAGACGACACGACCGCCACCCCCTACGCCCCCGAGCACACCCCCCGGCTGCGGTGGGCCGAGCACTCCCCCGAGGTCTACAAGGCGATGGTCCGCCTCGACGCGGCGGCCCGGCGGGGGGTCGACCCGAAGCTGCTGGAGCTGGTGAAGATCCGCGCCTCGCAGCTCAACCACTGCGCGTTCTGTCTCGACATGCACACCAAGGACGCGCTGGCGGCGGGCGAGAGCGTGGAGCGGATCGTGCAGCTCGGCGCGTGGGAGGAGTCGCGGCACTTCTACACCGAGCGGGAGCTGGCGGCGATCGAACTGACCGAGGCGGTCACCGTCCTCACGGACGGCTTCGTGCCCGACGAGGTGTACGCCACCGCCGCCGCGCACTTCGAGGAGGCCGAACTGGCCCAGCTGATCGCCGCGATCACCGTCATCAACGCGTGGAACCGGTTCGCGGTGAGCACCCGGATGGTGCCGGGCCACTACCGGGCCGGCGACCACAAGTGACCGTCGGGAACGGGGCGTTGGGCAGCTCGGCGAGCGGCTCGGCGAGCGGGTCGGCGAGCAAGGCCGAGGTCTTCCGGGGCCTGCACCGCGGTCGCGTCCCGGGCGAGCCCCTCGTCCTGCCCGGTCCGTGGGACGCGGCCGCCGCCCGGGTGTTCGTGGCGGCCGGCTTCCCGGCGCTCGCCACGCCCAGCGCGGGGATCGCCGCCTCGCTCGGCTACGCGGACGGGGCGACCCCCGCCGACGAGATGTTCGCGGCGGTCGCGCGGGTCGTCCGGGCCGTGGACGTGCCGGTGTCGGCCGATGTGGAGGGTGGCTACGGGCTCGCGCCGAAGGAGCTGGTGGAACGGCTGCTGGAGACGGGAGCCGTGGGCTGCAACCTGGAGGACTCCGAGGCCGGCCTTCTCCAGGACCCCTCCCGGCACGCCGACCGGCTCGCCGAGGTGCGGGCCGCGGCGGGCGACCGGCTCTTCGTCAACGCGCGCGTCGACACCTTCCTGTACGGCGACGGCGACCCCGAACGCGCCATCGAGCGGGCCGCGTTGTACGTCGCGGCCGGCGCCGACTGCGTCTACCCGATCGGCGCCCCGGCGGACGTACTGCCGCTGCTGCGGGCCGGGATCGAGGGGCCCCTCAACGTGTTCGCGCGGCTGGACGGCGCCGGCCCCTCGCCCGCCGCGCTCGGCGAACTCGGGGCCACCCGCGTCACGTTCGGGCCGGGGCTCCAGCGCGCGGCGACGGAGGCCTTGCGCGCAATCGCCGAGACCCTTGCCGGGTAGTCGCCCGCGGCACCGGCGGGAGCGGTACGACGGTCAGTCCACGGCCGACGCACAACTCCCCGCCTGCGGGCAGAACCACGCCAACGCCGTTGTCAACAGTTGGAGTTGGGCCGCACCGCCGTCCGTGTCCGGACCGTAGGCGGCGATGGCGTAGAGGGTGCCGTCGGACGCCGCGAAGCGTTCGTCGTAGACGTGCCAGGTGCCGATGTGCGGCTCGCCCTTGAGGGAGTCGGCCAGGTACTCCAGGCGTGAGCCGGTGAAGTCGGCGGTGTCGAGGTTGCGCAGCTCGACCTCCTGGAAACCGGGCGGCCTGGGGGTCGCGTCGGACAGGTACAGCGTGAACGAGGCGTCCGGTGACGCCTCCGCCACCTGGTACACCTGCAACCGGTGACTGCCGTCCGCACTTCGGTAGTTGACGATGTCGATGCCGTACTGAGACGGCACGGCGGAGCGCTTCCAGCCCGTCGGGTACGCGATCCGGAAACCCTCCTCGTCGTCGTGGACGCGGTAGCCCGCGGGGAGTGGGGGCAGCGAGGGCGACGGGGAGGGCGACGCGTCGGAGACCGTCGGCGACGGCGACAGGTCCGTGTGCCCGGTCGGCGCGGCGGTGGATCCGGTGGACACCGGCCCGCGCCCCTTGCCCTCGTCGTCGTGACCGGAGCCGACGACCTGGGTCAGTACCAGACTGACGGCGACACCGACCGCGGCGGCGCCGGCCACCACCGACCACACGAGCCGCCGGCCGGGCCCCGGGCGGGGCGCGGCCGGCCCTTCCGGCTGCCACGGGACGGGCGGGCCCGGCTGTTCCGGGACCGGCGCGGTGGCGCCGTCGGACCACCACGCGGGGACGGTGCCGGGCGGCACGTGGTCGGGTCTGGGCGGTGGCGGCGGGGTCGTCGGCGGCGGGGCCTGCGGGGTCGTCCCGCCGGTCTCCCAGCGCTGCGTCTCGTCGTTCCAGTGCCGCGTTCCCCCACCCGTCCGGCCCGCGTCCGGCCGGCCCCCGTCCTGCGGTCCCCCCGCGCTCACAGGCCCACCAGTCCGGCCACCGCGCCCGCCGAGGCGAGCACGGTGAGCAACGCCTGTGAGTCGGCGAGCAGTTCGCGCAGGCGCTCGCGGCGCGAGGGGGTCGCCCGGCCGGTGCGGGTGATCTCGTCCTCGGTGTCCGCGAGGGCGGTGGCCAGGGTCGCCGTGCCGTCCGTGCCGCGCACTCTCGCCAGATCGGCGCGGAGTTCGCGTACCGCCCTGAGCAGTTCCTCGGTGGCCTCGTCGCGCCGCGGGCCGGTGCCGTGATGGCTCTCGGCGTGCGCGTGGCTGCCGATCGCGAAGGTGCTCCGGGAGACGTCCCCGATGGAGACGTTCGGCTCATCCGTTGCCATCGTTGAGGGGTCCCTTCGTGGAGTCCACCGCGTAAGCGGGGGCGGCCGGAGTGGCGGGGGCGGCGGGGGGCGCGGCATCGGCGGGGTCCGTGTGGTGCGTCGAGGAGGCGGAGGCGTGGTCGCCGACCGCGAAGGTGCTGCCCTCCACGTGCTCCAGGTTCACCCCGCCGTTGCTGATGTTGACGATCTTCTGCACGAACTCGCCGGTGCGGTAGCCGGCTTCGGCCAGCGCGGTCGTCACCCCGTGGGCGACCCGGTCCTGCACGTTGCGCAGATAGCGGGAGACGTCCATCTCCTGGAACAGCGACCCGGCCGGCGCCGACCCCAACTCCCGTACGGACAGAGCGGGTCCGTCGGGCAGCGCGCCCGCGTAGCCGCCGGTCAGCAGCCGCCAGCCGTACCGCAGGGCCCTGCCGACGACGACCAGCGCGCCGATCGCGGAGCCGGGCAGCCGGGCGAGCGCCCAGGCGGTCTTGCCGAGGGCGTGGTTGTTGCGGAAGCGGTGGGCCGTACGGTCGGCGTCCTTGAAGTCCTCGCGGACCGGCAGCAGGACGTGCGGGGCGATCTCCAGGGTGAGCATGCGGCCCTGGGTGTGGACGCGCACGTAGACCGTGACGACCAGCTCCTCCTCCCAGCCGCCGACCCGGATGCGCAGGAAGTGCCGCCGTTTCTCGGCGCCCTCCTCGATCGCGCGCGCCCGGTGGTCCTCGAAGTCCTGTGGCCGGTACGGCGCTTCCTCGCGCCGCAGCAGCCCCTCGACGGGCAGGAAGACGCACTCGTCGATCTCCAGCCGGCGCAACCGGTCCCGTCCGGTGTGCTCGGCGTGCGCCGCGGGCAGCCGCAGCTGTTCGAGCAGCGGCCGGACGGTCTCCAGGACCGTGCGGTTGCTGAGCGGCCGGGGCTCCTTCCTCGCGGGGTCGGGCCGCAGTTCGACGGCGAGCACCCAGGTCTCGTAGGGCACGCCCGCCCCGCAGAACGGTCGCGCCTCGTGGTACATGACCAGCGGCGCGTGCTGTTCGATACGGATCCGGTTCTTCAGCCGCTGGAAGCGCCGGCCCTCGGCCCGCTCGGCGGGGTCGCCGGCCGCGTTCGGGAAGTGGACCGGCGAGAGTTCGGCGGTCAACGCCCGTGCGGACTGGGCGCGTTGGGCGACCAGGCAGAGCGTGATGAGCGCAAAGACAACCAGCGCGACCCCGGCCTGCCAGGGCCTGGCCAGATCGCCGAGGCTGCCGGAACCCGAGCCCGGCAGCAGGACGTCGGACGGCGAGGAGGCGTCCGAGAACCCGTCGCCCGTCGAACCGTAGGCCGGCGTGCCGCCGTCGCTCCCGCCGCCGAACAGCACGACCACCGTGACGATCAGCAGGAAGGCGAAGAGGAGCCGGCCTCCCCAGCGGAAGAGGAAGGCGAACACCAGGCGGTACAACGGCGGTTGCTCGGCCCGGCCCCTGATCCAGCGGCCGAGCGCGAGGTACACCCCGGCCACCATGAAGTACCCCACCAGGTCGTGGGTGAGGAGCGTGCCCACCACCCACAGGCCCAGGATCGCCCCGGCCCACTGGAGCTCCTGGCGCCGGGCCCGCAGCGCGTGCGCGAGCACCCGGGCGGCGTCGAAGCCGAGCGAAGGGGCCACGATCCGCTGCTCGTTGAGGTGCAGCTCCTCGATGACCCGGTCGCGGTAACCGGCGTCCAGATAGGTGCCCGCGCACAGCAGCCGGGTGGCCTCACTGGCGTGCGGATGGGCGGGCGGTAACGCGGGCGGCACGCCGTTGGTACCGGGCGGCGACGGTTGCGGCGGCACGAAAGCGGTACTCACGCGACTCCCCCGATGCGTGAAAAGGAACAGCTGAACAGCGCGCGGCCGGACGGCCGGTCCGATCCGGCGGACGAATTGCCCTGATCCGGGCGCCAGTTGACTGGTCATCAGCATAGGGGGGCGAGTGTGGCCGGGGAAAGCGGTTTGTCAAGAGGGCAGCGGTGTGACCCGGGCCGCTCCCGGGGGCGTACTGCGGTCCCCGGCCGGTACCGGGGTCCCGTCGTGCGGAGGAGGCCGTCGGGTGAGGCGGCGCTACGGGCAGTGCGTGTCCGCCGGGCAGAAGGAGCCGACCGCTGTGACGAGCGGTCCGCGCACCAGGGCGGCCGGGAGGGACTCGGGGCCGCTGGCACGGATCGCGTAGAGCGTGCCGTCCGGGGCGGCGAAGCGGTGGTCGACGACCTGGCGGGCGCCGTGGTCCCCGTCGTCGTAGCGGTAGGTGAGTTCGGCCCAGGTGGGGCCGTGGGCGCGGCCCAAGGGGCGGAAGCCGGGCCGGCGGGCGAAGCCGTAGCCGGGGTCGCGCTCGGCGAGGTCGAGGGAGGCGGCCGGGGTCGCTTCGGAGACCCGGAAGATCTGGAGCCGGCGGCCGTCGCGGGGGGACGTGTAGGAGACGAGCGGGGCCTTCTGGCCCTGCCGCTCGCGGCGGGTCCAGCCCCGGGGGACCTCGACGGTGTAGCCGACCGGGTCCCGGGCCGTGCGGTAACCCGCGGCGGAGGGGGACGCCGCGGCGCCGCTCGCGGGCGTCGCGCCGCCGCTGGCGCGGGCTCCGGCGACGGTGTGCGGGGCGCCGGTGTGGTCGCGGGTGACGTACCAGAACCCGCCGCCGGCGGCCGTTCCGAGCACGACCGTCGCGGTGAGCGCGGCGAGCAGGCGGCGGACGCCGTGCGGGGCGGCCGGTGCGGGGGCCACCGGCCGGTGCGGGGGCGGGGCGGCGGCGGGCGCCGGCCACGGCGGGAGGAAGCGCGAGGTCTGGGTCTCGGCCGACGCCCACGACGGCGGCGACGACGACGGCGATGGCGATGGCGACGATGGTGATGGCGACGGCAGCGATCCGGGCTCGGGCGCCGACCAGGAGGCCCGGCCGCGCTCCTCGCTCGGCTCGTGCCAGGCCCCGGAGCCGGAGCCGGAGCTGTGCCCGTAGCCATGACCGTGGCCGTGGCCGTCGTTCTCGCCGTGACCGTTCCCACCGTTCATCGCGAACCCCCCGATTCACCCCACCTGGTACCGCTTCCGACGGTAGGGGCGGAAAAGGGAACGGGCCCCGTCCCGGCGGAAACCGGAACAGGGCCCGAGCAGACTCGTGACGGGGCCGTCGAAAAGGGGCCGCGGACGGCTCAGATGAGGCCGAGCGAGCGGACCGCCTCGCGCTCCTCCGCCAGTTCCTTCACGGACGCGTCGATGCGGGCGCGGGAGAACTCGTTGATGTCCAGGCCCTGGACGATCTCGTAGACGCCGTCCTTGGTGATGACCGGGAAGGACGAGATGAGGCCCTCCGGGACGCCGTAGGAACCGTCCGACGGGATGCCCATGGAGGTCCAGTCGCCGTCCGCCGTGCCGTTGACCCAGGTGTGCACGTGGTCGATGGCCGCGTTGGCGGCGGAGGCGGCGGAGGACGCGCCCCGGGCCTCGATGATCGCGGCGCCGCGCTTGGCGACGGTCGGGATGAAGTCGTCGGCGAGCCACTGCTCGTCGTTGACGACCTCGGCCGCGTTCTTGCCGGCGACCGTGGCGTGGAAGATGTCCGGGTACTGGGTGGCCGAGTGGTTGCCCCAGATGGTGAGGCGCTTGATGTCGGCGACCGTGGTGCCGGTCTTCTTCGCGAGCTGGGTCAGCGCGCGGTTGTGGTCGAGGCGGGTCATCGCGGTGAAGCGCTCGGCCGGTACGTCCGGGGCGGCGGCCTGCGCGATGAGCGCGTTGGTGTTGGCCGGGTTGCCGACGACGAGGACCTTGATGTCGTCCGCCGCGTTGTCGTTGATGGCCTTGCCCTGCGGCTTGAAGATGCCGCCGTTCGCGGAGAGCAGGTCGCCGCGCTCCATGCCCTTGGTGCGCGGGCGGGCGCCGACGAGGAGGGCGACGTTGGCGCCGTCGAAGGCGACGTTCGGGTCGTCCGTGATGTCGATGCCCTGGAGCAGCGGGAAGGCGCTGTCGTCCAGCTCCATCGCGGTGCCCTCGGCGGCCTTCAGCGCCGGCGTGATCTCCAGGAGGCGGAGCCTGACCGGCACGTCCGCGCCGAGCAGCTGGCCGGAGGCGATGCGGAAGAGCAGGGCGTAACCGATCTGGCCGGCCGCGCCGGTGACGGTGACGTTCACGGGAGTGCGGGTCATGGCGTTCTCCGTATGGCAGCTGTCGGCGGGGCGTCCCTGCCCCGGATGCGGGACGTACAAATGATCGATCTCTTGGTGTCAAGAGAGATCCACCGGTCAGGCTATCGCGCATCCGGGATCCCGCACGGCCGCCCCCGTGTGGCCCGTCCCACAGAGTGATCCACAGGGTGACGCGCTGGGTGATCCACTGGGTGCCGCGCTAGGTGATCCGCTGAGTGATCCACAGGATGTCCCGGAGAAGGCGGCCGTCCGGTCCGGGGGAACCCGGGGGAACCGGTGAAAGGGGACAGGGCGGCCGCCGTGGGGGCCGGTACGCCGGACTCCCGTGGGGGTGGCCAGTGCCTGCCCCGGATCGGGGACGGCCATCCGCCTGCCCCCGATTCCTTCACATACTCCGCACCGTTGCGGCTACTTGGCGCACCCGTGGGCTCCGGAGGCCAGGGTCACGCACGCGGTCGCCCCGGCCGCGTCCCGCACGGCCAGCATGGGCGTGTAGGCGAGGGTGTCGCCGGCCGCGGTGACGCTCCCCGTCTCCTTGGCGCCGCCCGCGGTCACCTGGACGACGTCGCCCGGCGCGGCGCCGGTGATCCGGCCCCAGGCGGCCTCGCAGACCTTGCTGTAGCGGACCTCCACGACGGTGGTGCCGACGATGGCGGTCCGTACGGTGCGCACCGCGTCGGCGTCCTTGGCGCAGCCCATGGCCACCGCGTCCTTGCCGCTACAGCTCGCCCCGGCGCACCGCACCCCGGCCGGCTGAGCGGCGTCGGTACGTGCCGACGGCGTGGCCGAGGCCGCGGCATGGGCCCCTGTGGTCTTCGAGTCGTGGTGGACGCCGGTGAACAGGAGCAGGGCACCCACCACGACCAGCACACCGCCCAGCCCCGCCGCGAACATCGTCAGCCGGCGCCGGACACCGCCCGCTTCGCCCAGCCGTCCCGAGACCGCCGGGGGCGGGCCCGGCTCGTCGGCGGAGGGCGGCGCGGGGGTGGCCGTGGCAGCGTCGGCGCCGTTCCCGCGGGCCGGCCTGTTCCGCTTGACGTCGGCGGGGGGCGGGCCGTTGACGCGCGGCCCGGCGTCGGCCGGGGGCGGGCCGAACTCGCCCAGCGCGGCGCGCGCCTGCGAGATCCGGATCGCCTCCATGGTCGAGTCGTGGCGCAGTTCCGAACGGCTCCAGGCGCGCTCGGCCAGCTCCCACAGGGTGATCAGATGGACGGGGTGGGCGCCGGTGACCTCGGCCAGGGCGACGACCGCGCCCTTGGGGGCGAGGAGCCGGCCGTCGAGGTACCGGTACCAGGAGGTCCTGCCGTAGCCCGTGCGGTCGGCCAGCGCCGCGACGCTCAGGCCGCTGCGGTCCACGAGCCGGCGCAACTGGCCCGCGAACTCCCTTACCTGCGGATCGAGTTCATCCGGCAAGGCCTTCCAACGCGGCATCGTTCCCCCCTTTTGTCCGCGGCCTGTACCGCTCTTTCCCGCCTTTTCCGTCGCTCCGTGCCCCACCCCCGCTTTCCCCCGGTACGGGGCGGTCCACCCCGGTCCGGGTCAGCGGAGGGCGGTCACGGCGACGAGCGCCGCGAGCGCGAGGAGGATCGTCAGCAAGAGCAGCAGCGCGGCGAACAGGAGCAGCCGCCCGCCGGGACCGCGAACCGTCTCCCCGGTCGCGCCCACCTCCCCCGCCTTCTCCGCCTTCTCCGCCTTCTCCGCCTTCTCCGCCTTCTCCGCCTTCTCCGCCTTCGAGGTGTCCCACCACGGGAGCGTGGGGTCGTCCTGGTACCCGTCGTGCCCGTCCGTCCCCTCGGCCGGCCCCGGTACCGCTGCCGGTCGGGGCCAGGCCTGGACGGCCAACTCCCAGCGCACGCCGATCCGTTCGGGGTCGACGCCGGCGACCCGGCAGAGCGCGACGACGGCCTGCCGGGGCGGTGGCTGGGTGGCGTTGAGATAGCGCTGCCAGGACGACTTGCTGTACGCGGTCCGCGCGCCCAGCGCCACCAGACTGAGCCCCGTACGGTCTTTGAGGAGCCGCAGCTGCTCCACGAAGTGCCGTACCTCGGACGGCAGTTCGTCCGGCAGCGGCTGCCAGCCGCCCATCGCACCTCCAAGGCGCCGTCGGTTGCTGGGTCTGAGCGGAATGACGACGTCGGACGGGGAACGGTTCCGCGTCGGGGCGGGGTGCGGACTCCGTGGCGGAACGGTCACTTCCGTGCCACAGCGTTCTGACAGGCGTTGAAGCGCCCGCGCGCGGTGCAGCAGGGTGAGTGGCGACGGCGGTCCGTCCTCGCTCGGGGGAGAGGGCGGGCCGCCGTCGTGACAACGGCCCGGGGACCGCCTGGGTAGGGCTGGTTGCCGCTAGTTGCTGTTGACGGTGTAGTGCAGCGTGTCCTTGAGGAACGGGATCTCCAGCCACGGCCGGGGCTGCGCCATCATCGCCAGCAGGACGATCGCGAGGCCCAGTACGCCGTACGTGACGATGTCCGTGAAGCGGGAGCGGACGGCGAGCATGCCGACGTCCGGCATGAGCCAGCGCAGCACCGCGCCGGCCAGCAGCGCGGCCCCGATCAGCAGGGTGCCGAGGCGGACGACGTCGAAGGCGACGAACAGCAGGCCGAGTCCGACCGCGCCGAGCACGGTGAGGATGGGCCACTGCCGGGCGGGCGCCGGGGCCTCGCGCGAGGCGGCCCCGCCGCCGCCCTCGGGGCGCGCCGTGTCGCGGGTGAAGAGCGGGAAGCGGCGGGTGGTGCGGCGCGGCTTCCCGTCGGCGTCGGGCGCGCTGACCGGGTCGGTCACCTCGATCTCGTCCGGACCGGTCGGCCCGGCGGTGCCGGTGGTCTCCTCGGTGCTGCGGGGCTTCTTGTCAGTCGACACTGCGCTCCGCCGCCTCGACCACGTTGACGAGCAGCTGGGCGCGGGTCATCGGGCCGACGCCGCCGGGGTTGGGGGAGATCCAGCCGGCGACCTCTGCGACGCCCGGGTGGACGTCCCCGACGATCTTGCCGTCCGCGTTCCGCGAGACGCCGACGTCGAGGACGGCGGCGCCCGGCTTCACGTGCTCGGGCCGGACCAGGTGGGCGGAGCCGGCCGCGGCGACGATGATGTCGGCGCGCCGGAGATGTGCGGCGAGGTCGCGGGTGCCGGTGTGGCACTGGGTGACGGTCGCGTTCTCGCTGCGCCGGGTGAGCAGCAGCGGCATCGAACGGCCGATGGTGACCCCGCGTCCCACGACGACGACCTCGGCGCCGTTGATCTCGACGCCGTGGCGGCGCAGCAGGGTGAGCACGCCGTTGGGGGTGCAGGGCAGCGGGGCGGGCTCGTTGAGGACCAGCCGGCCGAGGTTCATCGGGTGGAGCCCGTCGGCGTCCTTGTCGGGGTCCATCAGCTCCAGGACGCGGTTCTCGTCGATGCCCTTGGGGAGCGGCAGTTGGACGATGTAACCGGTGCAGGCGGGGTCCTCGTTCAGCTCCTGGACGGCCGCCTCGATCTCCTGCTGGGAGGCGGTGGCGGGCAGTTCGCGCTGGATGGAGGCGATGCCCACCTGGGCGCAGTCCCGGTGCTTGCCGGCGACGTACTTCTGGCTGCCGGGGTCCTCCCCGACCAGGATCGTGCCGAGGCCGGGCGTGACGCCCTTCTCCTTCAGCGCCGCCACGCGGGCGGTCAGGTCGGACTTGATCGCGGCTGCGGTGGCCTTGCCATCGAGAATGTGGGCGGTCATGGACCCATCCTCGCGGATGACGCCCCTCGGGTTCCAATCCGGGGGGAACCCCATGATCAGTGAGGTTGCGCTTGCACAACACCTGGGGAATGCGGCTGGACAAAATATCGCCGCAGCTAGAACCATGAACTCGCAGTACCGCGGTCCGTGTTGGGGGGCAAACCGCTCATTTTCGTGCTTTACCTCCGCGCATACCCGCGTAGTCCCCGCAGTTGCCTCGGAGGAAGTCCGCCATGAGCTACGACCCGAACAATCCCTACGGCCAGCCGCAGCAGAATCCGCAGCAGGGGGGCTACGGGCCGCCGCCGCAGGGCCAGCCCGGTTACGGATACCCGCAGGCTCCGCAGGGCGTGCCGCCCCAGCAGGGCTACGGCTACCCCCAGCAGCAGGGCGGCTACCCCGGCTACCCGGCGCAGGGCGGCTACCCGGGCGCCGCCCCGTCGTACGCGAACTGGGGACAGCGCTTCCTCGGCACGCTGGTCGACGGGCTCATCTTCGTGGTGCCGTACGTCCTGATCATCCTCGGCCGCAAGGTGGCGGTGCTGATGGTGATCGGCGTCCTCGCGATCCTCGGTGTGGCCATCTGGCAGCTGATCCAGGAGGGCCGTACCGGCCAGACGATCGGCAAGAAGGCGTTGGGTATCCGCCTGGTGCGCGAGGCCACCGGCCAGCCGCTCGGCGTCGGCATGGCCTTCGTCCGCCGCCTGGCCCACTTCCTCGACAGCATCGCCTGCTACCTGGGCTGGCTGTGGCCGGCGTGGGACGCCAAGCGGCAGACGTTCGCGGACAAGGTGTGCGGTTCGATCGTGATCCGCACGCAGTAGCCGGTCTTCGCTGGTCGCCGATCCGGTCGGCGGGCGGGGTAGCCCTGCGTAGCTGAGAAAGCGTGACACTTTCGCGAGGAGTGTCACGCTTTTTTGGATGGGGGTCCCGCCGGAGGCGCCCGCGGCGGCTACCGACTCTCGGGTCAGCCGACCCAGTCGACGAAGGACGCCCAGGCAGGGGCGGGGACAAGAAGCATCGGCCCGTCGGCAACCTTGGAGTCACGGACGGGAACGACACCCGGGAGATCATCCCTGACCTCGACGCAGTCTCCGCCGCTGCTGTTGCTGTAGCTGCTCGTGCGCCAAAGCGCAGTGCTCATGTCAAGCCCTGTGCTGTCCATTTCTGTGCCCCTCCGCCGCCTGCTCGATCATGTGTAGTGACTCATCCGGTGGTAACGCCGCGGCCCTGAGCAGATCGTACGACCTGCGGTAGTCCTTCACGAGGGCTGGATAGTCGATCAGTTGGCCGCTGTGAAGGCCCTCCGTATACACCACGGGCGGTGCGTCCGGGAAGGTCATCACCTTGATCATGCCCATCATCAGCGGGTAGGCCGCAACAGTTTCCGGAAGGATTTGCAGAACACCCTGCGTGGAGCGGATCACGTGGGCGATGTGCTTCAGCTGGGCAGCCATCTCCTCGGGTGGCAGCAGCGGCTTGCGGATCAGCTCTTCGCGGACGATCGCCCAGAACGACGGGCGTTCCTCTCGTCCCCAGAGTTTCGCACGCGCGATGCGGGCCTTGACCTGCTTTTCCACGGTGTCGGACCGCAGCCACGGGCTGCCCGTCCGGACGACCTTCAGGGCGTACGACTCGGTCTGCAACAGCCCCGGAAGCAGGGCCGGCGCCCACTCCTCGATCGACTCCGCGTGCTGCTCCAACTCCGCCACATCCGCGAAGTACTCCGCATGCCCCGACTGCCTCGCCTTCCGGGCGTCTTCACAACGGCGCTCGAAAAAGCCGTCCGTGCCGAGCACCTTGTCGACGTGCCGGGACAGATCCAGCGGCATCCGCCGCTCACCCCGCTCGATCTGGCTCAGGAACGGAACGCCCCGATAGCTCCCCTCCGCCAACTGTTCGAGCGTGAGGCCGGCCGCCTCCCTCTTGAAGCGCAGCTCGGCGCCGTAGAAGGAGGGGACGTTCGCCGACGCGTCGGTGTCCTTGCGTGGAGGCACAACTCACCACCGTCTTTTGCCAGTTCCCGGGTGCAACCCGAACCACTGTCACGGTACGAGATTTCACGCCACTGTGTGAGCAATTCGTCACAGCGCGCACACGGCGCACAGGGAAAGGTGTACGGCCATGATCAGTCCCCGGTTCCCCGAGGCTTCCAGTGAAGTAGCCGATCTGCGGGCCGCGTTGGAGGCGAACGGGATCACCCTGCCGTCCCTCGGCCTCGACCTGCCCTCGGTCGTCCAGACCTACGGCGCCCCGCTCGTCGAACTCGGGAACTGCAACCTCGACACCGCCAGGGCCCTCACCACCGCCCTCCGCAAGGCGGCCATCCGGTGACTCCGCTCCACCTCGAACTCCTCGCCGCCGCCAAGGCGGTACCGGAAGCCCGCCGTGCTGTACGCGAACACCTCGGCGTCCCGTGCCCCGAAGTCCAGTTGTGCGTCAGCGAGTTGCTGACCAACGTGATCAGACACCTCGGCGAGGGCACCCCGGTGACCCTGCGGGTGACCCGCGCCGACGGCCGTACCCGGGTCGCCGTGACGGACCCGGAGCCGTACGCCTGGCTCGTCGTACGGCGGCCGGGACCGGACGAGGAGAGCGGGCGCGGCCTGCTGCTGCTCGACGCGCTCGCCCTGCGGTGGGGCGTGGAACAGGGACCGGAGGGCAAGACGGTCTGGTGCGAACTGCCACCGTCCGAGCCGGCCCCGGCCCCTGCTTCACCTCCCGCTCCCGCCCCCGCGGATCTCAGTGGAAGAAGTGGCGCGTCCCCGTGAAGTACATCGTGACGCCGGCCTTCTTCGCGGCCTCGACGACGAGTTCGTCGCGGACCGAACCGCCGGGCTGTACCACGGCCTTGACGCCGGCCTCGACCAGGATCTCCAGCCCGTCCGGGAACGGGAAGAAGGCGTCCGACGCGGCGAACGCGCCCCGCGCCCGCTCGGCACCCGCCCGCTCGACCGCCAGCTTCGCGGAGTCGACGCGGTTGACCTGGCCCATACCGACGCCGACCGAGGCACCGTCCTTGGCGAGCAGGATGGCGTTGGACTTCACCGCACGGCAGGCCTTCCAGGCGAAGGCGAGGTCGGCCAGCTCGGACGCGGAGAGCGCCTCGCCGGTCGCCAGCGTCCAGTTGGCCGGGTCGTCGCCCTCCGCCTGGAGCCGGTCGGTGACCTGGAGCAGCACACCGCCGTCGATCGCCTTGACCTCGACCGGGTTGGCCGGACCGCCCTCGGCCTTCAGCACCCGCAGGTTCTTCTTCCGGGCGAGCGCCTCCAGCGCGCCGTCCTCGTAGCCGGGCGCGACGATGACCTCGGTGAAGATCTCGGCGACCTGCTCGGCCAGCTCCCTGCTGACCGGACGGTTGACCGCGATCACACCGCCGAACGCCGACAGCGGGTCACAGGCGTGCGCCTTGCGGTGCGCCTCGGCGACATCCGAACCGACCGCGATACCACAGGGGTTGGCGTGCTTGATGATCGCGACGCACGGCTCGTCGTGGTCGTAGGCGGCCCGGCGGGCGGCGTCCGTGTCCGTGTAGTTGTTGTACGACATCTCCTTGCCGTGCAGCTGCTCGGCCGTGGCCAGACCGCCGCCGTCGGCGTCGACGTACAGGGCGGCCGGCTGGTGCGGGTTCTCGCCGTAGCGCAGGGTGTTCTCGCGCTGCCAGGTCGCGCCGAGGAAGTCGGGGAACGCCCCCACGGCGGAACCGCCCTGGGGTACGGCGTCCACGGGCGCGTAGCTGCTCGCGAACCAGCTCGCGACCGCCACGTCGTAGGCGGCCGTGTGCTGGAAGGCCTCGGCGGCGAGCCGCTTGCGGGTGGTGAGATCGAAGCCCCCGTCCTGGACCGCGCCGAGAACGTCGGCGTACCGGGCCGGGCTGGTGACGACGGCCACCGAGGGGTGGTTCTTGGCGGCGGCGCGCACCATCGACGGACCGCCGATGTCGATCTGCTCCACGCACTCGTCGGGAGAGGCGCCGGAGGCGACGGTCTCCCGGAACGGGTACAGGTTGACGACCACCAGGTCGAAGGGGGCCACGCCCAGCTCGTCGAGCTGCTGCCGGTGGCTCTCCAGCCGCAGGTCGGCGAGGATGCCGGCGTGCACCTTCGGGTGCAGGGTCTTGACCCGGCCGTCCAGGCACTCGGGGAAGCCGGTCAGCTCCTCGACCCTGACGACCGGGACACCGGCGGCGGCGATCCGCGACGCGGTGGAACCGGTGGAGACGAGCTCGACACCGGCCGCGTGCAGCCCGCGCGCCAGCTCCTCCAGACCGGTCTTGTCGTAGACGCTGACCAGCGCGCGGCGGATGGCTCGCTTGTTGCTCTCGGCGGTCACTGGATAACTACCTTTCGTCCCTCGATGCGATAGCCGTTGCGGGCGAGCCGCCCCACGACATCGACGAGCAGCCTTCGCTCGACTTCCTTGATGCGCTCGTGCAGAGCGCCCTCGTCGTCCTCGTCCCGGATCTCCACCACGCCCTGCGCGATGATCGGCCCGGTGTCGACGCCGTCGTCGACGAAGTGGACGGTGCAGCCGGTGACCCGCGCGCCGTACGCGAGCGCGTCCCGTACGCCGTGGGCTCCCGGGAAACTGGGCAGCAGGGCCGGGTGCGTGTTCACGAAACGCCCGCCGAAGCGGGCCAGGAACTCCTTGCCGACGATCTTCATGAACCCGGCGGAGACCACGAGGTCGGGCTCGTGGGCCGCGGTCGCCTCGGCGAGGGCCGCGTCCCACTCCTCCCGGCTCCCGTACTCCCTGACCGCGCGGACGAAGGTCGGCAGCCCGGCGCGCTCGGCGCGGGCGAGTCCCTCGATGCCCGCGCGGTCCGCGCCGACGGCCACGACCTCGGCTCCGTACGCCTCGGCGCCGGCGGTCGCGATGGCGTCGAGCAGCGCCTGCAAGTTCGTACCGGATCCGGAGACCAGCACGACAAGGCGCTTGGCCACGGGGTTGGCGGCCACGGCGGGGCCCTTTCTCGGGGAAGCGTCTGTACGCCGGCTCATATGTTCATACGAATGCTTCGCGCCCCGGGATACGGGGAACTCTACGAAGCGGCCGGCCGTCAGCAACGATACCGGCACACCGGACGGCCCCCACGGGACGGGGGCGGGGCCGGAAGGTAGCGTCTGCGGAGAACGGGCCCGGGAACGCGGTTGTCGTGCGGCGCGTTCACGGAGTGACAGCTCATGTCGGACAGAAGTGTCCACCAGGACATATCACCAAGGGGAAGACGCTCACTTGATGCCGGACCGCAGCCTGCGACTTGTCACGCTCTCCCCGCAGTCGGCGCGGGGAGGGGAGCGCGTCACCGTGCTGCTCCGCGAGCGGCCGGCGTCCGCGCCGGACGCGCCGTCCGATGACAAGGACGCGCCCTCGGACAAGGACGTGCCCTCGGACCGGAAGAACGGCGAGGGGCAGGACGGGACCCCCTCGGACGACAACCCGTTCGCGCCACCGCCCGAGGGGACCCCGGACCGGCCGTGGCAGCCCCGGCGCCCGGCCGGCGGCGAGGGTTCCGACGGCGGGCACGGGGACGGCGGGCACGGGGACGGCGGCCACTCCCCGTGGGGCAGCCAGTGGAGCGACCAGCAGCCCGGGCGTTCCTCCGGCGGCTTCGGCGAGCGCCCCGGTAACGGCGGCGGGCCGGGCGGCGGCCAGGGCGGACCCGAGGGTTCCGGCAACGGTTCCGGCCCGGGCATGCGCTGGGACCCGACGGATCCGGCACAGCGGCGCGCCCGTTACGCCCTGCTCTCCGGCATGTGGGCCTTCTTCTTCGCCCTGTTCGGCTGGGCACCGGTGGCGCTGCTGCTCGGCGCGCTGGCCATCTACTGGGGCGGCAGCGCCCTGCGCGCCAAGCCCCACGCCGCGACCCCGGACGCCCCGCCGGCCCCGGAGCCGCCGGGCCACCCGCTGACGACGGCCGCGATCAGCGGTCTGGTCACGGCGACCCTGGCGATCGTCCTGGTCGCGGGCCTCTTCGTCGCACAACTCGTCTACAGCGACTACTACACCTGCGTGAACGACGCCCTCACCAACGAGGCCAAGCAGTCCTGCGACCAGCATCTGCCGAACGACCTGCGGGGCCTGCTCGGCACCAAGAACTGACGGGTACCGCACGGCAGTTGGGCCGGTTCAGCCGGTCTCCGGCGGTTCCGGTTCGGCCGCCTCCCGCCGGGCCGTCGAGCGCGCCTCCCGGGAGGCGTTGCCGTACCGGCCGTCGTAGCGGGGGGTGTCCGCGGCCCCGGGGACCGGGTCGGCGGGGAGGAAGTCGTACGGGTCGAACGTGGAGTCGTGGTCGCAGGGGACGGCCGGGCCCTCGACGACGGGGAGCACGGCCGGGACCGGCTGGGCGGGCGGGACCGGATCACTCTTGATGCGCGGCTCATCCTGGGCCCACGCCCGACGGGGGAGGCGAAACCGTCCCTTCCCGACCAGGGACGGGAATCCGAACCCGCGGCGGGGCGACTCGGCACGGACGGCTTCGGAGGCGGGCGCGGGCTTGCGGGCGGACGCGGGGGCGGGCGCGGGGGCCGGCACCGCGGCGGACGGGACGCGCTCGCGGGGCTGCCGCAGCCGCCAGGCGCGCAGACCGACCGCCGTCGGTACGGCGACCACCGCGACCCAGACCAGCGCCGCCGCCCCCGCCTGCCACCACACCGGTCCGAAACGGGCGAGCGCGGCGACGCCGAGCGGCCCACCGGACCATTCGGCGAGCAACGCGAAGGCGAGCGCGCAGAGAAGGGCGGCCAGCGCCGCGTTGGCTGCGGTGCGGCCCGGGGTCCAGGGGTCCGCCGAGGGGTAACGGGCCTTCCTGGAAAGGGAGTTGGGGCGGCGCGGGACGAAAGCCGGCGGCCGGGTCGGAAGCGGGGCCGGGGTCGCGCGGGTCGCGGTGAACCAGCCCACCGTCACACCGGCCGCCAACGGCACCAGTCCCGCCAGCCAGTTCAGGGGCGTACCGGGCCCCGCGTCGGGGACCGCCGCCAGCAGCGGGAACGGCGGGAGCAGGGCACCGGGGGCCGAGGAGAGCGGGGCCGCCGCATGGCTCACACCGAGCGCGAAACCGGGGCCGAGACCGTACGAGGCAGCCCACACGGCCGCATTGGGGACCAGCGCGAGACAGAGCAGCAGCACGGCGAACCGGCCCGACACGCCCTCGGTCAGATGCTGGAAGGACGCCCGGGCCGCACCCCCGTGCCACAGCAGCGAGACCCCCAGCAGCAGCGCGCCGCCGCCGACGAGCACCGCCGTGCCGGCGCCCGCGGCCCGCGCGGCGGTGCCGAGCCGCAGCCGGGCTCGCTCTCCGCGGAGCAGCCGTCCGAGAAGCAGCCGTCCGAGCCCGGCCGGCAACAGGGCCAGCACGTTGCGCACCGGCTCGCTCGGCCGCCCGTACGCCGTCCACACCCCGGCTCCGGCCACGCCCGCCACCAACGACGGCAGGCACAGCACCGTCCGCCACGACGGACTCAGTGCACCGCCGGACGCGTAGAGCGCGGCGGCGGTGCCGACGGTGAGATAGCCGAGGGTGACGCCCGTCCAGGCGGTGCGGGCCGCGACCGGCGGCGGCCCCTCGGAGTCGTCCGCACCGCCCGCACCGCCCGCACCGTCCATGCCGGCCGTCGCCTCCCGGGCTGCCCGGTGCACCAGCCAGACCGGCGGCGCGAGGAGGAGCAGTGGGGTGACGCCCAGCGGCGCGGGGACACCGGAGGGGGTGTGGGTGCGGAGCAGTTCGACCCCGTGCGCGAGCAGCCACAGCGCGGCGGCGACGTGCAGCGCGCCGCCGAGCCCGCTGTCGGGGTACGGCGAGCTGATCCAGAGCACGATCACCAGGACGGCGAACGCGCCGAGCCCGAGCCCCGCCGCGACGGCGCCGCCCAGGAAGCTCGCGGACAGTCCGGGCGACCGGTCGCGCAGCCGGGCGAGCAGGGGCGACAACGACGGCCTGCGGTGGGTCATAGGGATCACGACCGCCATGCTCCCAACGACACGCGCTTTCTCGTCGTAACAGGCGAAGCTCGGAAGTGTCGATCAATATGCGTTTATGTTCTTTTTCGTACGAAGGGGTGTCCTGTGACGCTCAGCGCCCCGAACCCGCTCCCCCCACCCAAGGAACGCCGGCGCCTGCGCGAGGCCCACGCGCTGACCCAGGCCGAACTGGCCTCGCTGGTGGGCGTCACCCGCGAGACGGTGCGGGCGTGGGAGACCGGCCGCACCACGCCACGCGGCCGGAAACGGGAGACGTACGCGAAACTGCTGCTCACCTTCGCGACGGAGGCGAAGGCGGCAGCGAAGGCAGCCGCCGAGGCCGGCCCCCGGACGGCCGTCCGCCAGGAGGAGTTCGTGACCCACGCCGTCCCCGCCCCCCTCCCCGCCCCCGTCGACGCCGGCAGCCCCGTACCGACCGCGGAACCGGTCACCGGGGCCGGTCCCGAACCTGCCGGACCGACCGCTCCCTCGACGCCCACTCAGGCCTTCGACGCGCTGTACACGTTCTGCACGCCCGCCCTCGTACGTCAGGCGTACCTGCTCACCGGGCGGCGCGACCTCGCGCGCGAGTCCGTGGAGCGGGCCTTCCAACTCGCCTGGCAGCGCTGGCCCGAGGTGGCCGTCGACCGGGACCCGGCCGGCTGGGTGCGCTCGACGGCGTACGACTTCGCCCTCTCCCCCTGGCACCGCTTCCGCCCCCGGTACCGCCACCCGGAACCCCCGCCGCCCGACCCGTCCGACCGCGCCCTCCTCGACGTACTGCTGAAACTCCCGCCGTCGTACCGCCGCACCGTGCTGCTCTACGACGGGATCGGCCTCGGGCTGCCGGAGACCGCCGCCGAGACGGAGGCGAGCACCCCGGCCGCCGCGAACCGGCTGCTTCGCGCGCGCGAGGCGATCGCCGTACGGATCCCGGAGCTGGCGGAACCGCCCGCACTGAGCCGGCGGCTGGCCGAACTCGCCACCACGGAACGGCTCCGGGCCTCCAGCCCGCCCGCGGTACGGACCGACGGCGAGCGCCGCGCGCGCCGCTGGACCCGGGCCGCGATCGTCTGCACGGCCGGCATCATCGGCGCCACGTCCCTCACCCTGCGCACCGCCCCGACACACTACGAGCCCCCCGTGGCGCCCGGCGCCGCAGTGCAGGGGCTGCCGCGGCCGGTGGCGCAGGGCGCGCTGTCGGAGGAGGAGGCGGCCCTGCGCGCCAAGCTCCGCGCCGAGAGCCAGCAGGGTCCCGAAAGGGTGCTTCCCGTGCTCCGCTGAACGCACGGGGGCCCGCCCCTCTCGCGAGGTGCGGGCCCCTGTGATGGTGCGGAGACGTCAGCCGACGAGGCTGCGCCCAACTGCCGGGAACGGCACCCGGGTCAGCTGCCGAGAATGGCGCGCGCCAGCTTCGCCGTCTCGGTGGGCGTCTTGCCGACCTTGACTCCGGCGGCCTCCAGGGCCTCCTTCTTGGCGGCGGCCGTGCCGGAGGAGCCGGAGACGATGGCTCCGGCGTGGCCCATGGTCTTGCCCTCGGGCGCGGTGAAGCCCGCGACGTAACCGACGACCGGCTTGGTCACGTTCTTCGCGATGAAGTCCGCGGCCCGCTCCTCGGCGTCGCCGCCGATCTCGCCGATCATGACGATCAGGTCGGTGTCGGGGTCGGCCTCGAACGCGGCGAGCGCGTCGATGTGCGTCGTACCGATGACCGGGTCGCCACCGATACCGACGGCGGACGAGAAGCCGATGTCACGCAGCTCGTACATCATCTGGTAGGTCAGCGTGCCGGACTTCGAGACCAGGCCGATCCGGCCCGGCTTGGTGATGTCGCCCGGGATGATGCCGGCGTTGGACTGGCCCGGGGTGATGAGACCGGGACAGTTCGGGCCGATGATCCGGGTCTTGTTGCCCTGGGACACGGCGTACGCGTAGAACGCGGCCGAGTCGTGGACGGCGATGCCCTCGGTGATGACGACCGCGAGGGGGATCTCGGCGTCGATCGCCTCGACCACGGCGGACTTGGCGAAGGCCGGCGGCACGAAGAGGACCGACACGTTCGCGCCCGTCTTCTCGATCGCCTCGGCGACCGTGCCGAAGACCGGGATCTCGGTGCCGTCGACGTCCACGGTCGTGCCCGCCTTGCGCGGGTTGACGCCACCGACGATGTTCGTGCCGTCGGCGAGCATGAGCTTGGTGTGCTTCATGCCCGTGGAGCCGGTCATGCCCTGGACGATGACCTTGCTGTCCTTGTTGAGGAAGATAGCCATGGCTGTTTAGTCCCTCGTCCCTTACTTCGCAGCCGCGAGCTCGGCGGCCTTGTCGGCCGCGCCGTCCATGGTGTCCACGCGCTGGACCAGCGGGTGGTTGGCGTCGGAGAGGATCTTGCGACCCAGCTCGGCGTTGTTGCCGTCGAGACGGACGACCAGCGGCTTGGTGACTGCCTCGCCCTTGTCGGCGAGCAGCTGGAGCGCCTGCACGATGCCGTTGGCGACCTCGTCGCAGGCGGTGATGCCGCCGAAGACGTTGACGAAGACGGACTTGACGTCCGGGTCGCCGAGGATGATCTCCAGGCCGTTCGCCATGACCGCGGCGGAGGCGCCGCCGCCGATGTCGAGGAAGTTGGCGGGCTTGACGCCACCGTGCTTCTCACCGGCGTACGCGACGACGTCCAGGGTGCTCATGACGAGACCCGCGCCGTTGCCGATGATGCCGACCTCGCCGTCGAGCTTGACGTAGTTGAGGTTCTTCTCCTTGGCGGCGGCCTCCAGCGGGTTCGCCGCGTCCTTGTCCTGGAGGGCGTCGTGCTCCGGCTGACGGAACTCGGCGTTCTCGTCGAGGGAGACCTTGCCGTCGAGAGCGATGACGTCACCGGAGGCGACCTTGGCCAGCGGGTTGACCTCGACGAGGAGCGCGTCCTCGGCGACGAAGGTCTTCCAGAGCGTGACGAGGACGTTCGCGACCTTGTCGGCCACCTCGGCCGGGAACTTCGCCGCCGCGACGATCTCGCGGGCCTTCTCGGGGGTCACACCCTCGTTGGCGTCGATCGGCGTCTTGGCGACGGCGTCGGGGCGCTTCTCCGCGACTTCCTCGATCTCCATGCCGCCCTCGACGGACGCGATGGAGAGGAAGGTGCGGTTGGTGCGGTCCAGGAGGAAGGAGACGTAGTACTCCTCCAGGATCTCCGGGGCGGTCTCGGCGATCATCACCTTGTGGACCGTGTGGCCCTTGATGTCCATCCCGAGGATGTCCGTCGCGCGGGCGACGGCCTCGTCCGGAGTGGCGGCGAGCTTCACGCCGCCGGCCTTGCCACGCCCGCCGACCTTCACCTGGGCCTTGACAACGGACTTGCCACCGAGCCGCTCGGTGGCTGCGCGGGCCGCCTCAGGCGTGTCGATGACTTCACCGGCCAGCACCGGTACATCGTGCTTGGCGAAGAGGTCCCTCGCCTGATACTCGAACAGGTCCACGCGCTTCCGCCCCTATCAGTGATCTCGCGGTTCGTTGGATGCGTGGGCGTGCCGCGAAGGGCAACGTGACGTCCGCTAGTCACAGGGGAGGCGCACACGGTGTCCGAGCGCGCGGCATGTCCGCCTCGCAGGTTATCGCCGGTGACCGGGGGTCTCTAAATCGCGGGTCACACCTGAGCGGTGATACCTGTCACATGATGCCGGGATCGGTGACACGCAGTGCCGCCTGGGCGGGGGCCCCACCGGGTTGGGGTTGGCCCGGTGGGGCCCCTGGTTCAGCCCCTCGGGGGCTCGGGGCGCACGGTCCACCCGAAGGGGGGACCGTGCGCCCCGTCCGCGAGGCTCGGCCCGGACAGCCGACGGCTTTCGGCCGTCCGGGTCCGCCACCTCACGAAGTCGTGCACGGGACGGTGCGAGTGGGGCGCGTCGCGGCGGCGCTCAGACGCGGTGCGCGCCACCGCCGCCGTGCGCACCACCGCCGTACGCGCCGCCGCCATACGCGCTACCGCTGTGCTGCGGGGTGCGGACGGGGGGCGCACTCTGCCTGTTCCGTGCGCAGGCGATACGGGCGGCCCGGGCGCCCTGGATCCCCCGGATCGCGGCCGCCCCCCTGACGGTGGTGCGGTCCGCGGTCGGGACGGTGATCTGGGCGGCGATACGGGCGGCGGCCGGCGTGAAGACGTTCTGGTTCATGGTGGCGTCAGATCCTTGGGGGTTCCACGAGAGGGCGAACCGGACGTCCCGTGCCGGACCGAAGGGTCGACGGCAGCGGGCCCGGCCCGTACGGGCAGGACTTCGGCTTTCGGAACGGTCTTCCCTAACCGGGAAAGACCGGCACGTCCCGGTACCTGTCCCGCGTCCCGGCCACGTCCGCGCCCGCGGTCGCCCCTGGTACGAGCCGCGACGGCGCCCTGAAATCCACGGCCACCGCGTGCGTGACCGGATGGCGCGCCCCGCAGTTGTCGACGGCCGACTGGCTGCCCGACGCCCCGCCGGAGTCACCACCGGGCGCCCGCGGGGTGGGCGGCGCGTACCGCACGGACCAGGCGGCCCGCACAACCGCACCGCTCTCGGCACCCCCGCCGGTCTCCCTGGCGACAACGCGCGGCCCGTAGGCCCCGGCCGCCACCGCTCCTACGGCCGCCCGTGCGGACCCGCCCGCATCGAAGTCGGCGTTCGCGGCATCGGCGTTCGCAGAGTCGGCCTTCGCCGCCGCGTCGTCCGCGGGCCGCGTCACCGACCCACCGGTCCCGGAGACCGGCGCCTGCCCGGCGGGCACGGAGGGCGCGGAGGGGAGAGACGGAAGGGCGGGAACGGTGGGGAAGGACGGCGGCACCGTCGGGACGGTCGGCGAGGGCAGTCCGGGAAGGGTGGGCGGAGCGGGAAGCGTGGGAACGGCGGGGAGTGTGGGGACGGCGGGGAGGCTGGGGACGGCGGGGAGCGTGAGCTCGGTGGGGAGCGGCGGCAACTGGGTTTCCGCGTTGGCCAGCCCCGTGGTCACCGCCCCGACCACGTCTCCGGCCGACCGCACGACCTGGTCCGTCACGAACCGGTCCGTCACCGGCCTCAGCACCCGCCGCGTGACCACCGCGACCGGCCGCCGGGGAGGCACCGCGTGAGACGCCCTCGCTCCGGACGGTCCTACGACGGTCCCGGCCGCCGACGCGGGAGCAGCACCGCGGGCCGGCGCAGGGGCGGCGCCGCCGTGGGCCGCCGACGCTGCGCTGACGCTGGGGACCGGCGAAATAGCGGAACCAGTGCGGGGCGGCGAAGTAGCGGTACCAGTGCGGGACGCCGACACGGCGGTGCCGCCGTGGGCCGCCGACGGGGCGCGGCCCGGAAGCGACGGTGCCGGGGTGCCGACGGTGATACCGACCGTGACCGACACCGCCGGTCCGTCATGCCTCGGGCCGCCCTCCGCCGCCTGGGCCCGTTCCCCGCAGAGGAAGCCCAGCACGAGCAACCCGCCCAGCAGCAGCGCCAGTTGGAACACCCTGCCCGGCGCACGCCGTCCAACCGCCGTACGCGGAAGGCGCAGAGCGGCACCGGACGAGGCGACCGGCCAGATCAAGGCGAGGAAAACCCTTCCGTGCGGCGGCAGTCGAGTACGTGTGGAGCGGGGCGACGATCACGCACCGCCCGCAAGAGGTCGAACCTCGCATGAGCTCCCAACGTCGCGCAAGCCCCCTGTTACCGATGGGTACCCATGTCCGGTATGCCGGGGCTGCTACTCGGTGCCTGGTATCGGGCTCCTGGTGTCACGCCGTGTCGGGTATCGGGAGCGGACGCTTCTCGATCGCCGCCGCCATCACCTCCGGGAACAGGTCGGGCGTACAGGCGAAGGCGGGTGCCCCCAGCGCGCCCAGCGCCGCCGCGTGCTCCCTGTCGTAAGCGGGCGCCCCCTCGTCGGAGAGCGCGAGCAGCGTCACGAACTGCACCCCGGACGCCTTCATCGCCGCGACCCGCTTGAGCATCTCGTTCCGTATCCCCCCTTCGTAGAGGTCGCTGATCAGCACGACCACCGTCTCCGCGGGCCGGGTGATCTGCGACTGGCAGTAGGCGAGCGCCCGGTTGATGTCCGTACCGCCGCCGAGCTGTGTCCCGAAGAGCACGTCGACAGGGTCGTCGAGCTGGTCGGTGAGGTCGACCACCGCGGTGTCGAAGACGACGAGCCGGGTGCTGATCGACCGCATCGACGCCAGCACCGCCCCGAACACGGAGGCGTAGACGACGGAGGCCGCCATCGACCCCGACTGGTCAATGCAGAGGACGACCTCCTTCTTCACGGACTGGGAGGCGCGCCCGTACCCGATGAGCCGTTCCGGCACGATCGTGCGGTACTCGGGCAGGTAGTGCTTGAGGTTGGCCGCGATCGTGCGGTTCCAGTCGATGTCCTGGTGGCGCGGGCGGCTGACCCGGGCGCTCCGGTCGAGGGCACCGGTGAGGGTGGCCCGGGTGCGGGTGGCGAGCCGCTTCTCCAGGTCCTCCACGACCTTGCGCACCACCGCCCGCGCCGTCTCCTTCGTGGTCTCGGGCATCGCCTTGTTGAGGGAGAGCAGCGTGCCGACGAGGTGCACGTCGGCCTCGACCGCCTCCAGCATCTCCGGTTCGAGCAGCAGTGCGGAGAGTCCGAGGCGGTCGATGGCGTCGCGCTGCATGACCTGCACCACGGAGGACGGGAAGTAGGTCCGGATGTCACCGAGCCAGCGCGCGACCGAGGGTGCCGAGGCCCCGAGCCCCGCCGCGCGGTCCCGGTCGTTCCGGGGCCGGTCCCCCTTGCCGTAGAGCGCGGCGAGCGCCCCGTCCATCGCCGAGTCCCGCCCGGAGAGCCCGCAACCGATGCCGTCCGCCGTGTCTCCCCCGAGCACCAGCCGCCACCGCCGCAGCCGCTCCTGGGCGGGGTCCGCACCCGAATTCGGGGCCGTCATGTCCGTCATGTCCGTCGGGTCCGTTGTGTTCGGCGCGTCCGTCGCGTCCGTCGCGTTCGTGTCCGTCGTCATCCGCGTGCCTCCGTACGCACCCGGTCCCAGAGCGGCACCACCCGCACGGCGCCCGTCGCGCCGCCCCCACCCCTGCCCGTGCTCACCGTCTGCCGCCTCTCCCCGGTTCGCCCCGTGCCGTTCCGCGCGTTCCTCGCGTTCGTCGCGTTCGTCGCGCCTCTCGCGTTCGGTCCGTCGGTCGTCATCTCGTCGCCCCCGCAAAGTTGTTGCCGTTGTCGGCGTTCTCCGCCGCTTCATCGAGTCCCAGCAGCAGGCGCAGCACGGGCAGTACGGCGTGCGCGCGGCCGGTGTCGAGGTCCGGTGCGAAGCCGGGGACCCCGGCGACCCCGCCGGGCGTCCTCCCCCGCGCCGCCGGCCCACGCCGGACCAGCTCGCCGAGGGTTCTGCGTACGCCCGGTTCGTACGCCGAGAAAGTGCGCCGCAGCAGTGGCAGTACGTCGGTGAACGCCTCGGCCGGTACCTCCGTCAGCCACGCGTCCACCAATCCGAGCAGCCGCTCGTCATGGACGAGGAGCATTCCGCCCCCGCCACCGCCACCGACGAAGCCCTCGATCCACGCGGCCGCGTCGGCCGGTGGTGTGCCGGGAGACAGGACGAGCCCCATGAGCAGCGCCGCCTCGTCCGGCCCCAACTCCCCTTCGTCCAGCAGGAGTCGTACCGCCCGGCCGCGAATGACCCCCGGCACGCTGTCCCGGGCGGTGAGGCTCCGGAGCACCGCGCGCCAGCGCACCCGCAGGTCGTCGCGGTCCGGGACCGACCCGTGCTCCGGGCCGGTCCGCGTCCCGGTCTCGGTCCCGGACGCCGCCCCGGTCTCGGTCCCGGACGCCGCCCCGGTCTCGGTCCCGGACGCGGCAGGGACAGCGGGGGTGGACGCTGTCGTCGGCGTCGGCGTCGGCGTCGGCGTCGGGGCCTCGGCGAGGAGGCTCACCGCTCCGTGCACCGCGTCCACATGGCGCCGCATCTCCTCGGCGCCGTCGGCGTCGAGCGAGGTGCAGGCCGGCGGCAGGCCGACGAAGACCCGTTCCGCGAGGCCCGCGGCGACCTCGGCGAGCGCCCGGGTGTCGGTGCCGCGTACGTCGCCGTAGCGCAGGGAACGGACCAGGGCCGGGAGCGCCTGGGCAAGGTGGCCGACGTCCGCGTCGAGTGCCGCGCGGTCGGCGAGGACGCGCATCACCACGGGCAGCGCGTCCGGGAGTTCGGCGAGCAGGCACTGCTCGGCGAGCGCGGTGACCTCGGCGAGGTGCCGCGCCGCGACGGCGTCGGCCTCGGCCTTGGCGGTCGCCGCCGCCGGCACGGTCGTGCCCCACACTCCCGCTTCCGCGACCCGTACGGCCAACTCCGGCTCCCAGCGCAGCCGCCAGGTCTCCCGGAACGTACCCGTACTCCCCCGCGACGCGGCCGGCTCGCCCCACTCGACGCGCAGCAGCCGCAGCCGGTGCAGGAGCCGGCTGCGCCCGGCGTCGGTCTCCTTGCGCAGGTCGAGCTCCAACTCCCGTTCCAGCGCCTCCGGTTTGAGCCGCAGCCGGCGCTGCGACCGGTCGAGGTCACGCTGCAACGGCACCGCGGGCGCGCCGCGCGGCACCTCGCCCAGCACCTCCCCGACGACGAGCCGGTCGTGCACCAGTGAGAGCGGCACGTCCGAGCCGTCGCACATCACCGCGCGCACCGCGTCGGTGGTCTCGCCGAGGCCCGGCAACGGCCGGCCCCGCATCGCGGCGAGCGTCTCCGCCAGCCGTACCGCCTCGATGACGTGGGCCGGGGAGACGATCCGGTCCTCGTCACGCAGCAGCCCCGCCACCTTGGTCATCCACCGCTCGATGGGCCGGTCCGGTACGCCGAACAGATGCCCGTACCACCCGGGCGACTCGATGCCCGCCCCGTAGCCGCTGGCCCGGGCGAGCCGGCGATGCGTCCACGGCACCCAGGTCAGCTCGGCCTTGACCTTGGGCAGCCCCTTGAGCAGCGCGCGGTCGGCGGCGACAGCCGTCCTCCGCCGCAGTGCGGGCACATGCCAGGCCCCGCAGACCACGGCCACGTCGTCCCCGAACTCGCGCCGCGCGGAACGTACTTGGAGCCGCATGTGCGCCTCCCGCACGAGATCCCGGTCGTGCCCGCCGACTCCGTACGCCTCGCGCAGCGCGCCCATCGCCTCCTCCAGCACGGTGAACGGCGCGAGCGCGTCCCCCTCCCCCGCGCCCCGGTGCTCGACGACGTCCTCCCACCAGCGCTCGGGGTCGTCGTAGCCGGCGGTCTCGGCGAGCACGGCGAGCGGATCGATCCGGAGGCCGGCCGCGGCGGGGTGTCCGACGGGCTCGGGCCCCTGGGGCGCCGGCTGCTCCGTCGGTTCCGGCCCGGGTGGCTCGGCCGGACCGGCCTCGTCGTCCCGGTTCCACGCGAGCGTGTGGACGGCGGGCAGGTCGATGAAACGGGCCGGGACCCCGTGTTCCAGGGCCCACCGGATCGCGACCCACTCCGGGGAGAACTCGGCCAACGGCCAGAACGCCGAGCGGCCGGGTTCGTCCACGGCGTGCGCGAGCAGGGCGACCGGCGGCCGCATGTCCTCGTCGGCGGCGAACGGGATCACCGCGTCGGCCTCGGGCGGCCCCTCGATGAGCACGGCCCGGGGCCGAACCGCCGTCAGCGCCGCCCGCACCGCGCGTGCCGAACCCGGCCCGTGGTGCCGCACCCCGAGAAGCCACGGCCCCGCGCCGGAGTACCCGCTTCCGTCACTGCCTGCCACGTCGTCCCCCTCCCCTGACCGAACCCGCCGTACCGAACTCGTCATACCGCCCCCGCCGGACCGGACTCGCCGTACGAACGCCGCCGTACCGACCCCGCCGGACCCGACTCGTCATCCCGACCCCGCCGTACCGGAACCAACGCACTGGACCACCGCACTGGCCCACGGAGCCGAACCGCCGAGCCGAACCGGACCACCACTCCGCCCCGCGACTCCGGACCACCGCTCCGAACCCCCGCTCCGAACCGCCCCCTGCCGCTGCTCACCCGTTCACTTCCCGGCAGGCGCGGTAGAAGTCCTTCCAGCCGTCGCGCTCGCGGACGACCGCCTCCAGGTACTCCCGCCAGATGATCCGGTCGGCCGCCGGATCGCGGACGACGGCCCCGAGGATGCCCGCGGCCACGTCGCCGGGTCGCAGTACGCCGTCGCCGAAGTGGGCGGCCAGCGCCAGCCCGTTGGTGACGACGGAGATCGCCTCGGCCGTCGACAGGGTGCCGCTGGGCGACTTGAGCTTCGTACGGCCGTCGGAGGTGACGCCGTCGCGCAGCTCGCGGAAGACGGTCACCACCCGGCGGATCTCGTCGACGCCGTCGGGCACGGACGGCAGGTCGAGCGAGCGGCCGATCTGGTCGACGCGGCGCGAGACGATCTCCACCTCGGCGTCGGCGCTCTCCGGCAACGGCAGCACCACCGTGTTGAAGCGGCGGCGCAGGGCGCTGGAGAGATCGTTGACCCCGCGGTCGCGGTCGTTGGCCGTGGCGATCAGGTTGAAGCCGCGGACGGCCTGCACCTCCTGCCCCAACTCCGGTATCGGCAGCGTCTTCTCCGACAGGATCGTGATCAGCGTGTCCTGCACGTCGGCCGGAATGCGGGTCAGCTCCTCGACCCGGGCCGTCATCCCGTCCGCCATGGCACGCATGACGGGGCTGGGCACCAGAGCCTCACGGCTCGGGCCGTGCGCGAGGAGCCGCGCGTAGTTCCAGCCGTAGCGGATCGCCTCTTCCGGGGTGCCGGCGGTGCCCTGGACGAGGAGGGTCGAGTCGCCGCTGACCGCCGCGGCGAGGTGCTCGGAGACCCAGGTCTTCGCGGTGCCCGGCACGCCCAGCAGGAGAAGGGCGCGGTCGGTGGCGAGGGTGGTGACGGCGACCTCGACGATGCGGCGCGGGCCGACGTACTTCGGTGTGATCACCGTGCCGTCCGGCAGGGTGCCGCCCAACAGGTACGTCGCGACCGCCCACGGCGACATCCGCCAGCGGGCCGGGCGCGGCCGGTCGTCCTGCGCGGCCAGCGCGGCGAGTTCACCGGCGAAGGCGGCCTCGGCGTGCGGGCGCAGCTCCTCCGTCCTCTCGCTCGGGTCCACGGTCGTCGGCCCTGCGGTCGTCGGGTCCACGGTCTTCGGGTCTACGGACACAGTCATGGCTGAGGCCCCCTCCAGCTCGGCCGGTTCGGATCTGGTGTCCACCGTGCACCACGCCACTGACAATCCGTCCTGACCTGCGGAAACGTACGCGCACGACCGATTGTCAGTGGGGGGATCTACCTTCGATGACATGACTCAGCAGGGGGTGCGCTGGACGGCGGAGCAGGTGCTGGCACTGGCGCCTGACGCGGCGTCGCGCAAGGCGGGCAGCAGACTCGGCGCGGCCGGACCGTGGTCCGAGACGGGCGGTTCCGGGGAGGGGACGGTGTGGGGGCTGTGCGCGGGCAGTGGCAGCAGGCCGTATCAGACGGTCGTCGACCTCGCGGGCGTGGCGGGGCCCGCGTACAAGTGCAGTTGTCCGAGCCGTAAGTTCCCGTGCAAACACGCGCTGGGCCTGCTGCTGCTCTGGTCGGGCGGGGCGGACGCGGTGCCGGCGGGGCAGCCGCCGGACTGGGCCGGGCAGTGGCTGGCGGGGCGGCGCGAGCGCGCGGAGCAGAAGCGGGAGGGGGGCGCGTCCGGTTCCCCGTCGGGCGGGGATGCCGAGGCGGCGCGGCGCAGGGCGGAGCGCCGGGCCGAGCGGATCACCGCGGGGGCGACGGAGCTGGAGCAGCGGCTGGCCGATCTGCTGCGCGGCGGCCTGGCCTCGG
This sequence comes from Streptomyces sp. NPDC005423, assembly GCF_040606415.1. NCBI lineage: Bacteria > Bacillati > Actinomycetota > Actinomycetes > Kitasatosporales > Streptomycetaceae > Streptomyces > Streptomyces sp. NPDC005423. Next base: position 86,640 of record NZ_JBEXET010000003.1, on the reverse strand, counting down.
CGGAACAGGCGGGGTACGGGATGTGGGAGGAGACCGCGGCCCGCATGGTCGACGCGCAGGCACCCGGACTGGCGGCGCGGGTGAGGGAGTTGGCGTCGATACCGTCGTCCGGGCCGGGCTGGCCGGTGCGGTTGCTGGAGGAGTGCGCGCTGGTCCATCTCCTCGACCAGGGCTGGCTGCGCCGGGACAGCCTGCCGGACGGACTGGCGGCGACGGTCCGCTCCCGCGTCGGCCTGCCCGGCTCGGCGGACGGCCCGCCGGTGCGCGACGACTGGCTGGTCCTCGCCCAGTACGACACGGCGGACGCGAAACTCACGACGCGCCGCATCTGGCTGTACGGCACCGCCTCGCGCCGCACGGCACTCCTCCTCTCCTACGGCGCCGCCGGCCGCGCCCCCGAGCTGGCGCTGCCGGTGGGGCTGGCCCTGGACGCGGAGGTGGCCGCGTATCCGGGCGCGGGGCAGTCGCGGGCGGCCCTGGGCGAGCGGTTCGCCGGGCCCGCGCCGACGGCGCACCGCCCGCCGGGGACGACGACGGCGCAGGCGGTCGCGCGGTACGGCGAGGCGCTGCGGGACGATCCCTGGCTGGACGCGGTGCCGGTGACGCTGGACGCGGTGATACCGACGCCGGACGGCGACGGGTGGCAACTGGCGGACGCCGGCGCGGACTCGGCGCTGCCGCTCACCCCGGGCGCCCGTTCCCGGCCGGGGCTGTGGCGGCTCGTCGCGCTCTCCGGCGGCGCGCCGGTCACGGTGTTCGGCGAGTGCGGCCACCGCGGCTTCACCCCCCTCACGGCCTGGCCGGAGGGGACCGGAGAGGCGGTCCCCCTGTGCTGACCGACCACCCGTCCCCTCCGCGGCACCCGGCAGAAAGGCAGCGCATGAACAGCACCCCCGTTCCGGCGGAACCGTCCCCGGCCGGCCGCTGGGAGGAACCAATGCCGCAACAGGCACTGGTCACCGTGGCGCTGCTCGGCACGGACCGGCGGACGCCACCGGCGGGCGGCCCGGCCCGGGAGGCGCCGGTCGCGCTATTGGACGCGGCCGCCCTGGAGACCGTACGACGGCGGGCGGGACTGCGGGCGGCGCCGGCCGCGAAGCTTCCCCCGCGGGCCCCGCACGATCCGCGGCCGGCGCTGCCCGCGGCGGCGGCCCGCAGACTCGCGATGCTGCTGGCCGACCGTCCGGGCTCGGCCGGCGGTGGCCGCCGGGGCTCCTCGCCGGACCTGATGGAACTGCTGCCCCAGTGGCTCACGGCGGCGAACGGGCACGGTTTCGCACCGCCCCCGGCGGCGCTGCCCGCGCTGCTGGACGCGGCCCGGGGACGGACGGATCTGCGGCCCGCCGCCCTGGAGTTCGCGGGGCCGCGCGCGCTGTGGCTGGCCCGCTTCAACCCCGACTGGCGGTTCGCCCTGCGGGCCACGCCCGGTGGTGGCGCGGCGCTGCCGGACCTCGACGACCAGGAGGGGGTGCGCCGGCTCTGGGAGGAGGGGCTGTTCGCGGAGCGGGTCGCCCTGCTCACCGCGGTACGGGCCCATCGGCCGCCGCACGCACGCGAGTTGCTCGCCACGACCTGGCCGACCGAGCGCGCCGAGGACCGGCTGATGTTCCTCGACTCGCTGCGGACGGGACTGCACGCGGCCGACGAGCCGTTCCTGGAAAGGGCGTTGACGGACCGCAGCCGCAACGTACGGGCGACGGCGGCGGAGTTGCTGTCGGCGCTGCCGGGCTCGGCGCTCGCCGCGCGGATGGCGGTGCGGGCCTCGGCCTGCGTGGCCGTCGACCGCACCCGTGCGGACCCGGCGCTGACAGTCGAGGCGCCGCACGAGTGCGACGCGAGCATGGAGCGAGACGGTGTACTCCCCAAGGCTCCGGCGGGACGGGGTGAACGGTCGTGGTGGTTCGGCCAGTTGGTGGAGGCGACACCGCTCGGAACGTGGACGCGGCGGCTCGGCGGACGGACGGCATGGGAGATCGTGGCGCTTCCGGTGGCGGACGACTGGCAGGGCGAACTGCATGCCGCGTGGTGCCGGGCCGCCGTCCGGCAGCGGGACCCGGAGTGGTCCCGGGCGCTGCTCGGAGTGCCGTCGGCGCCCGAGGCGGGCGGCCCCGGGGCGGTCTCCCTGGCGGAGCGCGCCAAGCTGCTCGGCATGCTGGACAGCGGCGAACGGGCCGAGTGGGTGGCCGGATTCATCGCGACCCACGGTCTGTCGGAGGCGTTCCAGCTGCTCGGTGTGTGTGCGGTGCCGTGGGCGGCGCCGCTGGGGCGGGCCGTGGTGGACGCGCTCGACATCGCGCGGGACGCGGGGAGTTACCCGTGGAGCTTCAGTGGGGTGATGGGGCTGGCCGAGCGGTGCCTCGATCCGGTCGAGGCGAGCCGGTTCGACGCGCTGCTGGCGGTACCGGCCGAGGGCGAGGACGCGGCACCGGGAGCGGGGGGTTACTGGGCGGAGGCGTTCCAACGACTGGTGACGACGTTGCGGCTACGGGCGGCGATGGCGGCGGAGCTGGAGGCGGAGGCCACGGGCTCGCGAGCACCGTAGGCCGCCGGCCTGCGCACGGGGGACGCCACCGGGCCGCGGGCGGCGGAGGCCCCCAAGTCGCGCGCGGCGCGGACCACCGAGCCGCGCGCGGCACCGGCCGCCGGGCCGGGTGCGCCGTGAACCGCCAGGCTCCGGGCACCGTAGGCCACCGGCCTGAGGGGCGCCGGGCCGGGGGTATCGCAGGCCGCCAAGCGAGGCGCGCCGCGGGTGGCGTAGCAGCGCGGGGGGCGCAGGCTCGGGTTGTCTTTCGGGCGGCGGAGCCGCCGTGGTCGCCGTGGCCGCCGCGGGCATCACGCGCTGGCCGGCTGGCCCACGTTCTGTCGTACCCAGTCCACGACCGTTCCGGTGGTCGCCCCGGGCGTGAAGATCTCCGCGACGCCCTTCTCCTTCAGCGGGGGGATGTCGGCCTCGGGGATGATGCCGCCGCCGAAGACCAGGATGTCCTCGGCCTCGCGCTCCTTGAGGAGGTCGAGCACGGCCGCGAAGAGCGTGTTGTGGGCGCCGGAGAGGATGGAGAGGCCGATCGCGTCGGCGTCCTCCTGGATCGCGGTGTCGACGATCTGTTCGGGGGTCTGGTGCAGGCCGGTGTAGATGACCTCCATACCGGCGTCCCGCAGCGCCCGCGCGATCACCTTGGCCCCGCGATCGTGACCGTCGAGCCCCGGCTTGGCCACCACTACGCGGATCGGACCGGCTGCCACACCCATCACTGCCTCCATGAAGCGACTGCGTCCATCCCTACCGACAGGTACTGGCGTACCCGCACCGACCGGGGAAGTGAACGAACGTTATCTCCAGCATCCCGCAACCGGCAGTTTCGCGGTGGAGACCGAGGGGGAAATCACACAATGGGACACGTTCACCGCGCACCGTTCCAGCGGGAACAGGCGCACCGGGAGCCGCAACGAGGTCGCCGCAGGCACGAAGGGCACGCACGGCGAGTAGAGCAGGCACGGCAGGTACGACAGGCACGGCACGAAAACGGGGAACCTCGTCGCCACACCGGCAGGGAGCCTCGACCCGTGACAGGCGTCACCGGCGTCACCACCGACGCCACGCCCCGCGCCCCTGCCGCACCGGCCGCTCGCGCCCCGTCCACGGTCCTCGCCGTGACTTCCACGGAGTGCACACAGGGGACAGGGCCGTCCGTTCGTGTGTGGACAGGAGGCCGGCCATGAAGGTCACCGAGGCGGCGACGCCCCTTCTCCCGCTCTGTCGGCGCCTCCTGCCGAGCAGCCTGACGGGCCTGTCCATGACTCTCCTGAAGGCCACCGCCCTGGAGATCGCGATTCTCACCGGGCACCTTCTCCTCTATCCCTCCGGCATCGCCCAGGAGCGCCGGGCGCTCCCGGCCCCGCTCGCCGCACCGGAGGGCACCGCGCAGCTGCCGATCGAGGCGAAACCGCCGGTCGTGCTGTTGCACGGGTTCATCGACAACCGCTCGGTCTTCGTGCTGCTGCGCCGCTCCCTCGCCCAGCACGGCAGGCAGCAGGTGGAATCGCTCAACTACTCCCCCCTGACCTGTGACATCCGCACCGCGGCGGAGCTGCTGGGCCGGCACATCGAGGAGATCTGCGAGCGCACCGGCAGCCGCGAGGTGGACATCGTGGGGCACAGTCTCGGCGGTCTGATCGCGCGGTACTACGTGCAGCGGCTCGGCGGTGACCTGCGGGTCCGTACGCTCGTGACGCTCGGTACCCCGCACGCGGGCACCCGGGTGGCGCCACTGGCGAACGCGCACCCGATCGTCCGCCAGATGCGACCGGGTTCGGAGGTGCTGGCGGAGCTGGCCCGGCCGGCGCCCGGCTGCCGTACGCACTTCGTCAGTTTCTGGAGCGATCTGGATCATCTGATGGATCCGCTGGAGACGGCCTGTATCGACCACCCGGACCTGCTAGCGCAGAACGTGCAGGTCAGCGGGGTGGGCCATCTCGCTCTGCCGGTCCATCCGGCGGTGGCGACCGGCATCCGCGAGGCACTCGACACTCCCGGAACCGCGGCCCCGGCCGTCGCGCGCACCGGCGGCCTGACCGTCGCGTGAGCACGGTTCACAGCTCCGTTCACAGCGCTCACCCATCCCACTGACATCGAACGCTATTCGAACGCAAGGCCAAACCCGGTCCCGCCGTCCCCCCAAACACCACCGAATGCCCCTTTCGGCGAGCGGGAAACCTGGCGAAGATTGTCGCGCCCGCATACCGCCGGGTACAGTCGCCGCACTGCTCTGGCAGCCCCTGTTGTCGAGGCGAAAGAGAAGTTGGTGAACGACCGTCACCCGTCGGGGACCATGACCACCCCGGCCCCGGCTTCGTCAGCCGCCCCGGCGCACCAAGCGCCGTACGGCGGCCACGAGGCCCAGTACGGCGACTTCACCACGTACGACCCCTACCAGACCAACGGTTTCGACCCCACCGGTCAGACCACGTCGACGTTCGCGGTCGATCCCCTCTTCGGCGAACTGCCGGGCGGCGGCCAGAACCCCGGTGCGTACGACACCTCGGGCTGGCCGACGGATGGTCAGCAGCCCACGCAGTGCGACCCCTACGCGGCCCAGCCTCAGGCCGTCTACGACTCCGGCGCCTACGACACCACCGCCTGGACGAGCGGACACCAGCAGCTCTCCAGCATCCCCCCGCAGTCCGGGGGCGCCGACGTGAGCGGCGAGTGGGAGACGAACTCCTGGGTTCAGCCCGGCACTTCGGACTCTCCGGCCGACCGGACCCAGCACTGGGACTGGGGCACGCAGACCTTCGACACCGGCACGTACGACGCCACGCAGTGGAACACCGGCGGCTGCGACGCACCGGCACAGGTCGGACACGAGGGGCCGTACGACGGATCGTACGAAGGGCCGTACGAAGGGCCGTACGACGGTGGCAACAACCCCTCCTCCGACGACACATACAGCGAACACCTCTCGGACGGCGGCGAGTTGACCGCTACCGGCGAAATGCCGGCCGTCACCGACCAGTTGGACCAGCCGGTCCAGTCCGACCGGCTGCCGCAGCCGGATGCGTCGGGGGGGTCGGAGCACGAACTCCTCGATGACGAGGAGGAGTTCACGCCGGCCGTCGGCTCCCGTACGGCGACGCGCGGCGCGGGCCGTTCCCGGCGGCGCACTCCGCCGAGGCGTTCCGCGCTGCTGACCATCGCCGTCCCGTCCGCGTGTGTGATGGGTGTGGCCGGGATCGCCGCCGCCTCGATCGGCACGCTGACCGGCAGCGGTGAGACCACGGCCTCCGCGTCGGACGCGACCACGGTGCAGCCGTCCACCGCCAACAACAAGCTGGACGCCCAGATCAAGAGCCTGTCGGCCGGCGCCGACGACTTCGCCGACCGGGCCAGCCGTACGCAGGAGCGCATCGACCTCAAGGCCGAGCAGGCCGCCGAGAAGAAGAAGGCGGCGGCGGAGGCGGCCCGCAAGGAGCGGCTGCGCCCCAAGTACGTACTCCCGGTGACGCAGCGGGGCCTCAGCGCCTACTTCGGTCAGGCCGGCGTCAACTGGATGTCCGTGCACACGGGCATCGACTTCCCGGTCTCGTACGGCACGACGGTGATGGCCGCGACCGACGGCGTCGTCAGCACGAAGTGGAACAGCGCCTACGGCAACATGCTGATCCTGACCGAGAAGGACGGCACGGAGACCTGGTACTGCCACCTCTCCAGCTACCGCGTGCCGTCGGGCACGACCGTGCAGGCCGGCCAGCCGATCGCGTACTCCGGGAACTCGGGCAACTCCACCGGCCCGCACCTGCACTTCGAGGTCCGCCCGGCCGGCGGGGCGGCGATCGATCCGCTTCCCTGGCTGCGCAGCCACGGACTCGATCCGACGTAGCGGCGCGGCCCCCGCTGGAGCGGGAGCCCTACAGCCCTACAGCTTCTCCACCGGCGCGTACCGCAGCAGCAGGCGCTTCGGCTTGGCTTCGCCGAAGTCGACCGTGGCCTCCGCGTTCGAACCCGTGCCCTTCACGTCGACCACCGTGCCCAGACCGAACTGGTCATGGGTGACCCGGTCCCCGACGGCCAGCGCGACCACCGGCTTCTCCGACGCCCTGCGGGTGGCGAAGCCCGCCGCGCCCGACGCCGAGGAGCGTGAGCGGGACGAGGAGAGCGAGGCCGCGATGCCCGACGCCGGGCCCGAGGAGAGCGGCGCGGAGGTGCCCCCGGTCCGCTTCCACTCCACGTGCACGGCCGGGATCTCCTCCAGGAAGCGCGAGGGCGGGTTGTACGACGGCTGGCCCCAGGCGCTGCGCAGTGCCGACCGGGTCAGGTACAGCCGCTCGCGCGCGCGGGTGATGCCGACGTAGGCCAGGCGGCGCTCCTCCTCCAGCTCCTTGGTCTGACCGAGGGCGCGCATGTGCGGGAAGACGCCGTCCTCCATGCCGGTGAGGAAGACGACCGGGAATTCGAGGCCCTTGGCGGTGTGCAGGGTCATCAGGGTGATGACTCCGGAGCCGTCCTCGCCCTCGTCGGGGATCTGGTCGGAGTCGGCGACCAGGGCCACCCGCTCCAGGAACGCGGCGAGTCCGACCGGCGCCCCGCCGTCCCCATCGACCTCACCCGCACCCTCGCTTTCGCCGTCGGCGTCCGCGTTCTCCTGCTCGAACTCCAGGGCCACGGCGGCGAGTTCCTGGAGGTTCTCGATGCGGGTCTCGTCCTGCGGGTCGGTGGAGGCCTGCAACTCGGCGAGGTAGCCGGTGCGTTCGAGGACGGCCTCCAGGACGGTGGCCGGTCCCGCGCCGGACTCGACGATGGTACGGAGGTCCTCCATCAGCGTGTTGAAGCGCTGCACGGCGTTGGTGGAGCGCGCGGCCATGCCGTACGCCTCGTCGACGCGCTTGAGCGCCTGCGCGAAGCTGATCTTCTCGCGCTGGGAGAGCGCGTCGATCATCGCCTCGGCGCGCTCGCCGATGCCGCGCTTGGGCACGTTCAGGATGCGGCGCAGCGGGACGGTGTCCTCCGGGTTGGACAGCACCCGGAGGTAGGCGAGGATGTCCCGGACCTCCTTGCGCTCGTAGAAGCGGACTCCGCCGACGACCTTGTAGGGCAGGCCGACGCGGATGAAGATCTCCTCGAAGACACGGGACTGCGCGTTCGTCCGGTAGAAGACGGCGACGTCCGCGGCCTTCGCCTCGCCCGCGTCGGTGAGACGGTCGATCTCCTCGGCGACGAACTGTGCCTCGTCGTGCTCGGTGTCGGCGACGTAGCCGGTGATCCGGGCGCCCTCGCCCGCGTTGGTCCACAGGTTCTTGGGGCGGCGGGACTCGTTGCGCTCGATGACCGCGTTGGCGGCGCTCAGGATCGTCTGGGTGGAGCGGTAGTTCTGCTCCAGGAGGATCGTCGTCGCGTTCGGGTAGTCCTCCTCGAACTGGAGGATGTTGCGGATCGTCGCACCCCGGAAGGCGTAGATCGACTGGTCGGCGTCGCCGACGACGCAGAGTTCGGCGGGCGGCAGGTCGTGCTCCGCGGGCGGCACGTCGACCGGGTGGTCGGAGCTGCCGACCAGCTCGCGCACGAGGGCGTACTGCGCGTGGTTGGTGTCCTGGTACTCGTCGACGAGGACGTGCCGGAAGCGGCGGCGGTAGTGCTCGGCGACGTCCGGGAAGGCGCGCAGCAGGTTGACCGTCGTCATGATCAGGTCGTCGAAGTCGAGGGCGTTGGCCTCGCGCAGCCGCGACTGGTACATCGCGTACGCCTGGGCGAGGGTCCTCTCGAACCCTCCCCCGGACTCCGTCGGGGAGGTGCCCCCGGTGGCCTGGGCCGCGAACTCCTCCTCGTCGATCAGCTCGTTCTTCAGGTTCGAGACCTTGGCGCTGAAGGACTTGGGCGGGTACCGCTTGGGGTCGAGGTCCAGGTCTCGGCAGACCAGGGCCATCAGGCGCCGGGAGTCGGCGGCGTCGTAGATCGAGAAGGAGGAGGTGAAGCCGAGCTTCTTCGATTCGCGGCGCAGGATGCGGACGCAGGCGCTGTGGAAGGTCATCACCCACATCGCGTTGGCGCGCGGGCCGACGAGCTGTTCGACGCGCTCCCGCATCTCGCCCGCGGCCTTGTTGGTGAAGGTGATCGCGAGGATCTGACCCGGGTGCGCGTTGCGCTCGCCGAGCAGGTGGGCGATGCGGTGGGTGAGCACGCGCGTCTTGCCGGAGCCGGCGCCGGCCACGATGAGCAGCGGGGTGCCGGAGTGGACGACGGCGGCGCGCTGGTTCTCGTTCAGCCCGTCCAGGAGCGCCGCCGGGTCGAGGGCCGGGCGGGGGGCGCCGCCCCGGTAGTAGGCGTCCCGGCTCGGCGGCACGTCGAACTTCCCGCCGAACAGGTCGTCCGGAACCGGGTCCGGCCCGTGCTCGTCCTCGGGCGGCGGCGGGGGCTCTTCCTCGTGGGCCCGAGGGGCCTGGAGATCCGCCAGGAAGCTGTCGTCAAAGAGGCTGCTCATCGCTCTACGAGTCTAGGGCGCCCCACTGACAACCGGCCGCCACCCCGGAAATCCGACGGGAATCCCGGGACTTGCTCACTCTGCGTCCCCCATCCGCCACCTACAGCGACACTTCGTGACAAGTGCGGACAGAACTACACCCAACGGCCATGGCGGGCAACGGACATGACCCAGGTCACGAAAATGTATCGGGCATATCACCCATCAACCTTCACAGAAGGCGCACGGGTTGGTTAGCGTTCGAACAGGTCGCACGACCCCCACCGGCGAACGTCGCCGGGCCGCGCGGCCTCCGCCACATCCGGTACGCCCAGGCGGCCGGAGCCGGGGACTCACACCGAACCCCTGGGGGATCGGGCCCAACTCCCTTTCGGGAAGCGGATCGTGGGGCAACCCTTCCGGACCACCCGCCCGAACCCGGCAGCCGACCCGGCACGCCGCACGGCAGGCGACCCGGCCGGCGACTCGGCAGGCGGAGCACGGAAGGAGTCGCCTGCTTTGGCGTCGTCGCACCGCAAAACGCGTTCCCCGGGGACGCGCATCGCAGGCATACGAACCCCCGTCCTCGCCGCGGCGGCCCTCACCTCCGTCGCCCTCCTCTCCCAGACGGCCGTCGCGGCCCCCTCCGCCGACGACGGCAAGCCGAGCGTCGAAGAGGTCGGGAAGAAGGTCGACGACCTCTACCGCCAGGCGGAGTCGGCGACCGAGAAGTACAACGCGGCCAAGGAGAAGACCACCCAGCAGCGCAAGCACGTCGACTCGCTCCGCGACGACGTGGCCCAGCGCACCGAGAAGCTCAACTCGGCGCGGCAGGAACTCGGTACGTTCGCCGCCGCCCAGTACCGCACCGGCGCCTCCGCGCCCGACACCGCGACCTTCCTGCTCGCGGACACCCCGCAGGACTACTTTGATCAGGCGCAGTTGATGGGCAGGCTGACCGACCGCCAGAAGAGCGCGGTCGACGACTACGTCACCGAGCAGTCCGCCACCATGAAGAAGCGTCAGGAGGCCGCCCGGAGTCTGGAGTCGCTCGACTCCGCGCAGAGCGACCTGCGGACGGCGAAGTCCACCGTCCAGAAGAAGCTCGCCGACGCCCGCGGGCTGCTGTCACGGCTGACCGCCCAGGAGAAGGCGCGGCTCGCGGCGATCGAGCGGAAGAAGCAGCGGGAGGCGGCGGCCGAGGCGGCGGATCTCGCCGCGCGGCAGAAGGCGCGGGCGGCGCAACAGAGCGCGTCGGGCTCCACCGGTTCAGCCGGCTCGTCCGACTCGTCGTCGGGTTCGTCCGACTCATCGGGGTCCTCCGGGTCGTCGGGGTCGTCCGGGTCATCGGCGGGGTCCGGCAGCTCCTCCTCGTACGCCGCCAAGGCGGCGAAGGCGATCGCGTTCGCCCGCGCCCAGATCGGCAAACCGTACGTCTGGGGCGCCACCGGCCCCGGCTCGTACGACTGCTCCGGCCTCACCCAGGCCGCCTGGAAGGCCGCCGGCGTCACCCTCCCGCGCGTCACCACCGCCCAGGTCGACGCCGGCACCACCGTCTCCCTCGCCGACGCCCAACCCGGCGACCTCGTCTTCTTCTACGGCGACGTCAGCCATGTGGGCGTCTACATCGGCGACGGCATGATGATCCACGCCCCGAAGCCGGGGGCGTACGTCCGCGAGGAGTCGATCTACTACGGCGGCGCGTCGATCATCCACAGCGTGGTGCGCCCGGCCTGAACCGTCGCCCGTGCACCTCCTCGGGGCAAGCGCGGGTGCGGCTCTCTCGGCCCGCGCGCACACGGGGGGCGCGCCCGTCAGCGGCCGGGGCCTCAGTCCTGGAGGTCTTGGCGGTCCCGGCAATCCGGCCGGGACTGGCGGGCCCGCTTCGGCCTGTGTCAGGTGACGGCGGGCGTCACGTCCACAAGACTGCGATGAAGATGTTGACCGTGGTGAGCAGACCGACCAGCCCGAACAGGCGCTTGTCGATCTTCTCGTCGTCCCGTTTCACGTAGACGAGACCCAGGATCACGATCAGGAGGGCCAGCTTCACACCGATCTTCACGGTGTTGACGTGCTGGTCGTCCGCCTGGTTGAGACCGACCAGGATCGCGCCGGTGATCAGCATGGTCAGCGCGCCGTGCAGCATCCCCGGAACGAAGCGGGCGGTGCCCCTGCCCATCGCCTTCATCTGGGTCAGGAAGCCGCCGAGGAGCGCGGCGATGCCGACGATGTGCAGGGCGACGAAGAGATGGATGAGTACGTCCATGAGGCCGGAGCCTAGCCAGAGGCGCGGGGACGCCCCGACACCGCCCCTGCCCGGCACCGCTTCTCAGCGCCGCGCCCGGCCCGCTGCATATATGCGGCCGTAGCACCGCGCGTCCCGCCCCCGCCCGTTAACCCGCGCTTCGGTCAGCGTCCTGCCCGAAGTCGGCGGCCCCAGACCGGAACCCCGGTCACATGAGGTCACCCCACGAACACCTGAAGCCACTTCCGTACAAGCTGTCACCGCGCCGACACGGTCCGGTTTAGCGTCCTCCTCCAGGTGGCCGGCTCCCCACCGCCGTCCGGACCAGGGACGGCAGTCGGACACCACCGCCGAGAGGTCCGGCGGCGGTCCGTTCCCCCTGTGCGGGCCGTCGCCGGACGCGCGGACACCCGGCCGCGCCCCGGCGGTCGTACGAAAGGACGTGCAAGTCGACGTGCCAGCGCACCGCAAGCCCCGACAGCGCTCGCTCAGCGGCCACACAGCGCGAACGGCCGCCACGATCGCCCTCGCAGGCGCCGCGACCGCGACGGGTTTCGACGGCATCTCGCACGCCGGGCCCGACCTGACACCCACTCAGGTCAAGACCCAGGTGGACAGCCTCTACCAGGAGGCGGAGGTCGCCACCCAGAAGTACGACGGAGTCAAGGAGAAGGCCGACGCGGCCCAACGGCGCCTCGGCACGCTGCAGGACGAGACCGCACGCAAGACGGCGCGTCTCAACTCGGCGCGGGAGAAGCTCGGTTCGGTCGCCGCCGCACAGTACCGGGGCGGTGGTCTCGATCCCGCCGTACAGCTGATGCTCTCCGACCACCCCGGGCGGTACCTGGACGGCGTCCAGTTCGCCGACCGGGTGGGGCACCAGCAGGCGTCGGCCGTCACGCGTGTTCGTCAACAGCTGCGTGAAATCGCGCAGTTGCGTGGGGCCGCCCACATCGAGCTGACCTCCCTCGCGTCGCGCCGGGCGGAGTTGCGGCGGCAGAAGAAGACGATCGCCGGGAAACTGGACCGGGCCCGGCGGCTGCTGGCCGCGCTGACCCCGGAGCAGCGGGCACAGGCCGGGGTGGACAACGGCGTTGGCACCGGCCGCGCTTCCCGCTCGTCGACGGCGGGACACGGCCCCCTGGGCTCGCCCGCCCTCTCCGCGGCCACGGCCGACGCCCCGGACTCCCGTGCGGCAGCGGCCGTTTCCTACGCCTACCAGAAGCTCGGCAGCCCCTACATCTGGGGTGCCACGGGCCCCAACGCCTTCGACTGCTCGGGCCTCGTCCAGGCCGCCTACCGCTCCGCCGGCGTCTCCCTCCCCCGCACCACCTACGCCCAGATCAACGCCGGCCGACGCGTCTCCCGAACCGAACTGCGCCCCGGCGACCTGGTGTTCTTCTACTCCGGCGTCAGCCACGTCGGCATCTACGTAGGCAACGGCGAGATGATCCACGCCCCCAACCCAACGGCCCCGGTACGCCTGGCCCCGGTCGACGAGATGCCGTTCGCTGGGGCGACACGGGTGGCGTGAGCCGTACGACGACACCCGCCCCGCCCCGCCCGCCCGGTGTCGCGTGCCCAATTCGGGCCGTTTGGAAGCCCGTTGGACTGTAGATCGCGAGCACACGGGGACGCGGGCATGTGGGTAAGTGGACTTGCTCGGGCAGCCCGGCGACAAGGGAGTGCGTCAGGTGATCCACGGTGGCACCACGGGCGAGCCACGCGGAGGCGAGCGCTTCGAGGGCGTCGTCACAGTCTAGCCGCGCGCACCGCCACGCACCCGCGCTTCACCGGCGGCCCCGCGTCACACCAGTCGGCGTGCCGTGGCCCAGCGGGTCAGCTCGTGGCGGTTGGAGAGCTGGAGTTTGCGGAGGACCGCCGAGACATGGGACTCGACCGTCTTGACCGAGATGAAGAGCTGCTTGGCGATCTCCTTGTACGCGTACCCCCGGGCGATCAGGCGCAGGACCTCGCGCTCGCGCTGGGTGAGCCGGTCGAGGTCCTCGTCGACCGGCGGGGCGTCGGTCGAGGCGAAGGCGTCGAGGACGAAGCCGGCCAGCCGCGGAGAGAAGACGGCGTCGCCCTCCTGCACGCGGAAGACGGAGTCGACCAGGTCCGTGCCGGTGATCGTCTTCGTGACATAGCCGCGCGCACCGCCCCGGATCACCCCGATCACGTCCTCCGCCGCGTCCGACACGGAGAGGGCGAGGAAGCGGACCGGCTGCTCGGCGTCGCTCATCAACGGAGCGCAGCGGCGCAGGACTTCGACCCCGCCGCCGCCCGGGAGGTGGACGTCCAGCAGGACCACCTCGGGGCGGGTCGCCGTGATGACGGTGACCGCCTGATCGACGTCTGCGGCCTCGCCGACCACCTCTACGCCGGTCTGCTCGGTCTGGCCGATCTCGGCCTGCACGCCCGTACGGAACATGCGGTGGTCGTCGACGAGGACCACGCGCACGCGACGCCCGCCCGCGCTTCCGCCCGGAGACTCCGGTGCCCCCGCCGTGCCCTTCGCCTGGGTCGAGTCGCTCATGACGTCTTCTCCGCCCTCTCCATCTCCAGCTCGACCTCGGTACCGCCCCCGGGAACCGCACGCAGGCGTGCCGTACCTCCGTGGCGCTCCATGCGGCCGATGATCGATTCTCTGACGCCCATGCGGTCGGCGGGTATCGAGTCGAAGTCGAAGCCGGGGCCGCGGTCACGGACGGACACGAAGACCTTCTTCCCCTCGACTTCGGCGTAGACCTGTACGGCGCCGCCGTCGCCACCGTACTTCGCGGCGTTCACCATCGCTTCGCGCGCGGCCTGCATCTGGGCGCCGATCCGTTCGTCGAGCGGGCAGTCGCCGACCACCACGACCTCCAGCGGAACGCCGTGCTTGTCCTCGACCTCCGCCGCGCTGCGCCGCACCGCCTCGGCCAGGGTGCTGGGTTCGTCGGCGTCGTCCTTGCCGGTGCCCTGCGGTTTGTAGAGCCAGGCGCGGAGGTCGCGCTCCTGGGCGCGGGCGAGACGGCGGACCTCGTTCGGGCTCTCCGCGTTCCGCTGGATCAGGGTCAGGGTGTGCAGCACGGAGTCATGGACATGGGCCGCGACCTCGGCGCGCTCCTGGGCGCGGATGCGCATCAGCCGCTCCTCGGAGAGATCCTGTGTCATCCGAACGAGATAGGGGCCGGCGAGGAGCGTGATGCCGACCAGGACGGCGAGAGCCGCCTGGAGGACCGAGCCGAGGTGGGCCGCGGACCCCTGGAGCACGAAGATCGCGGTGACGCCGGCCGTGACCAGCAGGACGCCGCCGCCGGAGCGCAGCAGCGTGAGGGTACGGCGGCGGCGGCCGACCTCGGCCCAGCGGGCGCGCCGGGCGTTGTCCGCCTGGCGCCAGACCAGGGCGACGCCCGCGCCGACGAGCACGGTCGGGAAGAGATAGGCCTTGGCTCCGGAGCCGAGTTTCACGTTGCCCACGAAGACCAGCGCCACGACGACCATGAGGAGCAGGGCGACGATTTGGCCCTTGTCCGGCTTGCGGGCGACGAGTCTGCGGCGGCCGTCGGGCGAGGTCTCGGTGGAGACGAGCGAGGGTGGCTTCTGGCCGGCGACGCCGCCGACGCCGAGCGGGACGAAGAACCAGAACGCGGCGTACAGCAGGGCACCGAGGCCGTCGGAGAGGAACAGTCCGGCGAAGACGAGCCGCACCCAGACCACGGGCAGCCCCAGATGCCCGGCGAGGCCCCGCGCCACGCCACCCAGCCAACGTCCGTCGCTGCTGCGGTAGAGCTTGCGCGGCGGCCGCGGGTCGTCGAGGGGCACTGCTGCGGCGTCCGGCATGTCAACGATGTTCACACGGGCCGTCGCGGGAGGCATCAGGGTCGACCCCCGATACACCCCTGATCTTCGGACGGGCCGCACGCGCGGCACCGTCTCAGGGCCGATCTCAGGGTTCGGCCAGGGTTGTTCCGGCTGCCGCTCGGGCCGTGCGCCCGTCACCATAGACGCATGACAGATCAGCAGCGCGCCGCAGCGGGGCCGCCACCCGGCCTGGAGCCGGGCGACGGACCGCAGGACGCCGTGCCCGCGGCGGACGCCGGGCCCGCCGCCGGTGCGGGCGCCGCTCCGCTCCGCTTCCGCCGGGACCGGCGGTTCAAGGTGCTCGCCGGGGTGTGTTCCGGGCTCGGGCGGCAGTGCGACATGGACCCGGTGATTTTCCGGATCACCCTCGCCGTGCTCTCCGCGACCGGCGGCATCGGCCTCATCTTCTACGGCTTCGCATGGCTCCTCGTCCCCTACGAGAACGAGGAGGAGAACGAGGTCCGCAAGCTCTTCACCGGCCGCGTCGACGGCCAGGCCCTCGCGGCCGTGCTGTTCGCGCTGGTCGGCTGCGGGGTGTTCCTGTCGATGCTGGGCAACGGCAGCGTGCTCACCTTCGCCGTCGTCCTCTCCCTCCTCCTCGCGGGCGCCGGGTACTGGTCGCAGCAGCGCGACGCCCCCGACCCCGACCCGCTGGCCGCGCAGGCCGCCGCCGACGCGCCGCCGGAGGCGCAGGCACCGCCGGTGCCCTCCGCGTTCCCGTCCTGGTGGCGCGATCCCATCGTCAAGGACGGCACCCACGTCGGCGGCACCGGCTACCTGTGGGGGCCCCGCGACTCCCGCGACCTGGACGTGGCGGCCGCGGTCAACATCGGTCTGCGTACGGCCGCTTCGGACCGCGAGTCCATACGCGTGCCGCGCCCGGCGGTTCCCAGACCGCGCGGTCCGCGCTGGATCGGTGGCTGGGTGTTCCTGCTGGCCCTCTGCGCGGGCGGCCTCACCACCTATCTGCACTGGGACGACCAGGCGCTCGGCAGCAGCCTGCAGCCCGGCCTGGCCTGCGCGTTGGTCGTCTTCGGGCTGGGGATCGCGGTCAGCTCCTTCCTGGGGCGGACGGGAGCCGGCTCGGTCTTCCTGGCGATCGTCACCGCGGGCCTGCTCGCCGCCTCGGTGGCACTGCCCAAGGACATCTCCACGCACTGGGAGCGCACGACGTGGCGGCCCGCCGCGGCGACGGAGGTGGCGGCGAGGTACGACCTCGGAACCGGTGCCGGCACGCTCGACCTGACCCGGCTGAAAGTGGCCGGAGGGCAGACGGTGACCACCTACGCCGAAGTGGGGGTGGGCCGGTTGCGGGTGATCCTGCCGCCGGACGGGACGGTGCGGCTGAGGGTGAACGTCGGAGTGGGGGACATCCAGTTGCCGGGCGACGACAAGAAGGACGTGGACGTGCAACCGGACAGGCACCAGGAGGTCACGCTGAAACCGAAGACGGGCGCTGGGAGTATCGGCTCGCTCACCCTCTCTCTGCACGTCGGCGCGGGACAGGTGGAGGTGAGCCGTGCTGCGTCATGAGTTCCAGCCGGGAAAGCTGGTCGCCGGCCTGTTCCTCACCACCGCGGGCGTGGTGTACGCCGGTGACGCGGGCGGCCTGTGGCGGACACCGTGGTTCGCGGTGATCCCCCTCGTCGTCGTCGGCCTCTTTCTGGCCGGGGTGGCGGGGATGGTCGCCCGGAGCATCCGCAGACGGCGCCGGTCCGGCCGCGGCGGCACGGCCGGACCCACCTGGACCTGACCGGCTGACCGGCTGACCGCCTGACTAGCTGAGCGGCTGAGCGGACGGGACGCCCGCAGGCGTCCGCCGCCCGGCAACCGGGTCGATCGGTGTTCCGCCCCGGGGCCCGGGTCGGTTACCGGTAGCCGCCGGACCGTTGCCGTCTCCGTGCTCGGAGCGCCGCGTCCAGGGAGAAGACCGAGGCGCCCGCGAGGACGAGGGGCAGCCAGGCCATGAGATAGGCGAGATCGTTGCCGTAGTAGTACGGGGAGTTGGCCCAGCTCACGGTCAGCCAGAGGCTGAGCGAGATCAGCGCGCCGCCGAGAGCGGCGAGGCGGGCCAGGAGACCGATCAACGTGCCGATGCCGACAGCGAGTTCACCGAGGGCGATGGCGTAGCCGAAGCCGACCGGGTTCTTCAGCGACAGGTCGACCAGGGCCGGGATGGCCGAGGAGTCCCGGACCGCGCGCATCGTCTCGCCGATCGAACCCGCGCCGGAGGACTTCATGAACGCGCTGTTGGTGAGCTTGTCCAGGCCGGCGTAGATGAAGGTGACGCCCAGGAAGACGCGGAGCGGGAGGAGCGCGTAACGGGTCGCGGTGTCCCGCCAGTTGCGGTCGCCGTCGAGATAGGGGGGTTGCGTGTCCGTACGAATGCCGTGAGTCATCGCCCTTAGCCGCCTCTCGCCGCGTACTCGACCCCTCAACAGACCATACGTACGCCTGCGCGAACCCGCTCAACCATGGTTCGGCCAGTTTTCCCGGCCCCGGCGGCGCGGCCCCGGCCCGTAGCACGGGCGACACGGGCCGACCGTCGTCGCCCCGACCGACCGCCCCCCGCCAGCCACCACCCGCCCGGTCACCCCTCACCGCCCGGCCGATCGACCCCGCCCGGCCCCGCAGTCCCCGCAGTCCCCGGCTGTCCCGCCGCCGCCAACGCGGCCACCACCCCAGCGCGGCCCACACTCTCCAACCTGCCGGCCGTCCCCGGCCAGCCATCACAGCCCGGCCGATCAACCTCGCCCGGCCCGCAATCCCCGCCCGGCCCGCGGCCAACGCGGCCCTCGACCCCCAACGCGCCCGCAGTCCCCGCCCGGCAGACCACCCCCGCCCGGCCCGCCGTCGCCAACACAGCCCGCCGCCCGACACGGCCCGCCCACCGTCCCCGACTCCACCCGCCGCCCCAGCGCGGGCCTGCCCGCCGCACCCAACGCGACCGCTCCCCAACTCCACCCGCCGCCCTACCCAACGCGGCCCACCCACCGCGCCAACTCGCCTGCCGTACTCAACTCCGCCCGCCGCACCCGACACCGGCCCGCCCGTCATCCCGACGCGGACCCCGCCGTCCCCGGCGGCCCGCCGCCCCCGGCGACCTCCATCCCCGGCGGCCCGGTGGCCCTCCGGCCTGGGTCAGTCCGTCACGTCGATCGTGCAGGCGTTGGTCTCCACGCCGGCCGCGGTCACGACCTGTACGTCGAGGCGGCCCGGTTCGACGTCGGCCGGGACCGGGACGGTGAGGAGGGTGTCCGTGGGGTTGGAGAAGCCGCCGGCGACCGGGACCAGCGGGACGTGGACGTTGACCGGGCCGATGCGGACGACCATGCGGGAGAGCCGGTCGGCGCTGTGGGCGCCCGGGGGGACGAAGCCCGCGCCGCGGATCTCGATGTCGTCGCCGGTGCGGATGGGGGCGTCCAGGTCGCCGGCCTCGCGGGCGCGGACCACGGAGAGGATGACCGGACGGCCGCCTTCCGCGTACTTGCCGGCCAGGTAGGTCGCGGCGGAGATCAGCACCACCACGGCGAGCCCCCACGGCAGGTCGGGCAGTTGGTCGGGGCGGCGGGCCAGGCGGACGGCCGCGAAGGCGAGGGCGACGGCGCTGACGACGACGTACTGGATGTCGGCGAAGGTGCCGCGGCCCGCGTCGTCGGTCAGCAGGTCGGCGGCGCGCGGCCGGTCCGCGGGGAGCTTCTGCAGGCGCTGGCCGAGGACGCGCAGCCCGACCACCCGCCGTACCAGGACGGCGATCGTGCAGACCACGGCGAGGACGGTCAACACCCCTGCGCCGCGCGCGAGTTCGAGCCCGTCGAGCAGGGCGTCGCGCTCGGTGTGGCCGGAGGCGGCGGCCAGGCGGCCGGCCAGGACCAGGACCGCGTACGCCACGAAGAGCACCCAGGCCACGGCCACGGCACGGGAGGTGGACAGCCGGTTGTCCTCGCCGATCACCGGCGCGAGCACTCCGCCGCGCGCCCGGTGGAACCAGGAGGCCGCGGTCAGCGCCCCGGCCACGACGAGCGCCGCCAGCAGCCCGGCGGTGCGGGCGGCCGTCCAGCCCGCGCCGATCGCGGTGAGCGACTGCGTCAGGAGCAGCAGGACGAACGCGCCCCACACCACCGCCGCGGTCCGCCCCTGGAGCCGGGCGAGCCAGGCCCCGCCCTCGGCGCGGGCGCGGGCGGCGACGGCGTCGGCGGACTGGGTCAGTTCGTCGGAGACCCACTGGCGGGAGGCCGACGCCGAGTGCGCCACCGCCGCGGGCAGCCCCTGCCCGGCCGCGAACCCGTCCCGCTGCGCCAGGAACGCGGCGACCGCGCGCCGATGCCCCGCACGCGCTCCGTGCGGACAGTCCCCGCAGGTGCAGCCGCCTCCGTGGACGCCGTCCCGCTCGTCCTGTCTCGCCTCCTGCACCGCCACGCCGTATGCCCGCCTTCCCCGCCCCACGGCCTCGCGACCTTCGCGACGCCACACTGCCCACCCACACTGTCCACGGCCGACCGGGCACCCGCGAGCCGGTCGGCTCTCGCCGTACGACTTCGGTGCACGCAACTCCCGTGTGACAACAGCGGATTGTGCCCTACCTGGCGCCCTGGATGCCTCGCAGGTCCGCTCGCGGCGGGTGATGTGGCGACCGCCGTGTTGACCCGGCTGCGAGAATTTCCGTATGGCCGAGATCATCCAGCGCGACGGGACCTGGGCGTTCGACGGCACCACGGTCCGGATCACGCCGGGGCTCCACCGTTCCGTGTCGCTGTTCCGGCAGACGTACGGGGAGATCGCCGTGCCGCTGGAAGCCGTGTCGGGGATCGTCTACGAGCCGGAGCGGCGGCGTGGCCGGCTGCGGATCAGGCTGCGCGAGGGCGCCGACCCGCTGCTCCAGGCGACCGGCGGCCGGCTGCCGGAGGGGGCGGATCCCTACCGGCTGACCGTGGACCTGGACCGTTCCGGGGTCGCCGAGTACGTGGCCGAGGAGATCCGGCACGCCCTGCTCCTCGACGAGATCCCCCAGGCCCCGGCGACGGCGTATCTGCTGCCGGGGCCGCCGGTGCCCGTCTCGGTGCGGTCGTCCGACGGCACGGTCTCCTACGACGGTGCCCAGGTGCGGATCGACTGGGCCGACACCTCCGAGCGGGTCAAGCGCGCGACCGGCCCGCGCATCATCGCCGTGGCGGATCTGGTGGGGGTCGAGTGGCTGCCCAACTCCGGTTACGAGGACGGGTTCCTGCGGTTCGTGACGCGGGAGACGGTGTTCGCCAAGCTGCCGCCGGAGAAGGACCCGTACACGCTGGATCTGTGGGGCAGCGCCCGCCGTGATCTGCTCACCGCGCTGGTCGCGGCCGCCGTCACCGCGCGGCTGCCGCACCCGTCGGCGCGGGACGGCGGAGAGCGCGCGGACCGGCCTCCGGCGGTGGCCGGGGTGCCGCCGCCTGCCGACCATCACGACGTACTGCTGCGCAGGCTCCGGGAGTTGGGGGAGCTGTACCGGGACGGGGTGCTCACGGACGAGGAGTTCGCGATGACCAAGTCGGCGGTGCTCAGGGGCTTCAGCTGAGGAGGTCCGGTTCGCTGCGGCTGATGTCCTGCCACAGGGGCTGGTAGTTGATCCACGCGACGAGGTCGCCGCCGGCCTGCTCGCGGGTCGCGACCGCCTGCCGGTGGTCGATGAGGAGGGGCCGGCCGGCCGCCTTGGCGAGCAGTTGGACCTGGCAGGACCGTTCCATGGAGAGGAACCACCAGGCCGCCGCGTCCACCGAGTCGCCCACGGTCAGCAGGCCGTGGTTGCGCAGCACCAGCGCCTTGCGGGAGCCGAGCGCGGACGCGATCCGCTTGCCCTCCTCGGCGTCGACGGAGACGCCGCTGTAGGCGTCGTAGACCGCGTGGTCCTCGTAGAAGGCGCAGCTCTCCTGGCTGATCGGGTCGAGGAAGTCGCCGAGCGCGGAGAGCGCGCGGCCGTGCACGGAGTGGCAGTGGGCGACGGCGACGACGTCGGGGCGGGCGGCGTGCACCTGGGAGTGGACGGTGAACGCGGCCTGGTTGACATGGTGGCCGCCCTGGAGGACCTGTCCCTCGGAGTTGGCCAGCACCAGGTCGCTCACGGTGACGTGCTTGAACGGCATGCCGAACGGGTTGACCCAGAAGCAGTCGCTGAACTCGGGGTCGCGCGCGGTGATGTGGCCCGAGACGCCGTCCTCGAAGCCCAGCCGTCCGAAGAGCCGCAGGGCGCCGGCGAGGCGTTCCTTGCGGTGCCGGCGTTCGTCCTCGGTGGACTCGTGCATCGGCGGCATGGCGAACCGCAGCCGGTCGGTGGGCAGCGGCTGCGGTGGGGTGGGCCCGTGCATTCGGCCTCCAGCACTGGCGTGTTCGGTACGGAGCGGAAGTTACCCCCGGTCAGTGCAGGAGAACAGAGCAGTTCGGTGACGAAAGAGGCACAACCGTGTCGAGGGGGCACTTGTCTGTCTGGGCAGAACGGTGCCGGAGAGCCGGGAGGCGGCCATGAAGAGTGCGGAGCGGCGGATCCTCGCCCTGCTGCGGCAGCTCGCTGAGCGCGACACGGCCGTGCTCAGCGACCGGGGCGGCTCGGCGCGCCGCCTCGCCCCGCTGGTGTACGTGGCCGAGCTGCACGGTTTCCGCTACGGCGAGACCCACCGGGTGGGGCGGTCCCTGGAGGTGCGGGTCGTACGGGCGGAGACGGCGCCGGCGCTGCCGGCCGCGCCGGGGCCGGAGGCGGTGCGGGCGGTCCGGCGGCTGCGGGACCGGATCGAGCTGGACGCCCTGTCGGAGGAGCTGCGCGCGCCGGTCCGGTCGGTGATCATGACTGTCTGCGCGCTCTTCCTGGGTCTGCTCCTGCGGCTCGGCTCGGGCTGGGGGGCGGCGCTGGTCGGCTTCGCCCTCGCGGAGGCGCTGTTCCTGGGCTTCCTGTACGTGCAGTCCGTGCGGCGGCGGAGGCTGGCGCGCAGGGTCCGGTGAGGGCCGCCGGCAAATCCGGACAGGAGATGTCGGGTATTGGCGCGACACTGCCCCCATGACATCGAACTGGGCGGCCTTCGCCGCAGCCGAGCCGGAGTTCGCCCGGACCGTCGAGGAGCGCTTCGGCGGCTTCACCCATCACGTCCTCGCCACCCTGCGCGGGGACGGCTCACCGCGCACGAGCGGGCTCGAAGTGCGGTTCCTGAACGGCGAGTTGTGGTTCGGGATGATGCCCGGCTCGGTCAAGGCGCTGGATCTGCGCCGTGACCCGCGCTTCGCGCTCCAGGCGAACCCGGGGCCCGGTACCGGGATGGGCGGCGGCGACGTCCGGATCGGCGGCCGGGCGGTCGAGGTGGACGATCCGCTGATCAGGGCCGCGTACGTGGAAGAGGTGGAACCGCCGCAGCCGTTCCACCTCTTCCGCGCCGAACTGACGGAGGTCGTACGGACCCGCGTCGAGGACGACACCTACCTGGTCGTCGACGTCTGGTCGCCCGGGGCGCCGGTGCGCACCGTCAGGCGGACGTGAGGACTACTCCCACTCGATGGTGCCCGGGGGCTTCGAGGTCACGTCGACGACCACCCGGTTGACGTCCGCGACCTCGTTCGTGATCCGCGTGGAGATCTTCGCGAGCACGTCGTAGGGGAGCCGCGACCAGTCGGCGGTCATGGCGTCCTCGGAGGAGACGGGGCGCAGCACGATCGGGTGGCCGTAGGTGCGGCCGTCGCCCTGGACGCCGACGCTGCGGACGTCCGCGAGGAGGACCACCGGGCACTGCCAGATCTCCCGGTCCAGACCGGCCGCCGTCAGCTCCTCGCGGGCGATGGCGTCGGCGTCGCGGAGCAGGTCGAGACGGTCCTTGGTGACCTCGCCGACGATCCGGATGCCGAGGCCGGGGCCCGGGAACGGCTGGCGCTGGACGATCTCCTCCGGCAGACCCAACTGCTGGCCGACCATCCGCACCTCGTCCTTGAACAGCTTGCGCAGCGGCTCGACGAGCTGGAACTCGAGGTCTTCGGGGAGGCCGCCCACGTTGTGGTGGGACTTGATGTTGGCGGTGCCGCTGCCGCCGCCGGACTCGACGACGTCCGGGTAGAGCGTGCCCTGCACCAGGAAGGCGACCTCGGGCCCCTCGTCCGCGATGATCTCGGCCTGGGCCTGCTCGAAGACCCGGATGAACTCGCGGCCGATGATCTTCCGCTTCTCCTCGGGGTCCGAGACGCCCTTCAGCGCGGTGAGGAAGCGCTCCTCGGCGTCCACGACCTTCAGCTGTACGCCGGTCGCGGCCACGAAGTCCTTCTCGACCTGTTCGGTCTCGCCCTTGCGCATCAGCCCGTGGTCGACGTAGACGCAGGTCAGCTGGGAGCCGATCGCCTTCTGGACCAGGGCCGCGGCCACGGCGGAGTCGACGCCGCCGGAGAGGCCGCAGATCGCGCGCCGGTCACCGACCTGCTCGCGGATCAGGGCGACCTGCTCCTCGATGACGTTGCCGGTCGTCCACTCCGGGGAGAGGCCCGCGCCCCGGTACAGGAAGTGCTCCAGGACCTGCTGGCCGTGGGTGGAGTGCAGGACCTCCGGGTGGTACTGGACGCCGTAGAGCCGTCGCTCGTCGTTCTCGAAGGCGGCGACCGGGACGACGTCGGTGGACGCGGTGACGGTGAAGCCGTCGGGGGCGGCGGAGCAGGCGTCGCCGTGTGACATCCACACCGACTGCTCCTCCGGGGTGCCCTCGAAGAGGGTGGAGCGGGACCCGTCCGCGGTGACGTGCAGGGGCGTACGGCCGTACTCCCGCGCCCCGGAGTTGTCGACGGTGCCGCCGAGCTCCGTCGCCATCAGCTGGAAGCCGTAGCACATGCCGAAGACGGGGACGCCGGCCTCGAAGAGCGCGCGGTCCAGGCGAGGGGCGCCCTCGGCGTAGACCGAGGAGGGGCCGCCGGAGAGGATGATCGCGGCCGGCTTCTTGGCGAGCATCTCCGCGACCGGCATGGTGCTCGGCACGATCTCGCTGTACACCCGGGCCTCACGGACGCGGCGGGCGATGAGCTGGGCGTACTGCGCGCCGAAGTCGACGACCAGGACGGTGTCGGGGGCGGGGGTCGCTGCTGACACGGGGGCCTTCCGGCGGTGGGGCGGGGGTCTGTGTCTCTCAATTCTAACGGGGCCGGCGCGGGAACCCCCGCCGTCCGCCGGCCGCTCCCCCCGTGACCGCGAACGGGGCTGTGACCCAGGCCACGCGGCCCACGTAAGAAATCTGTGAGAAGTGGCGCAACCCTTCGCGCCCCTCGCCTGTCACACCTCGTGAATCAAGGGCCACAGCCGCGCCCCACACGCGGAGCCCCTCCGCCCAGCGTGCTGCGGTGCCGCAGCACACCGGACTTCTTGAGGACTTCATGAAGCTTCGCCGTGCCATGGCCGCTGCCGCCGCGACGGCCGCCCTCGCGCCGCTCGCCCTGCTGTCGGCTCCCGCCGCGTTCGCGGAGGACTCTCCGAGCGCGACGCCGACCGAGACGGTCAGCGAGTCTCCGTCCGCGTCACCGAGCGACTCGGTCTCCGCGTCGCCCAGCGACTCGGCGGGGCCGACCAGCAGCACCCTGCCGACCTCCCCGGCCACCTCCTCGTCGCCCTCCGCGACCACCAGCGCGAGCCCGTCCGATGCGCCGACCGCGTCGGCCGAGCCGAGCGAGGAGCCGACCGACCCGTCCGTCCCCTACTGCGAGGACCTGGACGAGGACTTCTCCACCGCCAAGGTGTCCGCGGAGATCAAGGGCCTGCCGGGCAAGATCGTCGCGGGCGACGGCTTCCACGGCTTCCGGCTGACCGTCACCAACGAGTCGAAGACCACGGTCGACGGTGTCGCCTTCTACGCCGAGATCGAGAACTACGAGCTCGACGAGTCGAAGTACCTGAGCCCGTACGTGGACCTGGAGTTCAAGAACCCGCAGACCGGTTCGTGGGACCGCGTCGGCACCGACGAGTGGGCCGGTGACTACTTCTTCTACGTCGACGAGCTGAAGTCGAAGGCCGCCAAGACCGTCGACCTGCGGGTCGCCATCGACGCGAAGGCCCCGGCCGGCGACGCCTACTCCTTCGGCTCCGGCGCCTACCTGGACAACGTCAAGGGCCAGGACTGCATCGCCGAGGGCTGGGCCCAGTACGACTTCGAGGTGCTCAAGGCCGGCACCGCCAACCCGCGGCCCGGCACCGCCACGCCGGACGACGACACCGGCGGCAAGGGCTCCGTGAAGAAGCCCCAGGGCAGCGTCTCCGAGCTGCCCACCGGCAACCTCGCCGCGACCGGTTCCAGCTCCGCGCTGCCCGTGATCGGGCTCGTGGGCGGCGCCGCGGTCGTCGCGGGCGCCAGTGCGGTCGTCATGGTGCGCCGGCGCAAGGCCGGGGCGGGCGCGTAACCGGCGGCCCGCTCGACAGGCGGGCAGCCGCGCGGACACGCGGACACGGACAAGCGGCAGGACCTGCGCCTGGAGGGGGGCGCAGGTCCTTCCGCTTGTCCGTGTCCGGCGTGTGTCATCAGCTTTCCGGCATCCGGCGTCAGCTCTTCGGCGGGACCGCCGGCATCCCCAGGAACGGCAGCCGCAGCGCGCCGAACGCCTCGGCGGGGACGGCCGGTCGACGTGGCTCCACCGGTGCCAGGCGGGCGTACGGCTCCCCCTGGGCCGGACGCTGGTCCGGCTCGCCCTTGTTGGGCCAGAACGACATGGCGCGCTCGGCCTGGGCCGTGATGGTGAGCGACGGGTTGACCCCGAGGTTGGCCGAGACCGACGACCCGTCGACGACCGAGATGCCGGGGTGGCCGTAGAGGCGGTGGTACGGGTCGATGACGCCCGTCTCGCGCGAGGCGCCGATCGGGCAGCCGCCGAGGAAGTGGGCGGTGAGCGGGGTGCCCATCAACTCCCCGACGTTGGAACCGGCGAACCCGTTGATCTCCTCCGCGATCACCGTGGCGCCCCGTGAAGCCGCCCTGATCTGCTTGGGGTTGGGAGCACCGTGACCCTGACGGGCCGTCAACAGGCCCTTGCCGACACCGTCCGGCTTCAGGTACGTCGTCAGGGAGTTGTCCAGCGACTGCATCACCAGGCCGATGATGGTCCGCTCCGACCAGCGGCGGTTGGAGAGCGAGCGCAGCATGAGGAGTGGATGCCGGGCCGCGTTCGCCAGCCAGGCCATCGCCCTCGACGAGCCCTCCGCGTACGGGACTTGGAGGATGGAGAGGCTGCCCATCGAGTTGGAGCCCCGGCCGTAGCGGACCGGCTCGATGTGGGTGTTCTCGTCGGGGTGGATGGAGGAGGTGATGGCGACTCCGCGGGTGAAGTCGACCTTGGCCGCCCCGGTGACCCGGCGGTAGCGGCGGTCGTTCGTCTGGGCGCCCACCAGCGCCTCGGAGTTGGTTCGGGTCAGCTCGCCCAACTTCTGCGATATGTACGGCAGTTGGTGACCCGCCTTCATCCGGTGCAGCAGGGTCTGGGTGCCGTAGGTGCCGGCGGCGAGGACGACCCGGCGGGCGGTGAAGGTGCGCCCCGCGCCCTTCCTGCCGTCCGTCGGCAGCGTGGCGACGGCGTACCCGCCGCGTGAGTCGTCCGTCAGGGAGACGACCGTCGTCATCGGGTGGACGGCCGCGCCCGCCTTCTCGGCGAGGTACAGATAGTTCTCGTTGAGGGTGTTCTTCGCGCCGTGACGGCAGCCGGTCATGCACTCCCCGCACTCGGTACAGGCCCTGCGGGCCGGCCCCGCGCCGCCGAAGTAGGGGTCGGGAGCCTGCTCGCCGGGGCTGGCCTCCGCGGTCCCTCCGGCATCCTCGCCGTCACCGAAGAAGACGCCGACCGGCGCCATATGGAAGGTGTCGCCGACGCCCATCCGCTCGGCCGCCGCCTTGAGATGGACGTCCGACGGGGTCATCGTCGGGTTGAGCCGCACCCCGAGCATGCGCCGGGCCTGGTCGTAGTACGGCGTCAGCTCCTCCTCCCAGTCGGTGATGGACCGCCACTGCGGGTCCTCGAAGAACGGCTTCGGCGGTACGTAGAGGGTGTTGGCGTAGTTGAGGGAGCCGCCGCCGACGCCCGCCCCGGCCAGCACCATCACGTTGCCCAGCAGATGGATGCGCTGGATGCCGTACATGCCGAGCTTGGGGGCCCAGAGGTAGTTCTTCAGGTCCCAGGAGTTCTTCGGCAGGGTGGCGGGGGTGAAGCGGCGGCCGGCCTCCAGGACACCGACGCGGTAGCCCTTCTCGGACAGGCGCAGGGCGGTGACGGAACCGCCGAAGCCGGAGCCGACGACGATCACGTCGTAGTCGTACGCAGAGTCGTCGTCCTGTTCCGGGACGGAGTTCTCCTGTGACACGTGCTCTCCTCGTCGAGAGTTGGTGCGATCGAGCTGGTGCTGTCACGGCGCTAGCGGAGACGGAGCGCCTTCATGGCCTTCAGGCTCCGGCTCATGAACCGCGCGTACGCCTCGTCGTCCATTCCCAGCGAGGGCGCCATCGGCAGCAGCCGCTGCTGGGCGATCGTCTGGGCCTCGGTGTACTTGAGGATGCCCTCGGAGCCGTGGCGGCGGCCGAGGCCGGAGTCCTTCATGCCGCCCATCGGGGACTGGACGCTGCCGTAGGCGGCCGCGTAGCCCTCGTTGACGTTGACCGTGCCGGTGCGCAGCCGGGCGGCGAGGGCGCGACCGCGACCGCCGTCCTTCGACCAGACGGAGGAATTGAGGCCGTACGGCGTGGAGTTGACGAGCTCGACGGCCTCGTCGTCGGTCCTGAACCGGTAGACGGAGACGACCGGCCCGAAGGTCTCCTCGCCGCAGACGGCCATCGGCGTCTCGACGCCGTCGAGGATGGTGGGCTCGAAGAAGTACGGGCCGATGTCGGGGCGCGCGACCCCGCCCGCGATCACCCGCGCGCCCTTGGCCACGGCCTCCGTCACATGCCGGGTGACGGTCTCCAGTTGCCGTTCCCCCACCAGCGAGCCCATGTCGGCGCCGTAGGCCAGGGAGGTGCCGAGACGCATCGCCTTCGTGCGGGTGGCGAACCGTTCGAGGAAGGTGTCCGCGATCGACTCGTGGACGTACAACCGCTCGATGGAGATGCAGAGTTGGCCGGCGGAGGAGAAGCAGGCGCGGACCGCGCCGGCCGCCGCCTTGTCGAGGTCGGCGTCTTCGAGGACCAGCATGGCGTTCTTGCCGCCGAGTTCGAGGGAGACGCCGACCAGCCGGGCGGCGGCGCCCTGCGCGACCTCGCGACCGGTGCGGGTGGAGCCGGTGAAGGAGACGTAGTCGGCGTGCCGGACGACCTCCGGGCCGACGACCGGGCCGTCACCGAGGACGACCTGGAAGACACCGGCCGGCAGGCCCGCCTCGATCAGCAGGTCGCGCGCCCACAGAGCGGTCAGACAGGTCTCGGTGTCCGGCTTCATGACGACCGCGTTGCCCGCGACGAAGGCGGGCAGCGCATCGCCGACGGAGAGTTCGAGGGGGTAGTTCCAGGGGGCGATCTGGCCGACGACCCCGCGCGGATGGCGCAGCTCGGTGACCTTGGTGAGGGTCGGCACCGCGCCGGTGTGCCGCTTGGGGCGCAGATAGGCCGGGGCCTTGCGGCCGTAGTGCCGGGCGGCGACCGCGACGGCCTGGACCTCCTCGTGGGCGTGCAGCCGCGCCTTGCCGGTCTCCAGCTGGATCAGGTCGAGCACCTCGGCCTGCCGGGCGAGGACGAGATCGTGGAAGCGGAGCAGCACGGCGGCGCGCTGCCGTACCGGCGTCCGGGCCCAGACGGCCTGCGCGGCGCGGGCCGCGTCGAAGGCCTCCGCAACGTCCTGCGGTGTGGACTCGGGCAGGTCGGCGAGCTTCTCACCGGTGAACGGCGTGTGGTTCGCGGTCCGGCCGGAACCGACCACGCCCCTGGTGAGCTGGGCGACCAGCTCGGGGGTGACCACGTCGGCAGCGGTACGGGCGCCCGCGGGAGCCGGGGCGAGGGGGTTCGTGCCGGTCGTCGTTTCCGTGCCGGTCTTCTCCGGGGCCTGCGAGTCGGTCATGAGGCGCAGGGTATTCCGGCGCGCGGCCTTTGGGTACCCGTCGGTAACAGGATTCACCGAGTACCCACACAACGCCAGTGATCACTGGCAACAAACCCACTGATCAGCGAGTTGTGGGACGGGACGCCACGACAGTACCGACGACGGGACCGGTGCGGACGAGAAGGCCGAGAAGGCCGACGAGGCCAAGGATGCCTAGGAGACCGAGGAGACCGAGGAAGAGGTCACGCAGACGGCGGCCGACGGGGCCGGACGCGGGAGACGGCTGCCGACCGGCCGGCCCGGACGGTACGGCATCGGGGGCGGCGGGGTCGGTGAGGTCGACTGGTCCGGACTGCGCCGGGGCGGCGCCGGGTGCCTCCGCACGGAGGTTCTCACCGGGATCCGCGTCGAGGCTCGCGTCAGGGTCCGGACCGGGATCCGCGTCGAGGTGCGTACTGAGGTCCGGACCCGGGCGGCTCTCCGAGTCGTCCCGCGTGTCCGGTCCCTCCGCCCGCTTCGACGCGTCGGGCAGGTCGGGCACCGGCCCGCCGGTCGCCACGGCTGTCAGGACCGCGGCGGCCTCCTCCGCGGCCGGTCTCTCCTCGGGATTCCGCGCCAGCAGCCGCAGGAGCAGCGGGCCGAGGGGTCCGGCGCGCCCGGGTTCGGGCGGGTCGTCGGCGAGGATCGCGTCGAGCGTGGCCGCGGCGGTCGTACGGCGGAAGGGCGACGCCCCCTCGACGGCGGCGTGGAGGAGTGCGCCGAGGGACCACAGGTCGGAGGCGGGGCCCGCGCCCGTGCCCGACACGCGCTCAGGGGCGACGAAGTCCAGCGCGCCCTCGAACTCGCCTTCCACGGTGCGGGTTTGCGCGCCCTGGAGCTGGGCGGTGCCGAAGTCGGTGACGACGACGCGACGGTCCGGGCCGAGCAGAACGTTGGCCGGTTTCACGTCCCGGTGCACGATCCCGACGGCGTGGGCCGCGCGCAGGGCGCCGAGTACGGCGAGGCCGATGCGCGCGGCCTCGGCGGGTTCGAGGCGCTCCCGGCCGAGGAGCTCGTGCAGGGACTCGCCGCGCACCAACTCCATGACGGTCCAGGGGAGTCCGTCCTCCCCCTCGCCCTCCACCACCACGTCATGGACGAGTACGGCGGACGGGTGCTCGACGCGGGCCGCGGCACGGGCCTCGCGGTAGAGCCGGTGGGCCGCCCGCCGGTACACCTCGTCCCCTGGCACCCCGGGCAACCTCGGCCGTTTGAGCGCTACTTCACGGTCCGTCAGTTCGTCGGCGGCCCGCCATACGGTGCCCGCGCCGCCCGAGCCGATCCGTTCGAGCAGCCGGTAGCGGCCGCCGACCAGACGTCCCTCGCGCACCCGTTCGCCGACTTCGCTCATGCCCCATCAGTACCGCGCCGGAGACAACCTTGTCGACGCCGGACCCACCGGTGCGTGAGGGGTGCGCCGCCCTCCCGGCGCACCTCGGCCATCGGCATCGCGCCGAAGCGCGCCGGAATCCGGCACAGCGGAGGATGACCTCAACTGCCGTCATTGACAACCCGGTTGCGGGCGCAGGGCCCCGGCTCACTGGGCCCCGGCTCACTGGGTGTCGACGTCCAGGTTCGCGATCGCCGCCCGCGCCACTTCCCGCCCGCGCGCCACGAAGTCGCCGTCGCCGGGATAGCTGACCGTGAGCTTGTACATGTCGCCGTTCGAGGTCCGGTAGTAGAAGAGCCGGACCTCACGGGGGCGGGGGTCGAGACTGTCGTCGGTCGTGTACCTGATCGTGTTCTCGGCGGACGGCCTGCCCCGGTAGGAGCCGGTCGACCGGGGGGCGGTGTGCGGGTTCTTCGGCATGTCGAGGCTGACGCTGCCACTGTCCGTGAAGTCGCCGTTGTCGTCGTACATCTGGGCGGCGGCGGAGTCCTTGACGCTGTCGAGGGTGTCCTCGGACTTCTTCTCCAGCGAGAGGCCGATCCAGATGCTCCCGCTCCAGTCGGTGTACGTGATCCAGTGCCCCTTGTCCGAGGAACGGTCGGGCAGACCCGGCTGGTACTTGGCGGGCACCGCGAGCGTCGCGGCGACATCCGCCACATGGTGCTTCTTCCAGCCGTCCGGCAGTGGCCCCGCGAACGGGTCCGCCAGCACCAGATACGCCGCCACCGCCGCCGCGGCGGCCACCGCGCCGGCCGCCGCGGCGAGGCCGGCCCGCGCCTTGCGGCCGAGGCGGGCGCCTCCCCCGGGCGCCGTCACGTACCGCACCTCCTGCGTCGGCGCGGCGGCCGGCGGGTTCGCGATCGCCGCCAGCCGCGCGCGGACCTCGGCGGCGTCCGGGCGGCGCGCCGGGTCCTTGGCCAGCAGGGCGGTGATCAGCTCGGCGAGCGGGCCCGGCGCCGAGGCGGGCGGCGCGGGGGTGGCGTTGAGGACGGACTGGAGGGTGGCGGGGGTGTTGCTGCGGCGGAAGGGCGAGACGCCCTCCGTCGCCGCGTACAGGACCACGCCGAGCGACCACAGGTCCGACGGCGGGCCGGGTCGCTGGCCCAACACCCGTTCCGGCGCGATGTATTCGGGCGAACCGACGAACCCGCCGGTGGCGGTCAGATCGGTCTCGCCGTCGATCTGGGCGATGCCGAAGTCGGTGAGGACGACGCGGTCGTGGCGGCCGAGCAGCACGTTGTCCGGTTTGACGTCACGGTGCAGGATGCCCACCGCGTGCGCGGCCTCCAGGGCGCCCAGCACCTCCAGGCCGATCCGGGCCGCCGCGCGCGCGTCCAGCGTGCCCTCTTGGAGCGCGTCGCCCAGCGACCGGCCGGTCACCAGTTCCATCACGATCCACGGCCGTCCGTCGACCACCGCGACGTCGTGGACGTTCACCACCGCCGGGTGGTCGAGCCGGGCCGCCGCGCGCGCCTCCCGGCGCATCCGCTCGAAGGCGTTGGCGCGTTCGCGCTCGGAAAGGTGGTCGGGGACGCGAGGTTCCTTCACGGCGACCTCGCGGTCCACCGTCTCGTCCTGGGCCCGCCACACCGTGCCCATCCCGCCGTGCCCGAGTTTGGCGCGCAACCGGTACCGCCCGGCTATGAGCCGGCCGGTGCCGGGTTCCGTCGGCGGTACGGGGGCCGCGTACGGATTGTTCGGGTGCGGCACCGCCGCCTGCGGGTGGGGCGGTTGCAGAACGAAACTCGTCGGCTCGTCGACTCCGTGTCGGGCTCCCCCGTCGCTGCTCATGAGTCCATCCCTATCGCGACCGGGACGGCCGCATCCACCTCTGACGGTTTTCGGTCACAGACCCGTGACCCGAGCCGTCACCTATCTCCGCTATGTCCCATATCGCTGACGCATCCACGGTCTCCGGTACGCCCGATGCCCACCGGTCAGGTGAGGACGAACGTGTCGAGCGCCACGTCGAAGTACTCCTTCGCCTCGCGCACCTTGCCGACCGGCGCCGACACCCATACGTCGTACATCCGGCCGCCCTCCTCCCAGCACAGGTCGTAGGTGTGCCGGGGGCCCTCCGCCGCGCTGAAGCCGTTCCAGCTGAACTGCCAGAGCGCGGCGGGGTGTCCGTAGTGGGTGGTGTCGGTCACCTCACCGTCGTGGTAACCGGGGTTGGTGACCGCCCCCTTGGCGGCCGCGCGCCGCATCACGCCGAGCGGGCCGCCCGTTCCGGGCGCGGCCACCTTGACGCCGAGGCGGAAGGCCGCGCCGGGTGACATGTAGAAGACGCGCTCGCCCTGCGGTTCGCGGGTGAAGTCCTCCGGTACGGCGAGCGAGAAGCCGTTGGGGTCATGGGCTACGCGGTAACCGGAGGGAGCTGAGGGCGAGTTCACGTTCCGCGACGAGGACGAAGAGGTCGAGGTCGAGGAGGTCGAGGAGGTCGAGGACGCCGAGGACGCTGAGCGGCTCGGGGCGGCCGGAGCGTCGGCGGAGACCGGCTCGCCGCCGCCCGGCGCGGTGTGCGACGCCGAACTCGTCGTAGCGGCGCCGCCGTTGTGGCCGTCGCCGTCGCCCCGGACCAGGAGCGCCGCCGCCGACACGCCCGCGCCGGCCATGGCGGCGACCAGCAGTCCCGCGACGAGCACCCCGCGCGTGGAGCGCTGCGCGGATGGTCGCTCCGCCGAGCCGCCGTCGGTCGCCGACGGCATCGACGCTGCCAAAAGCCTTCTGGGTACGTCCAGTTGGGTCGGCGTGTAGCCGCCCGGCCGCTTCGGTGTACGGCCGGTGTCCAGGTAGGCGCGCAGCATCCCCTCCGCCTGCGCGGTGTCCAGCCGCCGGTCGGGATCCCGCTCCAGCAGCCCCAGTACGACGGGAAGCAGCGGTGCGGCCTGCGCGGGCGGCCGGATGTCGTCGGTCACGACCGCGTGCAGGATCCCGCCCAACGAGTCGCGCCGGAACGGTGATTCACCGCTCAGGGCCGCGCAGAGCAGCGCGCCCAGCGACCACAGATCGGCCTCGGGGCCGGTCCGCGCGCCCGACATCCGCTCGGGCGCGGTGTACTCGGGCGAGCCGACGAACACCCCGCTCTCGGTGAGCGTGGTCGCCCCCGCGACCCGGGCGATCCCGAAGTCGGTGAGGACGACCCGGTCGGTGCCCGCCTCCATCAGCACGTTCGCCGGCTTGATGTCGCGGTGCAGGATGCCCGCCTCGTGCGCGGTGCGCAGCGCGCCGAGCAGGGCGATCCCGATCCGGGCGGCCTCCGCGGCGCCGACCGGGCCGCGCCCGGAGATCCGGTCGGCGAGCGAGCCGCCGTCGATCAACTCCATGACGATGTACGGGCGTTCGTCCTGTACGACCACGTCGTGCACGACGATGATGTGCGGGTGCCGCAACTGCGCGACGGCGCGCGCCTCGCGCAGCGTCCGGTCGCGGTGCGTCCGGGCCTCCGCGTCCGGGAGGGAGTCGTCGCGGGCGAGTTCCTTGACGGCGACCCGCCGCTCCAGGAGTTGGTCCTCCGCCTGCCAGACGACGCCCATCCCCCCGCGCCCGAGCCGCGCCTGAAGCCGGTAACGCCCCGCGATCACCCGGACGCTGTCCCCCTCGATCCCCATGCGCCCCATCATGACGCACCCGGACCGAACGGGTCCGGCGCCGGTGCGGCGCCGGACCGGATCAGGACACGTACGTCAGGTGTGCTTCGGGCGCCAGTTCTGCAGGACCGTCTTGAACTGCTCGTACGTCGTCGCCCAGTCCGCCGCGGGCGCCGAGACGTAGATCGCGTACTCCACGCCGTCCCGGGTGAAGTACGTCTCCTCGATCGCCCGGCGCGGCCCGGGGAACGAGGTGTCCTTGGCCAGCGCGGTCCAGGTGTAGTCCCACTCGGAGCCGGGGCGGTCGCGATAGATGTTCTCCTCCAGGGTCACCCGGTGGTAGTCGACCAGCCGCTGGAGCTGCACCTCCAGGTCGATCTGGTGCTGGTGGGGGTCGTTGTCGTCGGGCGCGGTGTCGACGGCGATACGGACGAAGTGCTCGCCCTCGTCCGGGGAGTAGTCGATCTGCGTGAGGCCGCCCTTGTCGCCGAAGACCGTCCGCTGCCAGCCCTTGGGCAGCGAGAGGCCGAAGCCGGCCGAGTCGTCGATCCGGACCCAGCCGTCCGGGGCGGAACCCGCACCGCTGTCGCTCGCCTTCGGTGCGGCCGTGGGGCTGTGCGAGGCGCCGGAGGAGGCGGTGCCGCCCTGGCGGTCCTGGTCCCACTTCTGCAGCGCGGCCACCGTGCCCCCGCCGGCGAGCGCGGCGAGGACGACGACGAGAGCCAGCGTGCGCCGCCTGCGCCGCTTCGCCGGGACCGGCCCGAGGCCGGAACCCGCCCCGGTCGTCTGGTGGGAGGGAAGATGGGTGGTCGCGTGCGAGGTCGGATGGGCGCCCTGCGGGTACGCCGGCCCGTGCGCCGGCGGGTACGGGGTGGAACCGGCGCCGTCCGGCCGCGGGCCCTGGTCCGTACCGCTCGCGTAGGGCGAACCGGTGCCGAACGCCCCGGTGTGCCGCGGACCGGCGTGCTGGGTCGGCACATACGCCTGCGCGGAGTTCGGCCGGCGCCCCTCCGCCGCCTCCGCGAGCATCTGCTCGGTCTCGGAGGCGTCGGGCCGGGCGGCGGGGTCCTTGCGCAGCAGCGCGGTGATGACCGGTTCGAGCGGGCCCGCGTTCAGCGGCGCGGACGGCTCCTCGTCCACGACGGCCTGCATGGTGGTCAGCGGTGAGGTGCGGCGGAACGGCGACCGGCCCTCCACCGCCGTGTACAGCGTGGCACCCAGCGCCCACAGGTCGGAGGAGGGGCCCGGGTCGGCACCGCGGACACGCTCGGGGGCGAGGTAGTCGACGGAGCCGACGACCTCCCCGGTACGGGTGATCGTGGAGTCGCCCTCGATCTGCGCTATGCCGAAGTCGGTGAGCAGGACCCGCCCGTCCTGCGACAGCAGCACGTTGCCGGGCTTGATGTCACGGTGCAGGACGCCCGCGGTGTGCGCGGCCCGCAGGGCGCGCAGCACCCACAGACCGATGCGGGCGGCCTCGGCCGGTTCGAGCCGGCCCTGCTCCTTGACCTCGTCGGCCAGGGAGTTGCCCTCGACCAGCTCCATCACGATCCACGGACGGCCGTCGTGTTCGAGGACGTCGTGCACGGTGACGACGGCGGAGTGGTTGATCCGCGCGGCGGCGCGCGCCTCGGCCCGGGTGCGGGCGAGCAACCGCGGCTGGTCGCTCTCGGAGACATAGAGCGCGGCGGTCAACTCCTTGATGGCGACCGTCCGGTGGAGCACCTCGTCGTGCGCCCGCCACACCCGGCCCATACCTCCGCTGCCGATCGTTTCGGCCAGCCGATAGCGCCCCGCGAGGAGCAGGCCCTGCATCTGATTCACGTTTCCCCGCAATGCTCTTGACAGGGTCAGCGTAAGGACCGGCCCACGCCCAGGGAACCAGCGGGGTGCCAAGGAGACCGCACTGTGACGGTTGTCGCTTCTCCCTCCGACCGGGAACCGAACTGCCCCCTCGTCGCTGACCAGGTGACTCGCCCGCAGTCGGCTCGCGGTCAGCCCGTGTACTCGTACGTCGACGAAGCCTGCGTGAACAGCGCCGTCACCTGGTCCCGTTGGGACTCCGGGCCGAGCACCTGCACCACGTGGTAACGCCCGCCGATGAGGATGGCGACGTTCCGCACGAACAGTTCGCGTCCCTGGCCGTCGGTCCAGGTGAACTGCCCCTCGGCGCTGACCCGCGCGCCCACCGTGACGGTGTTGAGTCCGGTGGCGGTGGCCCAGCTGGAGTCGCGGTAGGGCTGCAACTCCCGTTCCTTGTCACGCTGGTAGACCATCGGGTCGCTGCCGTACTTGGAGGCGCTGTCCCGGCCTGGCACCACGATGAGCTCGAAGTCGCCGTGCGCGTAGACGACTTGGCCGTTCCCGTTCTTCGGCGTACGGGACCAGCCCTTGGCCACGGCGATCTGGAAACCGGCGGCGTCCTTGCGCAGGGCGTAACCGTCGGCGGCGTCCGGAGCGGTGGTCTGCGTCTGCGCCGAACCGGACGACTCCGAGGGGCTGTTGGTGCCGCCCGGCGTGGTCCGGCCGGAACCCGGAACGCTGTCGGCGCCCGCACTCGACCGCGCCGGGGCCGGACCGGCTCCTCCGGCGCTCCCGGTCCGGGCAGTCGCTCCGTCCTCGCCGGTCTTCGGCATGTAGAGCACCGCATAGGCGACCGCGGCGGCCAGCACGACCAGGATCAGCAGAAGCAGCGTGCGGCCCAGCCTGCGAGGCGACGGCGCCTCCTCCCTGGCCCGCTTGTGCCGCCCGTGCGGACTGTTCGCGGGCAGCCCGGCCCGCCGCCTGCGCACCAGCTCGCCCCGCCGCCGTACGATCGGCAGCCGGCGTGGGTCGGCGGGGGGCACCGCTATCACCTCGGTGCCGGCTTCCGGCTCGGGCGCGGAACGCACCAGCGACCGCAGCCAGCCGCGCGCCTCCTCGAACTCCAGCCGGTCGGTGGGGTCCTGCCGCAGCAGCGACTCCACGACCGGCCGCAGCGGACCGCACTCCTCGGCGTAGGCGGGCGGCTCCGCGCAGACGAGCTGCACCAGCTCGGCCGTCGACTCCTCCGGATACGGCGCGTGCCCCTGTACGGCCCTGAAGAGCAGCGCGCCGAGCGCCCACAGGTCGGTCGCGGGGCCGATCGGCGCCGCCAGCTGCCAGTTCTCGTGGACGGGCCCGGCCTGCTCGGGCGCCCACCGCTCGGTCACCGGCCCCACCACGGTCATCCGCACCTGGCGGGCCCGCTCCGCGTCCAGCGCGGTGGCCGGCCCGCGGCGCACCGGCACCCCGGCGCCGAGGTCGTCCCAACGGGCGCGCGCGCCAGGCGTGTTGGCGTCGGCCGCGGTGCGCGCGGACGGAGTTCCGGTCCCGTTCTCACCGGGCGGCAGGGCCATGCCGTGCTCCCGGGGCGACAGCGCGACCCCGCCGCTCTGCGCGGGCGGAAGCACCGGACGCTGCTGCTGGGCACCCGGAACCGGTGCCTGAGCCTGAGGCGGTACGGCACCGGGTCGAGGGGTGGCGCCGGGCCGGGGGGTGGCGCCGTACCAGGTGCCGGCGCCGGCCACACCGTAGGGATCGGCTATCTGACCGGGCGGCCCGGAGGGTGTGGTCCCAGGGGTCCCGGACAGGGTCCCCGGTGTGATGGCGGGGGTGTTCGCGGGTGCGTTCCCGGGTGCTGTTCCGGACGGGGTGCCGGACGCAGTGCCCGGCGGGTACGGCGCACCGGGCCCGGTGGCGTACGGCGACCGCGGTGCCGAACCGCCCTCGTACGCACCGCCGTTGTACGCGCCGCCGTCGTTCGCGCCGCCGTGGTCCCCCTCGGCGGCCGGCCGGCCCCCGGGCAGTGCGGGCCGGCCCGCCTGCTGGGTCTCCTGCACCCGGGCGGCGGCCCGCGCACCCGCCCGGTACGCCGCTATCGCACCGGCCCGCGCGGCCCGGACGTCCCCGCCCGGCTCCAGCGCGCGCCGGGCGACAGTGCCAGGACTCCCGCCCTCGGCCGGCGACTCCACACCCGCGGGCGGCAGCCCTCCGGACGTCCGCGCCTCGATCGCGGCCCGCCGAGCGGCCTCGGGATCCCCCTCGGCCGGACCCGCCCCGCCGGCAGCGGGAACGGGGCCGGAGCCAGGTCGTGCCGCGCCGCCGGTTCCCGGCCGGGCACCCGCGTCGGCCCCGACGACTCCTCCGCCGCCGAAGCCGACGGCCCCGCCGGAGAAGCCCCCGCCGCCCCGCGTGCCCGCCCCACCGAAGCCGGGCGCACGGCCCGGGCCGTCCTGGCCGCCCGCACCGCTCGGGTCGAATGATCCGGCGCTTCTCCGGCCGTCTCCGGGGCCGGGACCCGGCGCGCCCGGGCCGTCCTCCACGTCCTGCGTCGGCACCGGGTCATACCCGCACAGTGCCTCCTCCGCCGCGCCCACCGCGAGCCCGGTCAGCATCACCCGGCCGTCGTCGCAGACGAGGACCGTGCGTGCGGTGATGTTCCGGTGCACCCAGCCGTGCGCGTGCAGCACCCGCAGCGCCATCAGCACGTCGGAGGCGACCTCGGCCGCCCGGTACGGCGACAACGGGCTCTCCGCGAGCAGCGCCGCCAGCGGCCGGGCGGACACCAACTCGCTCACGATCCACAGCGACCCGCCCTCGGCGAACACGTCGAAGACCTGGTCCAGCCGGGGATGGTCGGGGATCCGGGCGGCGGCCTGCGCGGCCTCGACCGCCCGCCGGACCGCCGGGTCGGCGGGCCGCCGGGTGGCCGCCCGCCCCGCCGGGGACCGCCGGGTCCCGCGCTCACGCGCGGTGAAACCGTCGGGCAGCCCGTCCGCGTCGAGCACCTCGGCCTCGACCACCTCGGGCAACGGCACCTGCCGTACGAGGACTTCCTGCCCGCTGTAGGTGTCGAAGGCCCGGGTCTCGGTGAGTTCGTACTCGTCGGACGGCGGCAGCGGCAGGCGGTAGCGGTCGGCGAGCACCCGTCCCGCGTAGTCGTCCACGTTGCCTCCCCCGGCCGCCCGGTTCCGCCCGGTTGGTCAAATCCGTTCGTCTGGCGCACCGTTCCGGCTGCGTACGGTCCGCGGCCACTCACGATACGTGCCGGAGGCAACCTGCAAAGAGGGGATGACACATCTCGCGTCCCAAACCCGGGACGGCCCACTTCACGACCGCGGTTCGAACGTCTTCGTCAGCGTCTTCCAGGTGTCCTTACGCAGTTCGGTGTTCCAGTTCGAGGCTTTCGCGGTGTACATGAGCGCATAGCCGAGATGGTCGTTGACGACGAACCCGCGGTCGATGGTCCGGTATCCCGTACCACCGTCCTGGTAGGTGAACTCCCAGTCGGCCGCGTTCCAGCCGCGGTAGCTCACCTTCTCGATGCCGATCTTCTGGTACTGCGAGCGCGTCATGTACCGCTCTTGGTTCTTCCAGTCCGCGACCGGGTCGCCCTTGGGCGTGCTCGTCCACGCGACGAGCAGCTTCTGGCCGTCGGGGCCGGTCAGCCTGGCCCCCGCCGAGTCGGTCGACTGGTACGACCAGCCGGCCGGCAGCCCGATCGAGAACCCCTGGCTTCCCTGGTACGTCTTCACCACCGGGGCCGCCTCGGAGCCGCTCGCGTCGTCGTCGGACTTGCCGGACCCGCTCCCCCCGGAACCCGGCTCGGCCTCCTTCACCGAAGCCGAAGCCGAAGCCGAGGGGCCGGTCCCGGCGCCACCGGTACTGCCCGAACCGGTGCCCGTCCCGCCCTTCTTCGCCCCGGCGCTCGCACTCGCGCCGGCGCTCGCGCCGGTACCCCCACTGCTCCGGGAGTCCTTCGACTTCTTGTCGTCACCACCGCCGAGCGTGAGCGCCAGCACCGTGCCGATCACCGCCAGCACGACCACCACCGCGATGACCACCAGCGTGCGGCGCGGCACCACGTCGGTGAGCGGGGCCCGCCGCACCGGCCGCGGCGGCAGGTCCGGCGGCGTCATCACGGGCCAGCCCGAACTCCGTTTGCCCGCACCGGAGTCGGAGCGCAGATCGGCACTCACCTCACGGGTCCGCGCCTCGTGCGCCGACGCCGCGGAACCGGTCGCCTCCCCGGCACCCGCCGTCCCCGCACCGGAGCGGGCCGCGGGCACCTGGGGTGTCCGGGGCTCCGCCACCGGCGCACCGCCGGCACCGGCCTTGTCGGCGTCCCCGGCACGCGTCCCGGGGCTACCTGCGGCGACACCGGCGTCCGCGGCGGGACCGGCGCCGGCTGTGGCCCGCACGTCCGACCCGGAGCCCGTGTCGGAAGTCGTCGCCCCGGACCCCACGGCCGCGGTGGACCCAGCGGCGGCGTCACCGGCACCGCCCGTGTCCGCGCCGACGGCACCCGAAGTACCCTCCGCGGCACCGGACTTGGTGCGCCCGGTGACCACCGAGGTCACCGCTCCCGCCGACACCGCCGCCTTCCGTACGGAGCGCAGCGCCCCCCGGAACCGCTCGCCGCTCCCCGAACTCCCCTTGCCGCCGCCCCCGTCGGGCTGCGCCGGCAACGGCACCACCCGGGTCGCGTCGACCGCCGGCTCCGGCTCGGCCGGCCTGGGCGCCGGTGTGTGGAGCACGGCGTTGAGCATCGCCCGGGCGCCCGCGTCGTCCAGCCGCTGGGCGGGATCCTTGTTCAGCAGGCCGTAGATGACGTCCCTGAGTGGGCCCGCGTTCTTCGGCTCCTCCAACGGCTCGGTCATCACCGCCGTGAGCGTGGCGATCGCGGAGCCCTTGTCGTACGGCGGCGCTCCCTCGACCGCCGCGTACAACAGGCCGCCGAGCGACCAGAGATCGGCCGCCGGACCCGGTTTGTGGCCACGGGCCCGCTCCGGGGAGATGTAGGAGGGCGCGCCGACGAGCATGCCGGTGGAGGTGATGGAGGGGTCGCCCTCGACCTGCGCGATACCGAAGTCGGTCAGCACGACCCGGCCGTCCTCGGCGATCAGCACGTTCGACGGCTTCACGTCCCGGTGCAGGATGCCCTCACGGTGCGCGGACCGCAGCACGTCGAGGACGGCGAGCCCGACCTCCGCCGCGCGCTTGGGCTGGAGCAGACCGTCCTCGCGGATGACCTCGGCGAGCGACTTGCCCTCGACCAGTTCCATCACGATCCACGGCCGGTCGTCCTCGTCGACCACGTCGAAGACGGTCACCGCGCTGGTGTTGCGGATCCGCGCGATCGCCTTCGCCTCACGCAGCGTCCGCGTGATCAGCCGGCGCTTCTCGTCCTCGTCGATGCTGGACGGGAACCGCAGCTCCTTCACAGCGACGGTCCGCCCGAGGGTTTCGTCCTCCGCACGCCACACGGTGCCCATGCCGCCGCGGCCGAGCACCTCTCCCAACCGGTACCGCCCGGCGAGGAGACGTTCGCTCTTGTCCTGACGGGATGTCCCCGCCCGCTCCGCCTCCGACATGCGTCCCCTCATGCAACCCGCCCTGACAGAGCCTCCATTGTCCCTCACCCGACAAGTGCCCAACGCCCAGGGGCCCTCTCGCCCGCCCCGTGTGTACCGCCCGGCCCGCCGCCGGAGCGGCACGGGTCGGACATCGGACGTCGCGCACAACCGACCGTGACCGCCTCGCACCCCCGGCGACCTGGCACGGGACCCCACAGACAGGTCCTGCATCATGTGCCGGAACGAGCCGGAACCGACCGGAAACAGAAGGAGAAAGAAAGGATCGCGATGCGCATGTCGCCGGCCGCACTGTCCACGCTTCGGACACTGTCGGCGCTTTCGCTCTCCCTGCTCCTCCTCTGCGCGGCCACGAGCGGCTCCTCGGCCCAGTCGGCGCCCACGGTGGACGGTCTCCTTCCGCTGCTGATCACGCGGGGCGAAGTCCCCGCCGCGGCGCTACTGTTCCGAGACGGAACGGGTTCCCGCGCCTCGACGAGCTACGCCCGGGCCGGCACGGGAATCTCCCGCGCCGACCACTTCCGCGCCGGCAGCATCACGAAGACCTTCATCGCCACGATCGTCCTCCAACTCGCCGCCGAACAACGGCTCTCGCTCTCCGACACCGTGGAGCGGCACCTGCCCGGCCTGGTGCGCGGAGCTGGCAACGACGGTCGCGCGCTGACCCTCCGCTCCCTGCTCACCCACACCAGCGGCCTCTACGACTTCACCGCGGCCAGCCGAGGCAGCGTCCCGCTGACTCCGCTTCAGGCCGTACGCCTCGCTCTCACCCACTCCCCGGCCCCCATCGGCCTGTTCTCCTACTCCAACACCAACTACGTGCTGCTCGGCATGGTGATCCAGCAGGTCACCGGCGCCTCCTACGCCACCGAGGCCGAGCGCCGCATCATCGCTCCGCTGCGCCTGACGGGCACCTCCTTCCCGGGCTCCCGCACCACTCTCCCCGCGCCGCACGGCCGGGCCTACGCCACCGACGGCTCCGACGTCACCGACCTCGACCCGCGGGTGGCCGGGGCCGCGGGAGAGGTGGTGACCACGCTCGCCGATCTGGACCGCTTCTACGCGACCCTGCTCGGCGGTGCGCTGCTGCCCCCGCGCCGGCTGCGCGAGATGCTCAACACCCGTACCGCACATGGCTCGTACGGCATGGGGCTGTTTCCGGTGAAGCTGTCGTGCGGCACCACGGTGTGGGGACACAACGGCCGGATCTCCGGCAGCTACGTGCGCACCGCGGCCACCGTCGACGGCCGACGCGTCCTCACCTTCCGCGTGAACACGACGGCGATCGCAGATCCCGGCCTCGAACCGGCCCTGCTCGCCGCCGAGTTCTGCCCCCGCACCTCGTAGAACGGCCGGGTTCCGCGCGAAGATCCCGGTTTGTGACACTCGTTCGAGTGAAGCCGGGCGGGGTGGCGCCCGGCTCCCCGCACAGCGGCTTACCGCGG
Organism: Streptomyces sp. NPDC005423; assembly: GCF_040606415.1. Lineage (NCBI taxonomy): Bacteria > Bacillati > Actinomycetota > Actinomycetes > Kitasatosporales > Streptomycetaceae > Streptomyces > Streptomyces sp. NPDC005423. Next base: position 43,754 of record NZ_JBEXET010000003.1, on the reverse strand, counting down.
CTACAGCGGCACTATGTCCGGCGCGCCCAGGCGTGCCGCGTCCGCCGTCAGGTCGTCGGGCTGGCGCTGCGACTCCCGCTCGGCCTCCACCCGCTTCTCGTAGTGCTCCACCTCGCGCTCGATCTGGCCCTTGTCCCAGCCGAGCACCGGTGCCATCAGTTCGGCGGCCTCGCGGGCGCTGCGGGTGCCCCGGTCGAAGGTCTCGATCGAGATGCGGGTGCGCCGGGTCAGCACGTCGTCGAGGTGCCGGGCGCCCTCGTGCGAGGCGGCGTAGACGATCTCGGCGCGCAGGTAGTCATCGGCGGCCTGGAGGGGTTCGCCGAGGGAGGCGTCCTTGGCGATGAGGTCGAGGACCTCCTCGGCCATCGACCCGAAACGGTTCAACAGGTGCTCCACGCGCACCACATGGAGACCGGTCCGGGCGGCGATCCGCGCTCGCGCGTTCCACAGCGCGCGGTAGCCCTCCGCGCCGAGCAGCGGCACGTCCTCGGTGACGCACTCGGCGACCCGCATGTCGAGCCCGTGCACCGCCTCGTCCACCGCGTCCTTGGCCATCACGCGGTACGTCGTGTACTTGCCGCCCGCGACGACGACGAGACCGGGTACCGGGTGCGCGACGGTGTGCTCGCGGGAGAGCTTGCTGGTGGCGTCCGACTCGCCGGCCAGCAGCGGCCGCAGTCCGGCGTACACACCTTGGACGTCGTCCCTGGTCAATGGAACGGCGAGGACCGAGTTCACATGTTCCAGCAGATAGTCGATGTCGGCGCTGGACGCCGCGGGGTGGGCCTTGTCGAGGTCCCAGTCGGTGTCGGTGGTGCCGACGATCCAGTGCCGGCCCCAGGGGATGACGAAGAGCACGGACTTCTCGGTACGCAGGATCAGCCCGGTCGAGGAGTTGATGCGGTCCTTGGGCACCACCAGGTGGATGCCCTTGGAGGAGCGGACGTGGAACTGTCCCCGCTCCCCCACCATCGCCTGCGTGTCGTCGGTCCACACGCCCGTGGCGTTCACGACCTGCTTGGCGCGGATCTCGTACTCCCCGCCCCCCTCCACGTCCTGCACCCGGGCACCGACCACCCGCTCGCCCTCCCGCAGGAAACCGGTGACACGCGCGCGGTTGGCGACCTTCGCGCCGTACGACGACGCCGTGCGCACCAGGGTCGCCACATAGCGGGCGTCGTCCATCTGGGCGTCGTAGTACTGCAACGCTCCGACCAGCGCGTCCTTCTTCAGTGCGGGGGCGACCCGCAGGGCGTGACGGCGGGTCAGGTGGCGGTGCCCGGGCAGGCCGCGTCCATGGCCGCGGGCCATCGACATCGCGTCGTAGAGCGCGACGCCCGATCCGGCGTAGAGGCGCTCCCAGCCCTGGTGCTGGAGCGGATAGAGGAACGCGACGGGCTTCACCAGGTGGGGTGCCAGCCGCTCCAGCAGGAGTCCGCGCTCCTTGAGCGCCTCGCGGACGAGGGCGAAGTCGAGCATCTCCAGATAGCGCAGACCTCCGTGGATCAGTTTGCTGGACCTGCTCGACGTGCCCGACGCCCAGTCACGGGCCTCGACCAGCCCTGTGGACAGGCCCCGGGTCACGGCGTCCAGCGCGGTCCCCGCGCCGACCACCCCCGCGCCCACGACCAGTACATCCAGTTCACGCTCGGCCATCGCCGCCAGTGCCTCGGCCCGCTGCTCCGGACCCAGTGTCGCTGTCCTCACCGCTGCCACCCGCTCTCGGTCGCGCCGGCCGCACCCGTACGGCGAAGCCCGGTTCGTATCGCTCCTGCCCAAATTCTGACCGGGTTGCCTGACTTCAGCCACCACTCGCTCCCAGCCTGTGGACAACCGTCACGGGAGCGCCGAGAAACACAGCCCTCCAATCCCGCATATCGGTCATATTTACTCCTAGTCTGACATTGCGCTCGCTCGTTCTGTCCACAGGGCTTGCGCACCTGTCCCGATTCGGTTACTGGGAAGGACGGCCCACGCCATGCCCGCAGATCTCGCCGTCATCGGACTCGGTCCTCTCGGCCTGCCCCTGGCCCAGGCCGCCGTCGCCGCCGGCATCCCCACGGTGGGGTTCAAGACCGGGCCCGAGGCGGGCTCCCTCAGCCCCGCCGAACTGCGCCGGATGCTCTCGGGGGGCTTCCGGACGGCGGCCGGCCCGGCCGAGCTGGGCCGGGTCCGCACCGCGGTCATCTGTGCCCCCACCCCGCGCGCCGCGGACGGCGGGCTCGACCTCGGCCAGGTCGCCTCGGCGGCCCGGACACTCGGCGCGCAACTGCGCCCGCACACCACGGTGATCCTGGAATCGCCGGTCCACCCCGGCACCACCGAGGACTTCCTGCGCCCCCTCCTCGAAGAGGGCTCCGGGCTCCGCGCGGGCCGCGACTTCCACCTCGCCTACTCACCCGGCCGCGTCGATCCCGGCAACCGGGACTTCACCCCGGCCAACACGCCGAAGGTCATCGGCGGACTCACCCCCGCCTGCACCGAGTCGGCAGCCGCCTTCTACGGCCGGCTCACCGACAAGGTCGTCCGCGCGCGTGGCCTGCGCGAGGCGGAGACCGTACAACTGCTGGAGACCAACTTCCGGCACGTCAACATCGCCCTCGTCAACGAAATGGCCGTCCTCTGCCACGAGTGGGGCGTCGACCTGTGGGACGTCATCCGCTGCGCCGAGACCAAACCCTTCGGCTTCCAGGCCTTCCGGCCCGGCCCCGGCGTCGGCGGCCACACCGTCCCCCAGGACCTGACCGGCCAGGGCGGCCGCACCCTGCGCATGGTCGAACTCGCCCAACAGGTCAACAACCACATGCCCCGCTACGTCATCCAGCGCGCGGCGGCGCTCCTCAACGAGCACGGGAAGTCGGCGCGCGGGGCACGGGTGCTGCTGCTCGGTGTCACCTACAAGGCCGACCTGGCCGACCAACAGGCCACCCCCGCCCAGGAGATCGCGGTCCGCCTGATGGAACTCGGCGCCTCCGTCAGCTACCACGACCCCCACATCCCGAGCTGGAGCGTCCTCGACCGCCCGGTCCCCCGCGTCGACTCCCTCTACGAGGCCGCGGCCGACGCCGACCTGACGATCCTTCTCCAGCAGCACCGCACGTACGACCTCCAGGGCCTGTCGGTGAAGGCCCAACTGCTGCTCGACACCCGGGGGGCGACACCTACGGGGGCGGCGCACAGGCTGTGACGGGGGCGCACGGGGCGGCCCGGGCCCCGGTGGCTGGTGGCTGGTGGCTGGTGGCTGGTGGCTGGTGGCTGGTGGCTGGTGGCGTACGGGATGCTCCGCCGGTACCGTAAGAAGTAGGTGGAGCCCACCGCAGCGGTCACTGCGGCAGGCTCCTGATGGTTCACGGAGTGTCCGCCCCTAGTGTGTGTGGGGGGGGGTGGCCGCTCACCATCCAAAGATCCGCAAGATCCACCTCCTCCGGCACTTCACCATCCACAGATGGATTCGGTCCCAGCGGGTCAGACGCAGAGGGGCCCGAGCCGTATCGGCTCGGGCCCCTCTGCGGTGTCGTACGGGTGCGGCTACCGCTTGTGCTGGGCGTCCGCGACCGTCACCTCGACGCGCTGGAACTCCTTCAGGTCGCTGTAGCCGGTCGTGGCCATCGCGCGGCGGAGGGCGCCGAAGATGTTCATCGAGCCGTCCGGGATGCGCGACGGGCCGGTGAGGATCTCCTCGACCGTGCCGACCGTGCCGAGGTCGACCTTCTTGCCGCGCGGCAGCTCCTCGTTGACCGCCTCCATGCCCCAGTGGTGGCCCTTGCCGGGCGCGTCCGTGGCGCGGGCCAGCGGGGATCCCATCATCACGGCGTCCGCGCCGCAGGCGATCGCCTTGGGGAGGTCGCCGGACCAGCCGACGCCGCCGTCCGCGATCACGTGCACGTACCGGCCGCCGGACTCGTCCATGTAGTCGCGGCGGGCCGCCGCCACGTCCGCGACCGCCGTGGCCATCGGGACCTGGATGCCCAGCACGTTGCGCGTGGTGTGCGCCGCGCCGCCGCCGAAACCGACCAGGACGCCCGCCGCGCCGGTGCGCATCAGGTGCAGGGCCGCCGTGTACGTCGCGCAGCCGCCGACGATCACCGGGACGTCCAGCTCGTAGATGAACTGCTTGAGGTTCAGCGGCTCGTGCGAACCCGACACGTGCTCCGCCGACACCGTCGTACCGCGGATCACGAAGAGGTCCACGCCCGCGTCGACGACCGCCTTGGAGAACTGCGCCGTGCGCTGCGGGGAGAGCGCGGCGGCGGTGACCACGCCCGAGTCACGCACCTCCTTGATGCGCTGCCCGATCAGCTCCTCCTGGATCGGCGCGGAGTAGATCTCCTGGAGGCGGCGGGCCGCGGTGTCCACGTCCAGGCCGGTGATCTCGTCGAGCAGCGGCTGCGGGTCCTCGTACCGCGTCCACAGCCCTTCCAGGTTCAGCACGCCGAGGCCGCCGAGCTCCCCGATGCGGATCGCGGTGGCCGGGGAGACGACCGAGTCCATCGGGGCCGCCAGGAAGGGCAGCTCGAAGCGGTAGGCGTCGATCTGCCAGGCGATCGAGACCTCCTTCGGGTCCCGCGTACGGCGGCTGGGGACGACGGCGATGTCGTCGAAGGCGTACGCCCGGCGGCCGCGCTTGCCGCGCCCGATCTCGATCTCAGTCACGTGTGTGGCCTTTCCTTCTGCGTCTCAGCGTCTTCCAGTATCGCCGACGGGTACGACAGAAGCGGCCCCGGAACCCCGGGACCGCTCCTGTCCACACCTCACGCGCGCGTGCGGCTCACTTGCCGCGGCTGTAGTTGGGGGCTTCGACCGTCATCTGGATGTCGTGCGGGTGGCTCTCCTTGAGACCGGCCGACGTGATGCGGACGAACCGGCCCTTGGTCTCCATCTCCTCGATGGTGGCGGCACCCACATAGCCCATGGTCTGGCGCAGACCGCCGACGAGCTGGTGCAGCACGTTGCCCAGCGGGCCCCGGAAGGGCACCTGACCCTCGATGCCCTCGGGCACGAGCTTGTCGTCGGAGGCGACCTCGGCCTGGAAGTAACGGTCCTTGGAGTACGACCGCGCCTGGCCGCGGGACTGCATGGCACCGAGCGAGCCCATGCCGCGGTACGACTTGAACTGCTTGCCGTTGATGAACTGCAGCTCCCCCGGGGACTCCTCGCAGCCCGCCAGGAGGCTGCCCAGCATCACCGTGTCGGCACCGGCGGCGAGCGCCTTGCCGATGTCGCCGGAGTACTGCAGACCACCGTCGCCGATCAGCGGGACACCGGCCGCGCGGGCGGCGAGCGACGCCTCGTAGATGGCGGTGACCTGGGGGACGCCGATGCCGGCGACGACCCGGGTCGTACAGATCGAGCCGGGGCCCACGCCCACCTTGATGCCGTCGACGCCGGCGTCGACGAGGGCCTGGGCGCCGTCGCGGGTGGCGACGTTGCCGCCGATCACGTCGACGGCCACGCTCGACTTGATCTTCGACATCCAGCTGAGGGCGTTGCTGTTGTGCCCGTGCGAGGTGTCGACGACCAGGAAGTCCACACCGGCCTCGGCGAGGGCCTGCGCGCGCTCCAGCGCCTCGGGGCTGGCGCCGACGGCCGCGCCGACGAGCAGCCGGCCCTCGGCGTCCTTCGCGGCATGCGGGTACTGCTCGGCCTTGACGAAGTCCTTGACCGTGATGAGGCCCTTGAGGACGCCCGCCTCGTCGACCAGGGGAAGTTTCTCGATCTTGTGGCGGCGCAGCAGCTGCATGGCGTCTGCGCCGGAGATGCCCACCTTGCCGGTGACCAGCGGCATCGGGGTCATGACCTCGCGCACCTGACGGGACCGGTCCGTCTCGAAGGCCATGTCGCGGTTGGTGACGATGCCCAGCAGCTTCTTGTTGCCGTCGGTCACCGGGACGCCGCTGATGCGGAACTTGGCGCAGAGCGCGTCGGCCTCGCCGAGCGTGGCGTCCGGGTGCACGGTGATCGGGTCGGTGACCATGCCGGACTCGGAGCGCTTGACCAGGTCGACCTGGTTGACCTGGTCCTCGATGGAGAGGTTGCGGTGCAGTACGCCGACGCCGCCCTGCCGGGCCATCGCGATCGCCATGCGGGACTCGGTCACCTTGTCCATCGCCGCGGAGAGCAGCGGGATGTTGACCCGGACGTTGCGGGAGATGCGGGACGAGGTGTCAACCGCGCCCGGGAGCACCTCGGAGGCGCCCGGCAGCAGCAGCACGTCGTCGTAGGTCAGCCCGAGTGTCGCGAACTTGGCGGGCACTCCGTCGACGTTGGCAGTCATGACACCTTCCCCAAATGGCCTTGATCGGTGCGGATGTCCATGCTAACGGGGAACACGGTCCCCGAATTCCACGATTCCACGGCTCGGCGTGACATCGGGCTTCGTACGTTCGTACGGGTCCGGTCGGCCGCCTGTTCAGGGGAGGCGCCGCGCCGACGGGTGTTACTGCTCGGCGAGCGCGCGCAGTCGGCTCAGGGCGCGGTGCTGGGCCACCCGGACCGCGCCGGGTGACATTCCCAACATCTGGCCGGTCTCCTCGGCCGTGAGGCCCACCGCGATGCGCAGCAGCAGCAGTTCGCGCTGGTTCTCCGGCAGGTTGGCCAGGAGTTTCTTGGCCCATTCGGCGTCGCTGCTGAGCAGGGCGCGCTCCTCGGGGCCCAGCGAGTCGTCGGGGCGCTCCGGCATCTCGTCGGAGGGGACCACCGTGGAACCCGGGTGCCGCATCGCCGCCCGCTGGAGGTCGGCGACCTTGTGCGCGGCGATGGCGAAGACGAACGCCTCGAAGGGCCGGCCGGTGTCCTTGTAGCGCGGCAGCGCGAGGAGGACGGCGACGCAGACCTCCTGGGCCAGGTCCTCCACGAAGTGCCGCGCGTCGCCCGGGAGCCGGGACAGACGGGTGCGGCAGTAGCGCAACGCCAGAGGGTGGACGCGGGCGAGCAGGTCATGGGTGGCCTGTTCGTCACCGTCGACCGCGCGGAGGACGAGCGCACCGATCGCCCCGTGGGCACAGGCAGCCTCGTCGTCACGCATCGGTCCATGGTGCCCTGGGGCCGTACGGTCCGTGGCACCGCGTCCGTCGTTGTGCACCGAAGCGTTATGAGCAGGTGCGCCGGAACTCATCCCCTGCGCCCTCCCCTTCCGCTCGACCGAATCGTCCCCGAGGAACTCCACACCTCAAGGATGCGGCATCCGCGCCGAAACGAGCAGCGGGCATCCGGCGGACCCTTGTGCCACCCCCGCCCGCCTGGTGGCAGGCGGGGACTTCCCTGCCCCCGCTACGACCCACGCGACCACCTCGGGGCCGCTTCAGCGCACCAGGCCCCAGCGGAAGCCGAGCGCCACGGCGTGCGCGCGGTCCGAGGCGCCGAGCTTCTTGAAGAGCCGCCGGGCGTGGGTCTTGACGGTGTCCTCGGAGAGGAAGAGTTCACGGCCGATCTCCGCGTTGGAGCGGCCGTGGCTCATGCCTTCTAGAACCTGGATCTCGCGCGCGGTGAGCGTCGGCGCGGCGCCCATCTCGGCGGAGCGCAGCCGGCGCGGGGCCAGTCGCCAGGTCGGGTCGGCGAGGGCCTGGGTGACCGTGGCCCGCAGTTCGGCGCGCGAGGCGTCCTTGTGCAGGTAGCCGCGGGCGCCGGCCGCGACCGCGAGGGCCACGCCGTCCAGGTCTTCGGCGACCGTGAGCATGATGATGCGGGCGCCCGGATCGGCGGAGAGCAGTCGCCGCACGGTCTCGACACCGCCCAGGCCGGGCATGCGCACGTCCATCAGGATGAGATCCGAGCGGTCGGCGCCCCAGCGGCGGAGGACTTCCTCGCCGTTGGCCGCGGTCGTCACGCGCTCGACACCGGGCACGGTCGCGACCGCCCGGCGGAGCGCCTCTCGGGCAAGCGGGGAGTCGTCACAGACGAGGACGGATGTCATGGCCGCCCTCCGCAGCTGATGCGCGTCACCTTGAGCCTCCAGGCTGGTACGAAATCGTCACCTGTGCGGTCGACCGCCTCGGACGCGTGTCCGAGCGCTTGTGTTCTCAACCGCCTCGCACTCTCAACGATGGTCACTCGAAAGAGTTACGGGGCCGTGCGTCCTCTTCGGCACTCTACGTGAGGGTGCGGACACGGTGCAGACATGCGACGCGGACGCACAACGTTTCATCACAAGCAATGCCCCATCTGGACCCATTTCTTCCCATTTACTGGTGTCTGAGGCTAGATTCGCAATGAGTCATATTTTCATCTCCTTAGATCGTAGATGTACGGTCGTGGACACCGTATCCGCCCAGAACGGCTACAAGGGGTCACGCAATGGCAGATTTCTCCCGGCTTCCCGGACCGAATGCCGACCTGTGGGACTGGCAGCTGCTGGCCGCCTGCCGTGGGGTCGACAGTTCGCTCTTCTTCCATCCCGAGGGCGAGCGCGGTGCGGCACGGAGCGCTCGCGAGAACTCGGCCAAGGAGGTCTGCATGAGGTGCCCGGTCCGCGCCCAGTGCGCGGCACACGCGCTGGCGGTGCGAGAGCCGTACGGCGTCTGGGGCGGCCTGACCGAGGACGAGCGCGAAGAACTCATGGGGCGGGCCCGCAACCGGCTCGTGTCGGCGTCGACAGTCGGCGGGAACACCGTCTCGAACAACTGAAGGAACGTTTCTCCAGTGCCGGCGCCTCCACGCGTGCCCCGGTTCCGGGCGCCCCGCGCGCCTACTTCTTGTGTGCCACCCGCGCCAGCTCGTCCAGCGTCGCCGCCACGGCCGGCACCCGGGCCAGGTCCGGCAGGGTCAGCGCGACGATCTCCCGCCGCACCGCCGGCTCCAGCGTCAGCACCCGCGCACCCCTCGGCCGTACGGACTCGACGGCGAGCTGGGGCAGCACCGCGACGCCCAGACCCGCGCCCACCAGGCCGACGACCGCCGGATAGTCGTCGGTCGCGAAGTCGATGCGCGGGGTGAAGCCCGCGCTCTCGCACACCTCGACCAGCCGGCCCCGGCAGCGCGGGCAGCCGGCGATCCAGGGCTCCCGGGCGAGTTCACCGATGGCGACGGAGCCCGAGGACCCCGTACGGGCCAGCGGGTGCCGCTCCGGCACCAGGGCGACGAGACGGTCGCTGAGCAGCGGCCGTACCACCAGGTCGGCCCACTCCCCGGTGGCGGCCGCGGCCTCGTAGCGGAAGGCGAGTGCCACGTCGCAGTCGCCGTCGCGCAACAGGCGCACGGAGTCCGGCGGTTCGGCCTCCTCCAGGGAGACCCGGGTGCCGGGGTGGGCGGCACGGAGGGCGGCCAGCGCGGTGGGGACGAGCGTCGAACTGCCGCTGGGGAAGGAGACCAGCCGGACCCGGCCGGCCCGCAGGCCGGCGATCGCGGCCACCTCCTCCTCGGCCGCGGTGAGTCCGGAGAGGATGCCGGCCGCGTGCCGCACCAGGGCCTCGCCGGCCTGGGTCAGCCGCATCGCGCGCCCGCTGCGGACCAGCAGCGGGGTCCCGACCGAGTTCTCCAGGGCCTTCATCTGCTGGCTCACGGCGGGCTGGGTGCAGCCCAGTTCCCGCCCGGCGGCCGAGAAGGAGCCGGTGGCGGCGACGGCGCGCAGGACGCGGAGATGACGGGCCTCGATCACTCGTCGAGCATAAGCGAACCTTGGGCACGGCGACGGATATCGCGTCGACACTATGGGGTGCCGTCGCCTACCGTGCCGTCATGAAGCTTCTGTCGCTGAACGTGGGCAGCGCCCGTGCCGTGCCCTACACCCAGCAGCCCGAGGGCCTGACCGGCATCGACAAGCGGCCCACGCACGCGCCCGTACGGGTGGCCGCGCCCGGGCCCAAGGGCGTCGGCGGGAGCGGCCTGGCCGGGGACGCCGTCTGCCACCGGCGCCATCACGGCGGCGACGACCAGGCCGTGTACGCCTTCGCTCGCGAGGAACTCGACGCGTGGGAGCGGGAGTTGGCGCGCCCGCTGACGAACGGATCGTTCGGGGAGAACCTGACGACCGAGGGCGTCGACGTGTCCGGCGCGCGGATCGGCGAGCGCTGGCGGGTCGGCTCCGAGCTGCTCCTGGAGGTCACCTCGGGACGCATTCCCTGCCTCGTCTTCCAGGGTCATCTGGGTGAGAAGGGGTGGGTGCGACGGTTCACCGCGAAGGCCGCGCCGGGGGCCTATCTGCGGGTGATCGAGCCGGGGGAGATACGGGCGGGCGATCCGATCGAGATCGTGCACCGGCCGGACCACGCGGTGACGGTCGCCGTGCAGTTCCGCGCCGTGACGACCGAGCGTGAGCTGCTGCCCGGGCTGCTCGCGGCGGGCGACGCGCTGCACACGGAGGTGTTGGTCACCGCCCGGGAGTACGTCGAGAAGTACGGGGGCCACCGGGGGGCCTGACGCGGCCCGGGGTGCTCCTCGCCGGCCGCCCGGTCGCCGTCGGCACGACCCCCGTGGGGGCATCGTTTCCGGCCGTCCGGGGTCATTAATCTTGCGCCATGACAACGGCATTGATTACGGGATCCACCGCGGGGATCGGTGCCGCGTTCGCGCGGCGCCTCGCGGCGGACGGGCACAACCTCGTCCTGGTGGCGCGGGACACCAAGCGACTGCGCGAGCAGGCGACCGAACTGCACGACCGGCACGGCATCGAGGCGAAGGTGCTCACCGCCGACCTCGCCACGGACGACGGCATCGAGACGGTCGCCGCCCGGCTCGGTGACCGCAGGGCCCCGGTCGACCTGCTGGTCAACAACGCGGGCTTCGGCAACAAGGGCCGCTACCTCGACGTGCCGATGGCCGACGAGCTGAAGATGCTCAAGGTGCACTGCGAGGCGGTGCTGCGGCTGACCGGCGCGGCGGCCGAGGCGATGCGGGAGCGCGGGCGCGGGGGCGTCGTCAACGTGGCTTCGGTGGCGGCTTTCGTGCCGCGCGGGACGTACGGCGCGTCCAAGGCGTGGGTCGTGCAGTTCACGCAGGGCGCGGCGCTGGACCTGGCGGGCAGCGGCGTACGGCTGATGGCGCTGGCGCCCGGTTTCGTGCGGACCGAGTTCCATGAGCGGGCCGGCATGGGCACGGACAACATCCCGAACTGGATGTGGCTCGACGCGGACAAGCTGGTCGCGGCGGCGTTGCTGGATCTGGCCCGCGGCAAGTCGCTGTCGATCCCGGATGTGCGGTACAAGGCGCTGATGGGCCTGGCGAAGATCGCTCCGCGGGCGGTGCTCGGCGGGTTCACCTCGAAGACCGGGCGGAAGTACGGGCCGCGGTGACGGCAGCGCGAAGGCCCGGCGCCCCGCGAGGGGTGCCGGGCCTTGCGACTTCCGCGGTTCACCGACCGGAGTCGGTGTCACCGGCCTGGGTCAGTGCGAGTGACCGTGGCTGTGCCCGGCGCCGGCCGGCTCCTCCTCTTCCTTCTTCTCGACGACCAGGGTCTCGGTCGTGAGGAGCAGGGAGGCGATGGAGGCGGCGTTCTCCAGGGCGGAGCGGGTGACCTTGACCGGGTCGATGACGCCGGCCTTGACCAGGTCGCCGTACTCGCCGGTCGCGGCGTTGAAGCCCTGGCCCTTTTCGAGCTCGGCGACCTTGGAGGTGATGACGTAGCCCTCCAGGCCGGCGTTCTCGGCGATCCAGCGCAGCGGCTCGACGACGGCGCGGCGGACGACCGCGACACCGGTGGCCTCGTCGCCGGTCTTGCCGAGGTTGCCCTCGAGGATCTTGGCGGCGTGCACCAGCGCGGAACCGCCACCGGAGACGATGCCCTCCTCGACCGCGGCGCGGGTCGCGGAGATGGCGTCCTCCAGGCGGTGCTTCTTCTCCTTCAGCTCCACCTCGGTGGCGGCGCCGACCTTGATCACGCACACGCCGCCGGCCAGCTTCGCGAGGCGCTCCTGGAGCTTCTCGCGGTCCCAGTCGGAGTCGGTGTTCTCGATCTCGGCCTTGATCTGGTTGACGCGGCCCACGACGTCCGCCGAGTCGCCGGCACCGTCGACGACGGTCGTGTCGTCCTTGGTGACCGTCACGCGGCGGGCGGAGCCGAGCACGTCCAGGCCGACCTGGTCGAGCTTGAGGCCGACCTCCTCGGCGATGACCTGAGCGCCGGTGAGGGTGGCGAGGTCGCCGAGCATCGCCTTGCGGCGGTCGCCGAAGCCGGGGGCCTTGACGGCCACCGCGTTGAAGGTGCCGCGGATCTTGTTCACGACCAGGGTCGACAGGGCCTCGCCCTCGACGTCCTCGGCGATGATCAGCAGCGGCTTCGAGGCGTTGGCCTGGATGACCTTCTCCAGCAGCGGCAGCAGGTCCTGGATGGAGCTGATCTTGCCCTGGTGGATGAGGATGTACGGGTCTTCGAGGACCGCTTCCATGCGCTCCTGGTCCGTCACGAAGTACGGCGACAGGTAGCCCTTGTCGAAGGCCATGCCCTCGGTGAAGTCCAGCTCCAGACCGAAGGTGTTGGACTCCTCGACGGTGATGACACCGTCCTTGCCGACCTTGTCCATGGCCTCGGCGATGAGCTCGCCGACCTGGCTGTCCTGGGCGGACAGACCGGCGACGGCGGCGATGTCGGCCTTGTCCTCGATCGGGCGCGCGGTGGCGAGAAGCTCGTCGGAGACGGCCTTGACGGCGGCGTCGATGCCCTTCTTCAGGGCGGCCGGGGAGGCGCCCGCGGCAACGTTGCGCAGACCCTCGCGGACGAGCGCCTGGGCCAGCACGGTGGCGGTGGTCGTACCGTCACCCGCGATGTCGTTGGTCTTGGTCGCCACCTCCTTCACCAGCTGGGCGCCGAGGTTCTCGTACGGGTCGTCGAGCTCGACCTCGCGGGCGATCGTGACACCGTCGTTGGTGATGGTGGGGGCACCGAACTTCTTGTCGATGACGACGTTGCGGCCCTTGGGGCCGATCGTCACCTTGACCGTGTCGGCAAGCTTGTTGACGCCGCGCTCAAGGGCGCGACGGGCGTCCTCGTCGAACTTCAGAATCTTCGCCATGGGAGCGGTTCAGCCCTCTCGGAAAACGTGGGTGAAACGAACCGCGCCCCTGACGCCCGGCTCTGTGAGGTCGCGGGGGCCAGGGGCGCAGTTCACTGCAAAACTGGGTGGAGCTGGTGGCGCTGGGTGAATTACTTCTCGATGATCGCGAGCACGTCGCGAGCGGAGAGGACGAGGTACTCCTCGCCGTTGTACTTCACCTCGGTGCCGCCGTACTTGCTGTAGAGCACGATGTCGCCGGTCTTGACGTCGAGCGGCAGGCGCTCGCCGTTCTCGAAGCGGCCCGGGCCCACGGCGAGGACGACGCCCTCCTGGGGCTTCTCCTTCGCGGTGTCCGGAATGACCAGGCCGGAGGCCGTGGTCTGCTCGGCGTCGAGCGGCTGGACCACAATGCGGTCCTCAAGCGGCTTGATGGCAACCTTGGAGCTGGTGGTCGTCACGATCCGACCTCCCCCTTCGGAGATCTCGGGGTCATCTGTCTGAGGTGGCGACCAGGTCGATCCGTCGTCGCGGGTGCCGGACCTGCCCGTCGCTACTGGCACTCTCCCTGGGGGAGTGCCAGAACTGAGACTATGACCGCGGTTAGCACTCGGTCAAGCGGAGTGCCAGTTGCCTGCGGCGCGGCGGCGGGTTTTCGGGCTCCCCGAGGGGGTTTCCGGGCGGTTCGTCGGTGGCGTCGTCTCCGGGGGCTGCCGCCCCGGGCCCCCGCCTTCGGCCTGGACGGCCTCGTCCTCAAGCGCCGGACGGGCTGATATCGCCGACCGGCGCCGGCGGGTTCCCCGGGGGAAGGCCGAGACAGTTCTTCAGGCGTCCCACCGGCAGCGAAGTTCCCGCCGGCCCGTCCGGGCTGAGATTGCCGACCGGCGCCGGCGGGTTCCCGGGGCGGGGGCTAGAGATAGTCCTCCAGCCGTCCCACCGTCAGGCCCTCCCGCTGGACCCGCCGCAGCAACCGCGCCGTCCGTTCCGGCAGCGGGGTTCCCGCCGGCTCGTCCGGGCCCACCGCCACGATGTCGCCGGGGCGCAGGCGGTGGACGCCATGGGTGTAGGCGAGGCCGGCGGGGCCCATGGCGGCGCGCCAGAGCACGATCGCCGAGACCCCGCAGGCGGCGGCGGCCCGGCGGGTGACCGTGCCGTAGGTGCCGTAGGGCGGGCGGAGGAGGCGGGGGCGGTGGCCGAAGCGGGAGCGGAGTCTGCGTTGCCGGCCGCAGATCTCGGCGCGCTGGCCGGCGTAGGGGAGGTCGCGCAAGGAGGGGTGGCCGAGGGTGTGGTTCTGGACGGTCGCGCCGACCGACTGGAGGCGCGAGAAGTGGCCGTGCCCGGGTCCGAGGGCACCGTCCGTGAGGAACACGCTGACGGGCAGGCGCAGTTCACGCACCATCTCGATGAGCCGCAGGTCTTTCTGGGCGCCGTCGTCGTAGGTCAGGAAGACCACCTTGTCGGTGGTGTGGACGTGGTCGAGGACCGGCGCGAGGCCGGGGCCCGCCGTCCGGGGCGCCGGGCGGGCGGGGACCGGGGGCAGGGACGGGGACGGAGTGGGCGACGGGGCCGATCTCGGGGCGGGGCGGAGCGGGGTGTCCAGGCCCCAGCGGCGGTACGGCTGCGAGGCGGACGGGGTGTGGCGTACGCGTTGGGCGGCCTTCTTGCCGAGCCGTTCGATGGGGTCCACGGACTGCGCGCAGCCGCCGAGGAGAACGGCCGCCAGGACGACGGACGCCGGGACCCGCGGCCTCACAGGTAGTCCTCCAGGCGGGCCACCGAGTACCCGTCCGCCGTGACCCGGTCGAGGAAGCGGCGCATGTCGTCGACCATGGTGCCCTTCCAGTCCTTGCGGCCCCGGAAGTGGGTGAGGACGATGTCGCCGGGGTGCAGGTCCTGGTCCCACTCGCGGTACTCCCAGTGGTCGACGAAGACCTCCTCGTCCCAGATGGGGGCGTACTTGATACCGCACGACTTGGCGGCCCGCAGGGTGTCCTGGTTGTAGTTGCCGTAGGGCGGGCGCAGGACGGTCGGGCGCTTGCCGAACTGCTTCTGCATCACGTCCTGCATGTCGCAGATCTCGTGCCTCTGCTGCTCGTAGGTGAGCCCGGGCAGGTAGGGGTGGTGGAGCGTGTGGTTGTTGAGGGTGACGCCCTCGGACTGCATCTTGCGGAAGTAGCCGTAGTCGTCGTTGATCAGGTAGTCGCTGAGGAAGGCGGTGTACGGGATCTTCAGGTCGCGCATCATCCGCAGGAACGCGGGGTCCTTCTCCTCGCCGTCGTCGATGGTGAGGAAGACGATCTTCTGCTTGGTGGGGATCGTCGTGAAGACCGGCGGCAGGCCCAGCTCCTCCTGGTCGTCCACCTCGAAGCCCTGGCGCGCGCTGATCTCCGGCTTCCTGGCCGGGGCGGGCGGGGCGGTGAGCGGCACCTTCGACAGGCCCCAGCGCTTCGCGGCGGCCGCCCGGACCAGGGAGGCGGCGCGCAGCCTGGTGGCGTAGGAGTCGAGGGCTCGGGCCTGCGGCGCGTGCAGGGGCTGTTGGCCCGCGGCCGGCGGGGTGGCCGGGTGCGGGCGGTCCGGGGCGCAGCCCGCGACGGCGACGGCGGCGAGCGCGAGGGCGGCGACCGTGCCGCGGACACCCGTGCGCCGATAGACCCCACTATGGTCATTTTGTACGACTACTCGCATGGTGTCGGATCCTCCCAGCCCCGGCGCGCGATCCCGGAGCGACACCGCCACCGCACGCACACCGTCCACCGACTGGCCCACAATGATCCGGTGAACGACCCCGTACTCGCCTTCGCGTCGCTGCTCACCCCGGCCGGCCGCCGCCTCCTCGACGAGGTCCGCGCCACCGACCCCGCGCGGGAACTCGCCGTGGCGACCCGGCTGCGCCGCTCCCACCCCGCCGGGCTGGTGTCGGCGGCGCTCGGCCAGGCGCGGCTGCGGCAGCGGGCCGCGGCGAAGTTCGCGCCCGAGGACGCGGCGGCGATGTTCTTCACCCCGGACGGGGTCGAGCAGTCGACCCGGGCGAGTGTCGCCGCCCACCGGGCCGCCCGGATGCGGGACCTGGGGATCACCTCCGTCGCCGACCTGTGCTGCGGGATCGGCGGTGACGCCGTCGCCCTGGCCCGGGCCGGCATCCGGGTCCTCGCGGTCGACCGCGATCCGCTCACGGTCGCGGTCGCCCGGGCCAACGCGGACGCGCTGGGGCTCGACGGCCTGATCGAGGTGCGGGAGGCCGACGTCACCGAGGTGGACACCGGCCCCTACGACGCCGTCTTCGTGGACCCGGCGCGGCGCGGCGGCCGGGGGCGCGTCTTCGACCCGGAGGCGTACTCGCCGCCCCTGTCCTGGGCGGTGGGCGCCGCCGCCAAGGCCCGCTTCGCCGCGCTGAAGATCGCGCCCGGTGTGCCGCACGAGGCGATTCCCGCCGGGGCCGAGGCGGAGTGGATCTCGGACGGCGGGGACGTGAAGGAGGCGGTCCTGTGGTTCGGGACCGAGCCGGGACGGGTGTGCGCCACCCTGCTCCCCGGCCCGCGCGTCCTCTCCGGCCGCCGCCTGCCCGACCCCGGAGTCCGGCCCGTGGGACGGTACTTGTACGAGCCGGACGGCGCCGTCATCCGCGCCCACCTCGTCGCCGAGGTCGCCGAGGAGCTCGGCGGGGGCCTGATCGACGAGACCATCGCCTACGTCACGGCCGACGAGGCGCGGCCGACACCGTACGCCTCCGGTTATGAGATCACCGATCAACTCCCGTTCAACCTGAAGAAGTTGAGGGCGCTGCTGCGGGAGCGGGAGGTCGGGGTGCTCACCGTGAAGAAGCGGGGGTCGGCGGTCGAACCGGAGGAGCTGCGCCGCAAGGCCCTTCCCAAGTCCGGGGGACCCCACTCGGCGACCGTGTTCCTCACCCGGGTCGCGGGGGCGCCGACCATGCTGCTGGGGCGTCCGCTCTGAGCGCACGCCGACCCGGCCGGGCGGTCGGGGGGTCAGCCGCCGTCCGCCGACTCGGCTCTGGCCAGCAGCAGTTCACGCTCCCGCGCGTTGCGGGCGAGCGCCGCCGCGCGGACGAACTCCGCTCTCGCCTCCGCCGTACGGCCGAGCCGCAGCAACAGGTCGCCACGGACGCTGGGCAGCAAGTGGTAGTCGCGCAGGGCGGGTTCGGCGGACAGGGTGTCGACGAGGGCCAGGGCGGGGGCCGGGCCGTCCGCCATCGAGATGGCCACCGCGCGGTTCAACTCGACGACGGGAGAGGGGGTTCGGGCGGCGAGCAGGCCGTAGAGGGTGGCGATGGTGCGCCAGTCGGTCTCCTCGTAGGTGTACGCGTGGGCGTGGCAGGCGGCGATGGCGGCCTGGAGGGCGTAGGGGCCGGGGGCCCCGGTCGCGACGGCGTCGGCGCGGCCGAGGGCGGTGACGCCGCGGGCGATGAGCATCCGGTGCCAGCGGCGGCGGTTCTGGTCCTTGAGGAGGACGGGTTCGCCGCTCGGGCCGGTGCGGGCGGCGGAGCGGGACGCCTGGAACTCCAACAGGGCGGCCAGCGCGTGCACTTCGGGTTCCTTCGGCATCAGAGCGGCGAGCAGCCGGGCCAGCCGCAGCGCGTCCTCGCAGAGGGACGGGCGCAGCCAGTCGTCGCCGGCCGTCGCCGTGTACCCCTCGTTGAAGACGAAGTAGATGACATCGAGCACCGAGCCGAGGCGGGCCTCGCGGTCGGGGCCGTAGGGCACCTCGAAGGCGACGTTCCTCGTGGCCAGGGTCCGTTTGGCGCGGACGATGCGCTGGGCGACGGTCGCTTCGGGGGCGAGGAAGGCGCGGGCGATCTCGGCCGTGGTCAGGCCGCCGAGCAGGCGCAGGGTGAGGGCGACGCGGGCCTCGGCGGAGAGCACCGGGTGGCAGGTGGTGAAGACCAGCCGGAGCAGGTCGTCGTCGATGTCGTCGGGGCCGGCCGGCTCCTCGGGCGGGGCGGTCGTCTCCAGGGTGCGGCCGATCTGCTCCAGCTTGCGGGCGTACCGCTCCCGGCGCCGGACCAGGTCGACGGCGCGGTGCCTGGCGGCGGCCATCAGCCAGGCGCCGGGGTTGTCCGGCACCCCGTCCCGGGGCCACTGCTCCAACGCGGCGACCAGCGCGTCCTGCGCGAGTTCCTCGGCGATCCCGATGTCCCGGACGATCCGGGCGACACCGGCGACGACCCGAGGGGACTCGATACGGAAGACGGTTTCGATGGCGCGCCCGGGGTCGGCGGCGGCCGGGCCGAGGCCGGCGGTGGGCTGCGGTTGCGAGGTCACAGCCCACCATGCAACATCCAGGGCGGCGCCGGGCCGAGGAGGGCCGGGCCTACTCGGCGATCTGCCGCAGCTCGCAGGTCACCGTCCAGAACTCCTCGTGCACGCGCAGGAAGCGCTCGGTCCACTCCAGGGCCTCGGCGTGGTCCTTGCACTGCATGATCGAGTACCCGCCGACGACCTCCTTGGACTCGGTGAAGGGCCCGTCGGCGACGGAGATTTTCCCGTCCTCCCAGTGGACCCGGCTGCCCTGCGCGGACGGTGTCAGCCCGGCGGTGTCGAGCATCACCCCGGCCTTGGTGATCTCCTCGATCAGCTCGCCCATCCGCCGCATCAGCTCGGGGCTCGGGCCCTCGGCGGGGACGGTCCTCTCGTCGATCTTCACGAGTGACAGATAGCGCGGCATGGTGACTCCTCGGGTGCGGCGGGCCGGGTCCCTCCCGGCCCCGCAACCATGCGTCGAACGGGGGGCCGCCGGATCGACATCCTCGCCGGAATCTTCGAGAAGTTTTTTCCGCGAGCCCGTTCCCGCAGGTCAGGCATGGGCCCGCGGGCGCCCGGCGAGCGGCCGATCAGCGCAGGGAGTCCCACAGCCGGCTCGCCGCGGGTTCCTTCGCGATCACCCGGTTGGGGTCGGACGGTGCCGTGACCACCGGCATCATGACCGTCTTCGTGCCGGTCGCCGACAGCCCCTCGAGGCTCTGTCCGAGGCCGATCAGTTCGCTGAGGGAGTCGAGCCCGGTGTCCGTGGTGAGGCTGTCGGTCACCGCGTCGGTGACGTCGTAGAGCTTGGCGGGGTCGGTGAGGAGGTCGTTGGCGGCGATCTGTCCCAGGAGGGCCTTCACCAGTTTCTGCTGGAGACCTATGCGGCCGAGGTCGCTGCCGTCGCCGATGCCGTGCCGGGTGCGGGCCATCGCGAGGGCCTGCTTGCCGTCGAGGTGGTGGGTGCCCTTCTTGAGGTTCAGGTGGCTCTTGTCGTCGTCGATGTCCTGGTCCGTGGTGACGGTGACACCGCCGAGGGCGTCGACGAGCTTCGCGAAGCCGGAGAAGTCGATCTCGACGTAGTGGTCCATCCGGACGCCGGTGATCGACTCGACGGTCTTCACCGCGCACACCGGTCCGCCCACCGAGTAGGCGCTGTTGAACATCACGTTGTGGGCGACGGGTGTCGAACCGCCCGACGACAGCGGGCAGGAGGGCCGGGTGACCAGGGTGTCGCGCGGGATGCTGACGACGGTGGCCCCGGTGCGGCCCGCGTCGATGTGCACGACCATCGCCGTGTCGGAGCGGGCACCCGAGCTGTCGCCGCCGCCGAGTTGCTGGTTCGCCTTGCCGCTGCGCGAGTCCGAGCCGAGGACCAGGATGTTCAGGGAACCGGTGGGCAGCGCGGCGGAGGCCGAGGCGGGGGCGGAGGGCGTGACCACCGCCTTCGCCGGCCGGTCGTCGCCGAGCGCGCTGTTGATGTCGACGCTTCTGATGTTGTCGTTCAGGTGCCAGTAGGCCCAGCCCGCCGTGGCGACACCCACCACGAGAGCTCCGGCCAGAGTGAGGCCGGCGGCCCTCAGCACTCTCGACCGCCGGCCCACTCTTCTGTCGTCGTCGGTCTTCCCGTCGTGTCCGATCACGGAGGGAACATAGGTCCGAATTATTAGGGGACTGTTAGGACCGGGGGCATGCGGGCGTTTTCTTCGGAAACTCTCACGCTTCTCAGCTCCGGCTCAGCCCAGAGTCACCGTGGGCACCGAATTGCCGCCGCTCCAGGTCCCGTTGAACCCGAACGTCACCGAACCCCCGTCCGGGACCGACCCGTTGTAGGACGCGTTCGCACAACTCACCGCCGCACCCGACTGGGTGCAGGTGGCGTTCCAGGCCTGGGTGATCCGCTGACCCGCGCCATAGGTCCAGTTCGCCTTCCAGGACGAGAGGGAGGCCCCGGAACAGGCGATCGTCACCTGCCCGGTGAAGCCTGTGTTCCACTGACTGCTCACGCTGTACGTCGCGGTGCACGCGCCGTTCGTCGGCGGCGGGGTGGTCGTCGTCCCGCCGAGCGCCTCCGCGATCCCGTAGTACGCCGGTTTCGGCGCGTAGTTCTCGTCGTACGGTGTCGCCGCCCCGTACCCCGGGAACGTGCTCGGCACCCAGGAGTCGGAGTCGGTGAAGCCCCACACGGTGACGTTGACGCACCGCGTGACGGCGGCACAGGCCGCGACGACGCTCTTGTAGTCGGCCTTCTGCTGGGCCAACGAGGCGTTGGTGGCGGGCAGTTGCATCCGTACGTCGAGTTCGGTGATGGCCACGTCGACGCCCAGGTCGGCGAAGCGCTGGATGTTCTGCTGGAGCGTCGAGGGCACCTGGCCGAGGACGAGGTGGGCCTGGAGTCCGACGCCGTCGATCGGAACACCCTGCGCCTTGAGGGACTTGACCAGGTTGTACAGGGCGGTGCTCTTCGCGTTGACGCCCTCGACGTTGTAGTCGTTGATGTACAGCTTGGCGTCGGGATCGGCGGCGTGGGCCCAGGTGAGGGCCTGCGCGATGTAGCCGGAGCCGAGGCCGTTGGACCAGAGCGTGGGGCGGAGGGTGCCGTCCTCGTTGAACGCCTCGTTGACGACGTCCCACGCGGTGATCGCGCCCTTGTAGCGCCCCACCTCCGTACTGATGTGGTTCTGCAGCAGAGTGCTCAACTGGGCTGTCGTCCAGCTGCCGTTGGTCAGCCAGCCCGGGTTCTGGTTGTGCCAGACCAGGGTGTGGCCGCGCACCTGCTGGTGGTGGGCCTGGGCGAACGCGACGATCTGGTCGGCCTCGCTCCAGTCGAAGGAGCCCTGCGTGGGCTCCACCGTCCCCCACTTCATGGCGTTGCCGGGGGTGAGCGAGCTGAACTGGGTTCCCGTGACCGAGCCGTAGGTGCCGGTCAGCTTGGAACCGGTGACCGCTGTGCCGATGACCTTGCCCTGGGCGGCGGCGAGATCGCGCAGCGGGGTGTCGGCGGCGTGCGCCGCCGGTGCGGTGAGGAACATCGCGGCGCCGGTGAGGAGCGCCGCGAGGGACAAGCCGGTTCTCAGAGATCTCATGCGGGTGCCTCCGAAAGTTTCGGTCGGATAACCGATTGGCTTCGGAGGAGTGTGGAGGCGTTCACCCCACCCGTCAATACGTCAGCTTCCGGCCACCCCGGTCACTCCGGGCGTGGGACCGGAGCGGGCGGCACGGCTGGTGCGGACGTGCTGCTGCGCACCACCAGGCTCGTCGCCAGCTCCACCCGGGTGGCCGCCGAGGACTCCTGCTCCCGGCCGAGGTCCAGCACCAGCTTCGCCGCCGCCTCGGCCATCTCGGTGAGCGGCTGCCGTACGGTCGTCAGCGGCGGCCCCACCCAGCGGGCCACCGGCAGATCGTCGAACCCGACCACGCTCAGGTCCTCCGGGATGCGCAGGCCCAGCTCGCGCGCCGCCTCGTAGAGACCGAGCGCCTGGAGGTCGTTGCCGGCGAAGACGGCGGTGGGCCGGTCCGGGCGGCGCAGCAGTTCGAGGCCGAGCCGGTAGCCGGCCTCGTGGTGGAAGTCGCCGGTCCGGATCAGCGAGGGGTCGACCGGCAGTCCGGCCGTCTCCAGCGCGGCCCGGTAGCCGTCCACGCGGGCCCGGCTGCACATGATCCGGGAGGGTCCGCTGATCGCGCCGATCCGGGTGTGGCCCAGTTCGACCAGGTGCCGGGTGGCGGCGAGCCCGCCCTGCCAGTTGGTGGCGCCGATCGACGGTACGTCCGCGCCCGGGTCGCCGGCCGGGTCCATCACCACGAACGGGATGGAGCGGCTGGTCAGCAGGGCGCGCTGGGACTCGTCGAGACCGGAGAGCACCAGGATCACCCCGTGCGGCCGGCGGGCGGCGACCTGGTCGGCCCAGGTGCGGCCCGGGGTGAGCCGTCCCGCGCTCTCGCTCAGCACCACGCTCAGCCCGGCGTCCCGGGCCACGTTCTCCACGCCTCGGATGACCTCCATCGCCCAGGCGCTCTCCAGCTCGTGGAAGACCAGGTCGATCAGGGGCGAGCGGGACGCCTCGGCGCGGCGGCGCCGGTAGCCGTAGGCGCGCAGCAACTCCTCGACCCGGCTCCGGGTGCCGGGGGCGACGTCGGCGCGGCCGTTGAGCACCTTCGAAACAGTCGGAGCCGAGACTCCGGCCTCGCGGGCGATCTCGGCGAGCGTCGCGGTCCGCGCCGCCCGACCTGCCGTCTGGGTTTCACCGGATTCCGAGGCTGTCATGCCCGCGATCGTATCCCCGTCGGCCCGCCGAACGAACCCCTTGCCGCACCCTGACCGCTCTGAACATTCGAGACGTGACGCGAAACATTCGAGTGGGCGAGGCGGTCAGGAGCCCTGCTCCCCCACCGACTCGAACCGCCAGCGGTGCACCGCCCGGGTCACCAACTCCGCGTCAGGCTCCGGGAGTTCGGGCAGCTCGTCGTCGTAGGAGGCGTCCCACCAGGTGATGACGAGGACGCGGTCCTGGGGTGCGCGGAGGGTCTCCCGGCGCAGGGGTTCGGCCGGGAGGCGCCGGTCGCGCGCCCAGGCGAGGAGGTCCGCACCCCGGCCGGGCAGGGCGCGGGCCTCCCACATCAGCGCGACCGTCATGAGTACAGGTTCTCCATGCTGACCTCGTGCACCTGGTCGTGCCCGGGCCGGTGGGCGCTGCCCGGCACATGCGGCTCCGTCACCGGCAGCGAGGAGTCCGCCGACAGGTCCCAGTCGGAGGCGGCGCGGTCGCGCGCCACCATCTCCGCGCCGAGGGCCGCGACCATCGCCCCGTTGTCCGTGCACAGCTTCGGGCGGGGCACCCGCAGCCGGATGCCGGCCGCCTCGCACCGCTCCTGGGCCAGCGCCCGCAGCCGCGTGTTGGCGGCCACCCCGCCGCCGATCATCAGGTGGTCGACGCCCTCGTCCTTGCAGGCCCGCACCGCCTTGCGGGTCAGCACGTCCACGACCGCCTCCTGGAAGGAGGCCGCCACATCGCGCACCGGCACCTCCTCCCCCGCCGCCCGCTTCGCCTCGATCCACCGGGCGACGGCGGTCTTCAGCCCGGAGAAGGAGAAGTCGTACGCCGGGTCGCGCGGCCCGGTCAGCCCGCGCGGGAACGCGATCGCCGTGGGGTCGCCCTCCTTCGCGTACCGGTCGATGACCGGGCCGCCCGGGAAGCCCAGGTTGAGCACCCGGGCGATCTTGTCGAAGGCCTCGCCCGCCGCGTCGTCGATGGTCGCGCCCAACGGCCGGACGTCGGCGGTGATGTCGGTGGAGAGCAGCAGCGAGGAGTGGCCGCCGGAGACCAGCAGTGCCATCGTCGGCTCGGGCAGCGCGCCGTGCTCCAGCTGGTCCACGCAGATGTGCGAGGCGAGGTGGTTCACGCCGTAGAGCGGTTTGCCGAGCGCGTAGGCGTACGCCTTCGCCGCCGAGACGCCGACCAGCAGCGCGCCGGCGAGTCCGGGCCCGGCGGTGACGGCGATGCCGTCCAGGTCCCGGGCGCTCACCCCCGCCTCCTTCAGCGCGCGCTCGATGGTCGGGACCATCGCCTCCAGATGCGCCCGGGAGGCCACTTCGGGGACGACCCCGCCGAAGCGGGCGTGTTCGTCGACGCTGGACGCGATGGCGTCCGCCAGCAGCGTGGTGCCGCGCACGATGCCGACGCCGGTCTCGTCGCAGGAGGTCTCGATCCCCAGGACCAGGGGTTCGTCAGCCATCGATCTCGGTTCCTTGTACGGAGGCGGGGCCCGCGGCGATGCCGCCGTCGGACTCGGTGGTCAGTCGCATCACCAGGGCGTCCACGTTGCCCGGCTGGTAGTAGCCGCGCCGGAAGCCGATGGGCGCGAAGCCGTGGCGCTCGTAGAGCTTCTGGGCGCGGACGTTGTCGACCCGGCATTCGAGCATCACCTCTACGCACTCGAACTCGCTTGCCGCGCTGAGGAGTTCGGTGAGCAGAGTGGAGCCGAGGCCGGTGCCCCAGTGGTCGCGGGCGACGGCGATCGTCTGGATGTCGGCCTGGTCGCCCGCGGTGGCGAGGCCCGCGTATCCGACGAGCCGGCCGCCGGCCAGGGCGACGAGGTAGCGCCGGGTCGCCGTGGTGCCCCGCGCGTGGGCGAGTTCGGACCAGAACATGCCCCGGGACCAGGCGTCCTCGGGGAAGAGGTCCCTCTCCAGCTCCAGTACGGGATCGATGTCCCACCAGCGCATCTCGCGCAGCCGAGGAGTCGCGGAATCGGTCACTTGGGGGTGACCACCTTGTAGTTCTTGGGCACCTGCGCGTCGGGACGGCGCAGGTACAGCGGCCGGGGCGCGGGCAGTTCGACGCCCGCCGCGAGTCTCTCGGCGGCCAGCGCGGCGAGCGCGCCGGCGGAGACGTGCCGCGGCTCGCGCGCCTCGGGGAAGGTGTCGGGGTAGAGCAGCGCGCCCGCTCCGACGGCGGGCACCCCGGCCACCTCGGCGGCGATGTCGGCGGGCCGGTCGACGGCCGGCTCGGTCACCCGGGTGCGGGGATCGGCGTAGCGCGCCCAGTAGACCTCCTTGCGCCGCGCGTCGGTCGCCACGACGAAGGGGCCGTCGATGTCGGCTGCGTGGGCGAGTCCGTCGAGCGTGCACACACCGTGCACGGGCACCCCGAGCGCGAGCCCGAAGGTGTCGGCGGTCATCAGCCCGACGCGCAGCCCGGTGTAGGGGCCGGGGCCGATGCCGACGACGACGCCCGTGACGGCGTCGAGCCGCAGCCCCGCCTCGGCGAGCACCCGGTCGACGGCGGGCAGCAGCAGCTCGCCGTGCCGGCGCGGGTCCACCTGGCTGGACGAGGCGATGACGGACTCGCCGTCGTGCAGGGCGACGGTGACGGCGGGCGTGGCGGTATCCAGAGCGAGCAAGAGCACGCAAACAGCCTACGGCTCCGAGGGCTCCCGCACGGCCGCCCCGGTCAGCCCGGTCCCGGCTGCTAGCGTCACCGGGAGTCACCACAGGTACCGCACACAGCACGGAAAGGCGGGCGCTGATGGCCGGCACCAGCTCGGGAATCGTGGCCGGGCTCACCGTGGCCGCCGTCGCGACGGTCGGGGTCCTCACCTTCCAGGCGTCGGCGAACGTACCGGGCGGCCCGGGCACGGCCCGCGCGAGCGCCTCACCCTCGGCGGCCACCTCGAAGGCGCCCCGCGACCGGCGGAACCCGGCCGCCCTGCCCGCCGGTTCAGGGAAGGGCGAACGGGTCGTGTACTCCGTGGACGACGACCGGGTGTGGCTGGTCGGCCCCAGCGGCCGGCCCAAGCGGACCTTCGCGGTGACCCCGGGAACCGTCGACCCGGCCCCCGGCACCTACTACGTCACCTCCCGCGCCAACTCCGTCACCGGCACCGACGGCACCCCCATCGAGCACGTCGTCCGCTTCACCAGTACGGGCGGTGTCGCCATCGGCTTCAGCGCGGCCGTGCACGGGACGGCCCCGGACACCGAGAGCACCGCGCGGACGGGCGGTATTCGCGAGTCCCGCGAGGACGGCGAGGCCATGTGGGAGTTCGCGACGATCGGGCAGCAGATCGTCGTGATCCGGTAGCGGGCGTAATTCCGTGGGCGTCGCGACCCAGGAGGGGGGCGTGACGCGTAGCGGGCGTCCACCGACGGCGGTCGTCCACCGGCGGGGCGGGTAGGGGGGCCTGGACGAGCCGGAGGCCTGGACAGGTCCCGGGTTTCGCGTCTCAGGTCTAGGCGGCCCGGCGTTCGCCGGTTCGGCGCCGCTCGGCCGGTGCCTCCTCGGGAGCCGCTGGACGGGGTGGCGTGGAGATCGCACGGGCCGCGGCGCCCGCCGCCAGCAAGTCGCGCACGGAGACGCCGACGGCCCCGGCCGACCGCGCCCGGGCGGCGTTCGGCAAGGCCGAATCGGTCGTCGCCGTCGTCACGTTCGTCGCGGACTGCGCGTCCGTCGCGGACTGCGCGGTCGTCGCGGACTGCGCGGTCGTCGCGTTTCCCGGGTGCTCCGAGATCGACATGGACGCCTCCTGGGACCCTGGGGGCGGGCGTGGTTAGGCAGCCCTAACCACGGATTGGGTACCATGTGAACACGGTTGACACGCCGGGCGCAATATCTTGCCGACACCTTGTCGGGACCCGCTCCGCGGCGGTGGCCCCCGGCCCGCTCAGCCGGCCAGCGTCTCCAGCCGGGCCGCCACCCACCGCGCGCCGAGCCCGGTCGCGGTCACGTGCCGCACCTCGTCCGTGGTGTCGCCCTGCGCCCGGTGGATGACGACCTCCAGCCGGTCCTCGGTCAGCTCCTCGACCTTGCCCTCGCCCCACTCCACGACGATCACCGACTCAGGCAGCGACACGTCGAGATCGAGGTCCTCCATCTCGTCGAGTCCGCCGCCCAGGCGGTACGCGTCGACGTGGACGAGCGGCGGCCCGTCGCCGAGCGAGGGGTGCACACGGGCGATGACGAACGTCGGAGAGGTCACCGCGCCCCGGACCCCGAGGCCCTCACCGAGCCCCCGGGTCAGGGTCGTCTTGCCGGCGCCCAGCTCCCCGGTGAGCATCACCAGGTCGCCGGCGCGCAGCAGTCCGGCGAGTCGGCGCCCCAACTCCCGCATTTCTTCAGGCGAGTTGACGGTGATCGCCACGGACAGGGGCTCAGCCGCGCGGTGCGGTGCTGCTGGTACTTCCATAGCCGCTTACGGTAGCCCCTGCGGGGACGGCGCCCGCGCGGGTGAGCAGGTCGGCGAGGCGGTCGGTGACCACCTCGGGGTGCTCCAGCATGACCAGGTGCCCGGCGTCCGGCACCAGGACCAGTTCGGCCTCCGGGAGCAGGTCGGCGATGGCCTCGCTGTGCTCACTGGGCGTGACGAGATCGCCGATCCCGGCCAGCACGAGGACCGGCATGTCCTGGAAGCGGGCGAGCGCCTCGGTCTTGTCGTGGTCGCTGAAGGCGGGGTAGAACTCGGCGACCACGTCGATCGGCGTCCCCTCGATCATCCGCTCGGCGAACCGCGCGACCGCCGGATCGACGTCCCGCGACGCGAACGAGTACCGCTTGATGATCCCGGTGAACAGGTCGGCGGTGGCCCGCCGTCCGCGCTCCACCAGCGCGGCCTGCGTGCCGAGCGCCTTGAGGACGCCGGGCAGCACCCGTCGTACCGCGTTGACCCCGGCGACCGGCAGCCCGAAGCTGATCTCGCCGAGCCGCCCCGACGACGTCCCCACGAAGGCGGTGGCCACGACCCGGTCGGGGACCAGTTCCGGGTACTGGTCGGCCAGGGCCATCACCGTCATGCCGCCCATGGAGTGCCCGACGAGCACGATCGGCCCCTCGGGCACGGCCGCGTCGAGCACGGCCTTCAGATCGCGGCCCAGCTGGTCGATGGTGACCGGTTCCCCGTCCCGGATCTGGGTGGCGCCGCGCGCGGACCGGCCGTGGCTGCGCTGGTCCCAGTAGACGGCCCGTACGACCCCGCGCAGCGCCGCCCGCTGGAAGTGCCAGGAGTCCTGGTTGAGGCAGTAGCCGTGGCTGAAGACGACGGTGACGGGGGCGGGCGCCTTGCGTCCGAAGAGCCGGCGCCGGCGCGGGGTCACGTCCGCGTCCTGCTCGACGTCGTCGACCTCGTAGTACAGCTCGGTGCCGTCGTCGGCGTACGCCTTGCCGGGCGTGCCGCGCAGCGAGCCGTAGGGGCCGGTGGAGTCGAGGGCGAGCCGGGCCCTCCTGCGCATGCCGCGGCCGACGGTCATCCGCTCTATGGCGACGCCGGCCGCCGCTCCCGCGGCGACCACGCCTATCGCGGCGCCCGCGATCCCGGTGGCCTTGCGCCAGCTCCCGGCCGCCCCCACGACGGCGGAGGCGGCCGAGGCGGCCGTCTCCGCGCTGCTCTCGCTCACGTACCGCTCCTCTTCGCGTCCCGGCCCGGGACCGTACCCGTCCCGGAGGTCCCGCGGTTGTCGTCGGGATAGACGCGGGGAACGCGCGTACCGATGCGGGTGACGATCTCGTAGGCGATGGTGCCGGCGGCCTGGGCCCAGTCCTCGGCGGTGGGTTCGCCGTCGGCGCCGGGTCCGAAGAGGATCGCCTCGGCGCCCGCCTCGGGTTCGTCACCGCCGAGGTCGACGACGAACTGGTCCATGGCGACCCGCCCCGCGACCGTGCGCCACTTGCCGCCGATCAGCACCGGCCCGCTGCCGGAGGCGTGCCGGGGGACGCCGTCCGCGTAGCCGACGGGGACGAGCCCGAGCGTCGTCTCGCCCGGGGTGACGTAGTGCTGCCCGTAGCTGACGCCGTGCCCTCCGGGGACGTGCTTCACCAGCGCCAGGGACGCCTTCAGGCTCATCACCGGGCGCAGTCCGAAGTCGGCCGGGGAGCCCAGCTCGGGGCTGGGCGAGATGCCGTAGACGGCGATCCCGGTGCGGACGAGGTCGAAGTGGCTGTCCGGACGGGTGAGCGTGGCGGCCGAGTTGGCGATGTGCCGCACCTCGGGCCGTACGCCGTTCCGCTCGGCGTGGGAGACCATCTCGCGGAAGACGGCGAGCTGGGCGTCGACGGAGGGGTGGCCGGGTTCGTCGGCGCACGCGAAGTGCGACCAGAGGCCGGTGACGCGGAGCAGTCCTGCGGCCTCGGCCCGCACGGCCGCGCCGACCAACTCGGCCCAGTCGTCCCCGGGTTGGCATCCGTTGCGCCCCAGCCCGGTGTCGCCCTTGAGCTGCACGCGCGCGGGCGCACCGGCCGCGCGGGCGGCGGCGGTGACCTCACGCAGCGCCCACATCGCGCTGACGGAGACGTCGAGGCCGGCCTCGATCGCCTCGCGCCAGGGCCCGCCGGGCGTCCACAGCCAGCACATGATCCGGACGTCGTCGGGCAGCCCGGCGTCGGCCCGCAGGGTGAGCGCCTCCTCGGGCGTGGCCGTGCCGATCCAGGTCGCGCCCGCGTCGACGGCGGCGCGGGCACAGGGCACGGCCCCGTGGCCGTAGGCGTCGGACTTCATGACCGCCATGAGGGCCGCGCCCGGCGCGAGGGCGCGCAAGGCTCGCACGTTGGCCCGCAGGGCGGCCAGGTCGATCTCGGCGCGGGCGCGCAGGGGCGCGGTCGGCGGCAGTGCAGTTTCAGTCATGGCGCCCCCAGTCTCTCAGAGACGACCGACAGCACCGGGAGGCCGCCCGGCCCTCCTACTTCCCCGACCGGTGCCCCCACACGTACACGCGGTCGCCGTTCCTCAGCACGTTCCAGAGCGCGCGGGCGTCGCCGAACTGGAGGTTGACGCAGCCCCAGGAGCCGACGGAGGTGTAGAGGCTGCCGTAGACGGCGTGGAAGGCGATGCCCTTGTCGAAGAACTGGGCGTACGGCATCGGGCTGTTGTACAGCGTCGACCAGTGGTTCTTGTGCTTCCAGTAGATCCGGTGCCAACCCAGCCGGGTGGGGTGGGCGTTCCGGCCGCTGCGTACGGGCACCGGCCCGAAGACCACCTTCCGGCCCCTCTGCACCCAGGTCAGCTGCCGGTCGAGATCGACGCACGCGACCTGGTAGGAACGCACCGGGCACCTCCCGGCCGCGTTCGGGTTCTTCCGCGCGCCCCGCAACTGCATCCGTGCCCAGGTGACCGGCCCGGCGAACCCGCTGCTGGGCTTGATCCCCTCCCGCAGCTGGAAGGCCCGCACGGCCCGGCAGTCGGCCGCCGACTGCCTCCCGTCCGCCTTGAGCCGCAACCACCGCTCGACTTCCCACTGATAGGGCCCGGTCCGCTTGCTGCACGCCACCTTCCCCACGGCGTCACCGAGCGGCACGTACTCGACCAGGTCGTACGTCCCCTCCGCCGCGTCCCGGGGTTCGACGGCGTCCTCCGCGGCGCTGGGCCGGTACACGATCGGCGCGAGCCCCTGGTCGGGGGTGTCGATCTGCCAGGGCTGGTACGGCCCCGGCGGCACCCCGGGCACGAGTTCGCCCTCGGCGGGTCCGGAGGCGGGCGCCACGGGCCGCGGGGCCCCGGCGGTCTGAGCCCCACCGACGGTCTCCACGCCCCCGGCGGCACCGGTGGCACCGGTGGCCCCGGCGGATCCGGCGGTCCCGATCGGGAGGGCGATCATCGCCGTGAGCACCACCGCGAGGCTTCTGCGCGCGATTCGTCTGCTGATCATGCGATCAGAGAAACGCGGGAGCGGGACCCGCGCGGGGTGGCGCGCGGTGGGGTCACTCGTCCTGCCGAGCGATTCGATGCCGACGCGGCGCCACGGATCGCTACGAATCGCCACGTATCGCCAGAGAGCTCAGCGGACCAGTACGGCAGCTTTGGCCGCCGGGCGAGCGGAGCCTCCCGCGCCCGTCACCCCCTCATCCCCTCACCCCCGTACGCCCCGCCACGCCTCCGGAAGCGCCTCCGCCACATCGTGCGCCCCCACCGGCGCCCCGTCCGCCGCCAACCGCCCCGCCAGCCCATGCAGATACGCCCCCGCGCTCGCCGCGTCGAACGCCGGCAGCCCGGCCGCCAGCAACGACCCGGTCAGCCCCGACAGCACGTCTCCGCTGCCCGCCGTGGCGAGCCACGCCGTGCCGGTCGGATTCACCCGCACCGGGCCGCCCGCAGGCGAGGCCACCAGCGTCGTCGACCCCTTGAGCAGCACGGTCGCCCCGTACCGCCCCGCCAACTCCCGTACGGCGTCCAGCCGAGCGCCCTCGACCTCCTCGCGCGCGACGCCGAGCAACGCGGCGGCCTCTCCCGCGTGCGGGGTCATCAGCGTCGGCGCCGTACGGGCCCGTACGGCCTCCCGCCCGGCCAGCCGCAGCCCGTCCGCGTCGACGAGCACCGGTACATCCACGGTGAGCACCTCCGCCACCACCCCGGCGTCGTCCCCGACACCCGGCCCGACGACCCATGCCTGCACCCGTCCCGCCTTGCGCGGTCCGAGGTCGGAGACGAGCACCTCGGGGAAGCGCGCGATCACCGCGTCCGAGGCCGGCCCGGCGTACCGTACGGCCCCCGCCCCGCCCCGCAGCGCCCCCGCGACGGCGAGGACGGCCGCGCCCGGATAACGCCCGGACCCGGCGGCGATCCCGACGACCCCCCGCCGGTACTTGTCGCTCTCGGCCCCCGGCACGGGCAACAGCCGTGCCACGTCCGCGTGTTGCAACGCCTCCAGCTCGGGCGGGCCGGGCAGTTCGAGCCCGATGTCGACGAGCCGCACCAAACCGGCGTACTCCCGCGCGGGATCGATCAGCAGCCCCGGCTTGTGGGTGCCGAAGGTGACGGTGACGTCGGCACGGACGGCGGGCCCGCGCACCTCGCCGGTGTCCGCCTCGACCCCGCTCGGCAGATCGACGGCGACGACGGCGGCCCGGCCGCCGGCCACCAGCTCCGCGAGCCGTGCCGCGTCCGGCCGCAGCCCGCCCCTGCCGCCGATCCCGACGATTCCGTCGACGACGAGATCGGCCCGCGCCAGTACCGGACCGGCATGCGCCGGGGAGACCGTACGGCCCCCCGCGCGCCGGAGCGCGGCGAGGCCGCCCGGGTGGGTGCGCTCGGGCGAGAGCAGTACGGCCGTGACGCCGGCGCCCCGCCGGGCCAGCCGGGCGCCCGCGTAGAGGGCGTCCCCGCCGTTGTCCCCGCTGCCGACCAGCAGGACGACCCGGCCGCCGTAGACCCGCCCCAGCAACTGGGCGCAGACGGCGGCGAGTCCGGCGACCGCCCGCCGCATCAACGTCCCGTCCGGGAGCGACGCCATCTGCTCCCGCTCAGCCGCCCTGACCGTCTCCACGCTGTACGCAGTACGCATGGCACCGAGTCTGCCCCGGAACCCGCCCCCGACGCACCCGCGGCCCGCCCTCAACCCTCCGCGATCACCACGGCCGACGCCACTCCGGCGTCATGGCTCAGCGAGACGTGCCAGGACCGCACCCCCAGTTCCGCCGCCCGCGCCGCGACCGTCCCGGTCACCCGCAGCCGGGGCTGCCCACTCTCCTCGACGTACACCTCGGCGTCCGTCCAGTACAGCCCGCCCGGCGCGCCCAACGCCTTGGCGAGCGCCTCCTTCGCGGCGAACCGCGCGGCGAGCGAGGCGGTCCCCCGGCGCTCCCCGCTCGGCAGCAACAACTCGCTGTCCAGGAAAAGCCGTTGGGCCATCCCGGGAGTACGCTCCAGCGACGCCGCGAACCGGCCGATCTCGGCTACGTCGATACCGACGCCGATGATGCTCATACCGGGCAGCCTAGAGCCGGGGCCGGGGCGCTGCCGTGCCCCCTGCTACGGAGCGGACTGTGCGGTGAACAGATCCCTGGCGTCCTCGACGGTGGCGGCCAGTCGCAGCCAGTGGGTGAGCGTCGCCAGGTCGGAGCAGTCCGTGACGCGCGTTCCCAGTCGGTGCCGGTGAGATGCACGCCTCTGCTCTGCAGGATCCTCAGGACCGCCGTCGCCCGCCCCTCGGCGAAGCCCGCGGACCAGCCCTCCGTGAACTCCTCGGACCAGCTTTCCGCCGTGGAGCGCAGATAGGTGACCTCGTGCAGCGCGAGGGACTCGTCTCGGCTGTATTCGTTCAGGAGGGTGCGGTGATGGGCGATCGCCGCCTCCGGGGCCAGGGCGATGGCCATGGAGAACAGCCCGACCATGGCGCGGCACTCCAGCCGCTCCCGCAGTTCCGGACTCAGCTGGCCGAACCGGTCGTCAGGCCGGTGGTCGAGAGTCACGGCGCGGCACCTTCGGCGACACCGGGGGCACCGGGGACGTCAGGGACATCAGGGACGCTGACGAACAGGTCTTCCACGCCGTCGACAGTTCCGGCCCGGTCGAGCCAGTCGTTGAGGCGGTCGAGATCGGTGCAACCAACGATGCGCTCACGGGCTTCGTCCGAGACCGGAAGACCCCGCACTTCCAGCACACGCAGAACCCCCTTGGCCTCCCCGGCGACCTCACCTTCGGCTTTGCCCTCAGCCTTGCCTTCGAGGTAGGCCCTCTCCATGACCGTGCCGCGACCAGGGAAGTAGTTGACCATCGCGGGTTGCTCGGCGATGGTCCTCTCGTCGGCGATCACCGGAAGATTGTCCGGTCCCACCACCAGGGGATACGTCCGCTGGGCGGTCCAGCCACGCGCCCCGCAGTCGAACGGCCCCGCGGCCCATGCACAACGGGCGCGTACGCCTCGTGGTCGAGCCCGCGGCCCGTGGGCCGGTTCCTCTCCGCACCGCCACTTCCCGCGCACGTATGCGCCGTCACCGTCCCGCGGTCCCGCACACCCCCCGCACCAGGCGGAAGCCGTTCCCCTACTCCACCGTCACCGACTTCGCCAGGTTCCGGGGCTGATCGACCTCGTTGCCGCGCGCCGTGGCCAGTTCACAGGCGAAGACCTGCAACGGGACCGTCGCGACCAGGGGTTGGAGCAGCGTCGGGGTGGACGGGATACGGATCAGATGGTCGGCGTACGGGACGACCGTCTCGTCCCCCTCCTCCGCGATGACGATCGTCCGCGCACCCCTCGCCCGGATCTCCTGGATGTTGGAGACGATCTTGTCGTGGAGCACCGAACGGCCGCGCGGCGAAGGGACGATGACGACCACCGGCAGGTCCTCCTCGATCAGTGCGATCGGTCCGTGCTTCAACTCGCCCGCCGCGAAGCCCTCGGCGTGCATGTACGCCAACTCCTTCAGTTTGAGGGCGCCTTCGAGCGCAACGGGATATCCGACGTGCCGGCCCAGGAACAGCACCGTGTTCTTGCCGGCGAGCGAACGCGCCAACTCCCGTACCGGTTCCATCGTTTCGAGGACGCGCTCGACCTCGACCGAGATCCGCGACAGGTCACGGATCACCGCCCGGATCTCGTCACCCCACTTCGTCCCGCGCACCTGGCCCAGATAGAGGGCGACCAGGTAGCACGCCACCAGCTGCGTCAGGAACGCCTTCGTCGAGGCGACCGCCACCTCGGGCCCGGCGTGCGTGTACAGCACGGCGTCGGACTCGCGCGGGATCGTGGAACCGTTGGTGTTGCAGATCGCCAGCACCTTGGAACCCTGCTCACGCGCGTGCCGCAGCGCCATCAGCGTGTCCATCGTCTCGCCCGACTGCGAGATGGCGATCACCAGCGCACGCGAACCGAGGATCGGATCCCGGTACCGGAACTCACTGGCCAGCTCCACCTCGCAGGGGATACGCGTCCAGTGCTCGATGGCGTACTTGGCGATGAGCCCCGCGTGGAAGGCCGTACCGCAAGCGACGATGACGACCTTGTCGACCTCGCGCAGTTCGTGGACCGGGATGCGGACCTCGTCCAGCGACAGTGAGCCGGAGGCGTCGATCCGGCCGAGGAGGGTGTCGGCGACCGCCTTGGGCTGCTCGGCGATCTCCTTGAGCATGAAGTAGTCGTAGCCGCCCTTCTCCGCGGCGGAGGCGTCCCAGTCGACGTGGTAGGAGCGGACCTCGGCCGGAGCGCCGTCGAAACCCGTCACCGTGACACCGTCCCGGCGCAGCTCGACCACCTGGTCCTGGCCCAGCTCGATCGCCGACCGCGTGTGGGCGATGAACGCGGCGACGTCGGAGGCGAGGAAGGCCTCGCCCTCGCCGACACCCACCACCAGCGGCGAGTTCCGCCGCGCGCCGACGACCACGTCCGGCTCGTCCGCGTCCACCGCGACCAGCGTGAACGCGCCCTCCAGCCGCCGGCAGACCAGCCGCATCGCCTCCGCCAGGTCCGCGCAGGCCGAGAACTCCTCGGCGAGCAGATGCGCGACCACCTCGGTGTCCGTCTCGGAGGCGAGCTCGTGCCCGCGCTCCGCCAGCTCGGCGCGGAGCTGGGCGAAGTTCTCGATGATGCCGTTGTGGACGACGGCCACGCGTCCCGCGTTGTCGAGGTGCGGATGGGCGTTGGCGTCCGTCGGACCCCCGTGGGTGGCCCACCGGGTGTGCCCGATCCCCGTCGAACCCGTCGGCAGCGGCCGGTCGACCAACTCCTTCTCCAGGTTGACGAGCTTCCCGGCCTTCTTGGCCGCCGCCAGCCCACCGTCCGCGAGCACGGCGACACCCGCCGAGTCGTACCCCCGGTACTCCAGCCGTTTCAGCCCGGCCATCACCACGTCAAGTGCCGACTGCGACCCCACGTATCCCACGATTCCGCACATGTGCGGCAGCCTAGGCGCCGAAGGCCGCCCCAACCCGGCACCGCGTGCCCGGTTTCGGAAATCACGGCCATGATCGAGAGCGGGACCTGAGAACGGCCCGCCAGGAGGCCCGCTCCCCGGAGGCACCCCTACAACCCGGCCGGCCACCCCTTGCGTGACGTACTCCACCCGCCGGGCCGTTCAAACTCCGTTAACAATGGAGGGTGATCTCTCCGGTCTCCCCGTTGCCCCGGAGCGCCCACCGGCACAAGCCGGAGGCGACTCCCTACGTCGACCTCACCCGCGCCGAATGGAAGGCGCTGCGTGAGAAGACGCCGCTGCCGCTGAACGCGGCGGAGGTGGAGAAACTGCGCGGCCTCGGCGACGTCATCGACCTCGACGAGGTACGGGACATCTACCTGCCGCTCTCCCGGCTGCTCAACCTCTACGTCGGCGCCACGGACGGCCTGCGAGGCGCACTCAACACCTTCCTCGGCGAGCAGGGCTCGCAGGCGGGCACCCCGTTCGTGATAGGCGTCGCCGGTTCCGTGGCCGTCGGCAAGTCGACCGTCGCCCGGCTGCTCCAGGCGCTGCTCTCCCGCTGGCCCGAGCACCCCCGCGTCGAACTGGTCACCACGGACGGCTTCCTGCTCCCGACCCGCGAACTGGAGACCCGCGGGCTGATGTCGCGGAAGGGTTTCCCCGAGTCCTACGACCGCCGTGCGCTGACCCGGTTCGTCGCCGACATCAAGGCGGGCAAGGACGAGGTCACGGCACCCGTCTACTCGCACCTCATCTACGACATCGTCCCCGACCGGCGGCTCACGGTCCGCCGCCCCGACATCCTGATCGTCGAGGGGCTCAACGTCCTCCAGCCCGCCCTGCCCGGCAAGGACGGCCGCACCCGCGTCGGCCTCGCCGACTACTTCGACTTCAGCGTCTACGTCGACGCCCGCCCCGAGGACATCGAGCGCTGGTACCTCAACCGGTTCCGGCGGCTGCGCGAGACCGCCTTCCAGAACCCCTCCTCGTACTTCCGCAAGTACACCCAGGTCTCCGAGGAGGAGGCCCTCGACTACGCCCGCACCACCTGGCGCACCATCAACAAGGTGAACCTGCTGGAGAACGTGGCCCCCACCCGCGGACGCGCCACGCTCGTCGTCCGCAAGGGCCCCGACCACAAGGTCCAGCGGCTGAGTCTGCGCAAGCTGTGACGGCTACCCTCCCCCCATGCTGCACCTGCGCCTGATCTCCCCCGCCGACACCACCGACGACGTGGTCCGGCTCATCGAGTCGACCGTCGGCACCACGCACCTCGTCGTCGTGCCCGGTGCCGCGCGCGACCCCGCCGGGGACCTCGTGCTGTGCGATGCGGCGCGCGAGACGGGGGACGAACTCATCGGCGCGCTGCGGGCGTTGAAGCTCGACCGGACCGGTTCGATCGCCGTCGACGACATCGGTCTGTCGCTCTCCGCGCACGCCGACAGGGCGGAGGACGAGGCGCCCGGCGAAGGCGCGGACGCGGTGCTGTGGGAACACCTGGCGGACGCGACCCACGAGGAGTCGACCCTCACCGTCACCTACATCGCGTTCCTGTCCGTCGCCACGATGCTCGCGGCCTGCGGTGTGATGCTGGACAACGCGATCCTGATCGTCGGCGCGATGGCCGTGGGACCGGAGTTCGGGCCGCTCGCGGGGATCTCGACGGGACTGGTGCGGCGCTCGGCGCGGTCGGTGGGGCGGTCGCTGTGGGCGCTGCTCGCCGGGTTCGCGGCCGCCATGACGCTGACCATCGGGTTCAGCTGGCTGATGGACGTCTTCGGTCTCTTCCAGCAGTCGATGGTGGAGGCGGGCCGGCCCAACACCGCCTTCATCTGGAAGCCCGACTGGATGTCCTTCGTCGTCGCCCTGCTGGCCGGCGTCGCGGGCACCCTGTCACTGACGTCCGCGAAGTCGGGCGCCCTGATCGGTGTGGCGATCTCGGTGACGACCGTCCCGGCCGCCGCCAACGCGGCCGTCGCCCTCAGCTACCGGGACTACTCCCAGACCTGGGGCTCCAGTTGGCAGCTGCTCGCCAACCTGGGCGGGATCGTGCTGGCGGGCACGCTCACCCTGCTCGCCCAGAAGTGGTTCTGGGCCAGGCACCGCGAGCGCACCCGCCAACTGTCCTAGCCGAGCGCCGACTTGACGGCGTCCGCGAGCCGGCCCGCGACCGACCGCGCCTGGTCGATGTCGGCCGCCTCGACCATCACCCGTACCAGCGGCTCCGTACCCGAAGGACGCAGCAACACCCGCCCGGTGGAACCGAGTTCACGCTCGGCCTCGGCGACCGCGGCCGCCAGGTCGGCGGAGGTGTCGACCCGGGTACGGTCCACGTCGGGCACGTTGACCAGCACCTGCGGCAGCCGCTCCATCACGGACGCCAGATCCTTGAGCGTACGGCCGGTCGCGGCGACCCGCGCCGCCAGCATCAGGCCGGTCAGCGTGCCGTCGCCGGTGGTGGCGTGGTCCAGGATGATGACGTGCCCGGACTGCTCGCCACCCAGCGCGTAGCCGTGCGCCTTCATCTCCTCCAGCACGTAACGGTCACCGACGCCCGTCTGAATGAGCGTCAGGCCCTCGCGTTCCAGGGCGAGTTTGAAGCCCAGGTTCGACATGACGGTCGCGACGACGGTGTCGGAGCGCAGTGCGGAACGCTCCCGCATCGCCAGCGCGATCACGGCCATGATCTGGTCGCCGTCGATCTCCTCGCCGGTGTGGTCCACGGCCAGGCAGCGGTCGGCGTCGCCGTCGTGCGCGATGCCGAAGTCGGCGCCGTGCTCGACGACGGCGGCCTTGAGCAGCCCCAGGTGCGTGGAGCCGCAGCCGTCGTTGATGTTGAGGCCGTTGGGGTCGGCGCCGATCGTGACGATCTCGGCCCCGGCCCGCGAGAACGCCTCGGGCGAGACCCGGGACGCGGCCCCGTGCGCCTCGTCCAGGACGATCTTCAGCCCTTCGAGCCGGTTGGGGAGCACACCGACGAGATGGGCGACGTACCGGTCGAAGCCCTCGGAGTAGTGCCGGACCCGGCCGACGCCCGAGCCCGTCGGACGGTCCCAGGGGGCGCCGGTGCGGTGCTCCTCGTAGACGGCCTCGATCCGGTCCTCCAGGACGTCGTCGAGCTTGTGGCCGCCGCGGGCGAGGAACTTCACCCCGTTGTCGGGCATGGCGTTGTGGCTGGCGGAGAGCATCACGCCGAGGTCGGCGCCCAGCACGCCGGTGAGATACGCCACCGCGGGGGTGGGCAGCACGCCGACGAGCAGCACGTCCACACCGGCGCTGGCCAGGCCCGCCACCACGGCCGCCTCCAGGAACTCCCCGGACGCGCGCGGGTCCCGTCCGACCACCGCCGTCGCCCGGTGGCCCGCGAAGGTGCCCGCCTCGGCGAGCACGTGCGCCGCCGCCACGGAGAGACCGAGAGCCATCTCGGCCGTCAGATCCGCGTTGGCGACACCGCGCACGCCGTCCGTGCCGAAGAGTCGTCCCACTTGTCCTCCTTGAGGAAGCCGTCGGTTTCCGCGTCCAGCCATAAAATGCCTGGTCATCCGATCACACAAGCCTTTGAGCGTCTTGTGCCGTTATACGCCCCAGGCTGTGATAAACGAACGCCCCGGCGGCACTGTGGCGTGCCGCCGGGGCGTTCGGGGTACGTACGAGCGGGCTCGTAAGACGTACGTGCAGCAGCGGAGCTTAACGCTTGCTGTACTGCGGGGCCTTACGGGCCTTCTTGAGACCGGCCTTCTTGCGCTCGACCGCACGGTCGTCACGACGGAGGAAGCCGGCCTTCTTGAGGGCGCCGCGGTTGTTGTCCACGTCGGCCTCGTTCAGCGCACGGGCCACGCCGAGGCGCAGGGCACCGGCCTGACCGGAGACACCGCCACCCGAGATGCGGGCGACGACGTCGTAGCGGCCTTCGAGCTCCAGCACCTTGAAGGGCTCGTTGACTTCCTGCTGGTGCACCTTGTTGGGGAAGTAGTCCTCAAGGGTGCGACCGTTGATCTTCCACTTGCCGGAGCCCGGGACGATCCGGACGCGGGCGATGGCGTTCTTGCGCCGGCCCAGACCGGCGGCCGGCTGCGGGTCGCCGAAGCGGCCCGCGAGCGACTCCGAGGTGTACTCGCCCTCGACGGGCACCTCGGACTCGGTGGTGTAGCTCTCGATGTCGACAAGCTCGGTCTCGTTCTCTTCGACCGGCTGCTCAACGGTGGTCTCGGCCACGGTTCTCCTCAGATTCTTTTCTGTCTTAGGGGGGTGTGGCCGGAACTACTGCGCGACCTGGGTGATCTCGAACGGCACCGGCTGCTGGGCAGCGTGCGGGTGCTGGTCGCCCGAGTAGACCTTGAGCTTGCCGAGCATCTGACGGCCCAGGGTGTTCTTGGGGAGCATGCCCTTGACGGCCTTCTCGACGGCCTTCTCGGGGTTCTTGGCGAGCAGCTCGTCGTAGCGGACCGAGCGCAGACCACCCGGGTAACCGGAGTGGCGGTACGCCATCTTCTGGGTCCGCTTGTTGCCGGACAGGTGCACCTTGTCGGCGTTGATGATGACGACGAAGTCACCGGTGTCGACGTGCGGGGCGTAGATCGGCTTGTGCTTGCCCCTGAGAAGGGTCGCTGCGGTGGTGGCGAGACGGCCCAGGACGATGTCCTGAGCGTCGATGACGTGCCACTGGCGCGTTACATCGCCGGGCTTGGGGCTGTACGTACGCACGGTTCGTAGCCTTCGCTTCTTCAGTGAATGGTCCTGACAAGGTCACCGAAGACGATCACGACAGCCCTGACCGCACTGCGGTGACGCATTCCGCGTGCTGGTCGCTGGTCATCGGCCCGGTGGACCGGTGTAAGGGCCCCTCACGTGAGAATGAGCAAGCCAATACACATAACGAACAAGCAGGATACCTGCGCTGGCCCGGACGGGTCAAAACGGGGTTACGGGCCCATGCCGACCTGGGTGAGCCGGACCGCCGTGGCGGCGGCCCCGCCAACCCTGACGACCGCGGATCCTGCGTGTTCCTGGTTCCAGTATGACCGATCCGCCCCGGAACCCGTACGGCCGCCATCGGACGGAACCGGGACCTCCGGCCGGCAGGTGTGGCGGATGTCTCGGCCCACGGCGGGACACGGGCGTCGAGCGGCGGCCCGGCGGCCGACCGGACGGACGGTGACCGCGCCCGGCAGCGGCGCCCGGGGCGCGGCGGGCGGGGTCGGGCGCGGAAGCGGCGGGAGGGCGGGAAGACGGTCACACGCACGGACACCCCGGTCAGCCACGCGCGGGCGGTCCCCGCGACGAGCGCGCGGGCCGTCCTCCGGGCCGGGCGCCGCCCTCAACCCCGGGACACGGGAGCCGGCGGTCACGTCCGGCGACACCACGCGGACCGCCCGCCGACCCGGACCGCCCTCTCGCACCAACCACCCTGAGTTAGGGCTTTTGTCCGTGCTCCTTGTCTCAACCCCGGCCGCGACAGAGCACCTTGAGGCGGGCCGGTACCCCCCTCACCCCGTCTAAGATGCGGCCCATGAGCTTTGGGCAGGGGGGACCCCAGTCCCAGTGGGATCCCTGGAAACCGAATTCACAGCAGCCGTGGACCGGCAGCGACGGCCGGACCCCTGACTGGGCGGCGCTCGCCGAAGCGTCCGAGACGCGCAACAAACGGCGTCGAGTGCTGCTCGTCGGCGGTGGCGCACTCGCCACCGTCGCGATCGGCGCTGCCGTGGCGGTGGCCGTCGTCTCCGCCAACAACGGCGACAGTCAGGCGTCCAACAAGCCGGCCTCACAGCTGCCCGGGGCCTCCGGCCTCCCGGGAGGGAGCACCGGTCCCTCCTTCGCGCCGACCAGCGCCCCGCCGCCGCTGGACCCCAAGGAGTTCATCTCCAGCAAGGCGAAGGACACCGCGCCGCTGAGCGCGGACACCCTCTTCCCGGGCACGCAGCTCACCATGGGCTCGACCGTGTACAAGAAGGGGCCCACCGCCTCCACCACCAGCTGCGCGTCGGTCGCCCAGGCGACCCTCCCCAAGGTGCTCACGGCGAACGGCTGCACCCGTCTCATACGCGTCACCTACACCAAGGACGACGTCGCCGTCACGGTCGGCGTGGCCGTCTTCGACACCGAGGCCGGGGCCACCAGGACCAAGGACCAGGCGGACACCAGGAGCGTCGTCAAGTCCCTTTCCGGCAAGGGCGTCAAGCCGTTCTGCGACAGCGCGGTCTGCCGCACGACGACCAACTCCTACGGCCGCTACGCCTACTTCACGACCGCCGGCTTCACCACCGGCAAGGACGTCACCACGAAGGACACCAAGGTGTTCACCACCGGCGACGACCTGGCGGAGTTCGCGTTCCGCCAGATCGGCCGGCGCGGCGAGGCCCAGGCCTCGGCCGCCGCCAACGGATGACCTCCAACACCACGGGCTAGGAACAGGTTTCGCACGGCCCCCCGGGCAACGACCGCTTGTTCCGCGCCTCCTTGCTCCGCGCGGCGAGCAACTCGTCGGCGGGATAGCCGACTTCCTCCAGCGTCAGCCCGTGCGGCCGTACGACGTGCACGGCCGAGTCACGCACCCCGGCCGCCAGCACCTTCGCCGGCCAGTCGGGGCCGCGGTGCCCGTCCCCCACGAA
Source organism: Streptomyces sp. NPDC005423 (assembly GCF_040606415.1). NCBI lineage: Bacteria > Bacillati > Actinomycetota > Actinomycetes > Kitasatosporales > Streptomycetaceae > Streptomyces > Streptomyces sp. NPDC005423. The sequence continues at coordinate 1,854 of NZ_JBEXET010000003.1, read as the reverse complement.
GAGCAGCGCGCCGATCAGCGAGCGCACCATGTTGTGGCAGAAGGCGTCGGCCCGCACGGTCGCGGTGACGATCCCGTCCTCGCCCCGCACCAGGCTCAGTTGCTGGAGCGTGCGGATGGTGGTCGCGCCCTCGCGCCGCTTGCAGTAGGCGGCGAAGTCGTGCTCCCCCAGCAGCTGTTGGGCCGCCTCGTTCATCGCGTCGACGTCGAGCGGCCAGTCGTGCCACAGGACGTGGCCGCGCAGCAGCGGGTCGACACCGCCGGGGCGGTCGGTGACGCGGTAGGCGTAGCGCCGCCAGACCGCCGAGAAACGGGCGTTGAACCCCGCCGGGGCCACCGCGACAGACCACACCCGCACGTCCCTCGGGAGCCGCCCGGCGAGCCGCTTCAGCAGCTTCTCGCGGTGCTCCGCCCACAACGCCTCGGGCAGGTCGACATGGGCCACCTGCCCCCGCGCGTGCACACCGGCGTCGGTCCGCCCGGCCACGGTCAGTTCGTACGTCGTCGCCCCCGACCGCGTCACGGTGCGCAGCGCGTCCTCGATCTCCCCCTGCACGGTCCGCCGTCCCCCGGCCTGCTTGGCCCACCCGGAGAACGCGGTCCCGTCGTAGGAGAGGTCGAGACGGACACGGACGTCACCGGGCTGCACTTCGTCACTCACCCTGGATCCTCTCAGGTACGGGAAAGCGGGCCCGCCCCCGAAGGGACGGGCCCGCTTCCGCCAACGACGGTGTTACGCGTCCTTGGACTCCTCGGCGCCAGCCTCGGGCTTGGCGTCCTCGACGACCTCGTCGGACTTGGTGTCCTCGGCCTTGGTGTCCTCGGCCTTGGTCTCGACGGGGGCCTCGGTGTCCTTGGCGGAGCGCTTGGTCGCGGCCTCGGCCTCGCCCGTCGCCTGCTGCGCGACGGTCAGCGCCTCGACCAGCTCGATGACGGCCATGGGCGCGTTGTCGCCACGGCGGTTACCGATCTTGGTGATACGGGTGTAACCACCCGGACGGTTCTCGTACCGCGGGCCGATCTCGGTGAAGAGCGTGTGCACGATGCTCTTGTCCGTGATCACCTGGAGCACCTGACGGCGGTTGTGAAGGTCGCCCTTCTTCGCCTTGGTGACCAGACGCTCGGCGTACGGCCGCAGCCGGCGCGCCTTCGCCTCGGTGGTGGTGATGCGGCCGTGCTCGAAGAGCGCCTTCGCGAGGTTCGCGAGGAGCAGCTTCTCGTGCGCGGCGCCGCCGCCGAGACGGGCACCCTTGGTGGGCTTCGGCATGTGTCTTCTCCTTGGTATCTGCCCCGGCCGTATCAGGTACCGGGGTCAGGACCCGGTGGGCGGACGCCCACCGGCAACAACCGATCAGTACTGCTCGGTCTCCACGAAACCCGCGTCCGCGTCGTCGTCGGCGCCGAAGGCGTCGGCGGCGGCGGTCGGGTCGAATCCGGGCGGGCTGTCCTTGAGCGCGAGGCCCATGCCGGCCAGCTTCGCCTTGACCTCGTCGATGGACTTCGCGCCGAAGTTGCGGATGTCCAGGAGGTCGGCCTCCGAGCGGGCGACGAGCTCACCCACGGAGTGGATGCCCTCACGCTTGAGGCAGTTGTACGACCGGACGGTGAGCTCCAGCTCCTCGATCGGCAGCGCCAGATCGGCGGCGAGGGCGGCGTCCGTGGGCGAGGGGCCCATGTCGATGCCCTCGGCGTCGATGTTCAGCTCACGGGCGAGACCGAACAGCTCGACCAGCGTCTTGCCCGCGGAGGCCATGGCGTCACGCGGACGCATCGCCTGCTTGGTCTCGACGTCGACGATCAGCTTGTCGAAGTCGGTGCGCTGCTCGACACGGGTCGCCTCGACCTTGTACGTGAC